>DAOTTJ010000311.1:0-7290 GCA_034437695.1 Ktedonobacteraceae bacterium
TACCTGGAGCAGCGCTACGCTGCTCTCCAATGCTGACAGCACCTGGGACTTTCTGACGATGCAACAGGGGTGGGTTGTCGGAACCAATGGTAGTACCCTGAATGAGACAAGCGATGGAGGACAGCACTGGACGACGATCACCCCGAGTGCGAATTTCGGACACATCTCCCAACTGGATTTTGTGTCGGCGCAAGAAGGGTGGGCTATCAACACGGCTCTACCTGATAGGCCAGTGCTGCTCAAGACGATAAATGGCGGCCAGACCTGGGTATAGTTCCTCTCGGTTCCCAGGTCCCCTCCTGAAAAGATCGTTGTGTACATGGTGGATGAAGTTTTTGGAGTTGTCCTGGCGAGAGCGTACCGCAACGCTCTCGCTAATTAGGCACCTCCTAAGGAACAGAAGCACTCCAAAGATCCCCAAAGTTTGCGCTAGAAGAAGCTGGTCGCACGATATAGATAACGATACTAAAAATAGTCTCTCCCTGTTTTGGCTATAAGAATAGCCAGGTTGCCTCAGGTAAATGCTCTTCTCCCCAAAGTAGGAAATCTCTCTCAACCTGGATACCTCCTGGCATAGAGAGTGTATGGCATCTGCCATTTTTCTGTCAATTTCGAATAATTGCAATCCTTACATGGATTTCAACTCAAGGTTCTTATCTTCTGATAAACTCTTGTTTTACCATTATTGTAATGCTTAGATGGATTTTGCTCGTTCCTTGACTTTTATGAATCTAAATACTATATTCTGAAGAAGACTGAAGTTTTTCTTAGCCGAAATGCGTTTTACTTGAAAAGAAAGGCTTTCTCTGTGCAGAATGTATTCTCAACCCTGAACGAGGTACAGCATCAGTACCGCTGGCTGAAAGAGATGCAGGATACACAACCGGTCTGGCTGGATGAGGAAAGTGGGTGCTGGCACCTTTTTCGCTACGCCGATGTCAATCTAGCTATCACCGATTATACGACTTTTTCCTCAGAACGCCGCCAACAGTTTCGCGCTATACAGAATGCTGCTCGCCGCACTAATGGTGAACAACACGCAGTTGAAGCGTCCCGCGAAGGCCGCAGTATCCTGGTTATGGACCCACCCGAGCACCGTCAGTATCGCAATCTGGTGACGTCCGCCTTTACTCCACGCGCAATCGATCGCTTACGCGAGCGCGTCGCTAGTATCGCTCAGGATCTGCTCGCCGAGCACCTCCCAAACGGCAAAATGGATTTCGCCACGGACTTTGCCTATCCCTTGCCCACTATCGTCATTGCCGAGATGCTCGGTGTTCCCTCCAGCGACCGCCCGCTGTTTAAACGCTGGGCCGATCTCTTGCTTGAGCAGCAGTTAAGCGATGCCGAGTTTTTCCGACCCGATGAACAGTTGCAGAGCAATCCACAGCTTCAACGCTTCGGTCAGACTATCGAGGAGATGTCTGACTACTTCAGGCAGATGTTGGAGGAGCGCAAACGGAAGCCACGCGAGGATATGATGAGCGACCTGCTGGCCGCTTCAATCGATGGCGAACATCTTGATATACAGGATACGATTAATTTCTGCACGATCCTCCTCCTCGCGGGCCACATCACTACGACGAATCTGCTCGGCCAGGCTATTCGCTGCTTTGATGAATATCCCGCAACGCTTGAGCGCGTTCGTCAGCAGCCTGCACTGATACCCGACGCGATCGAAGAGGTGCTCCGCTTCTCCTCTCCGGTCTGGCGTCTGGTACGTACGACCCGCGCAGAGGTCACGATCTCAGGTGTAACTATCCCCCAGGACGCTCTGGTCTTTACCTGGCTGGCCGCGGCTAACCGCGATCCCCGCCAATTCACTGATCCCGAACGTTTCGATATTACACGCACGCCAAATAAGCATGTGGCCTTCGGTCATGGCATCCACTTCTGCATCGGCGCTCCTCTCTCGCGCATGGAAGCGTCGGTCGCTCTCCCGATAATTATCACACAGCTCTCCAATCTCCATGTCGACCGCGATCACGCAGAACTGTTTGCGGGCCGCTCTTTCTTCGGCTTCAAACATCTGCCTATCACGTTTGACGCCTGATAAACTCCGCCAGACAAAATATCCTGCGAACCTGATGAGGAGTGGCTAACGCCACAGACCTGTCGGCTCGCAGGATATTGCTCGTACTCCATTATTCCGCGTTAGTAGCCTCGCCTTTGGTATTCTACAGATTAGCACGGATAGCATCACCTATCACTTCCGAGAGGGTTTCAGCTCCAATCAATGCTTCCTGGGCGCGGTGGATCATACGTCAGGCGTGTATATAACCTGTTCCCAAGATCCATTCTATACCCGAATTCTCACCTGAGAGATGTTGTGCAAGATCACAATACGCTCCCTATGCCTTTCTCCACGATGCCTGAACATATTCGGCTTCTCTGGTGAAATGGTTCCAATTGCTGTTCACGAATAGAGCAACTCCACGCGAGCCTTGCAGCTTTTTCGTTTGGATACTCAACTGTCGATGAAGGTGCTCCAACAATTCCTTGCGTCCCGTGAAATGGGGGTTACAAGCATACGGAACGTTCCAGAGCGCCAGACCATTAGCCAGGGAAAAACTCTCTGGCAACGTACTAACTGTCTCTCCCTGAACGAAAATGGGTAACGGTGATGGCTGTTCAACCAGCGTTTGTTCTTCTCCACTCTTGCCAAAGAGGGCATTCAGTTTGATCCGAAAATATGGACCAGGTTGCTGGCGACCCTTTTCCCAGCGCTGGATGGAGACGACGGAGGTTCCCAACTGTTCGGCGAGATCGGCCTGCCGCCAGTTACGCCGAACTCGTTCCTCGCGCAAACGGTCTTTCCAGAGGGTGATGTCTCCTACTGACATTTATCTTTCCCCTTCCGAGTACTCAAGAAGCAAATCATTTGGATCTCTTTTCTTCTCTTAGGAACATACGCGCCAGGGTTGCTGATGACCTTCTCCAACCACCACAGGCGACAGCGCAAATAACCAGCAATAGAGTTTAAAAAGAGAAAAAAGGGCATATAGTATATGAGAGGAATGTATGTCTCGACTGGTAGAAGCTGGCAGTCAACTGACCTCTCCGCTCTGACCGTCGCTCCCCCGGCCGTTCTCGACACCCCCTGGCCGGTTTTAACTCTCAGCAGTTCAACAGTAAACACTATGCTTATATGCCAGGCGATGCGCAGGGCAATCGCGATATCGAGGAACTATCCTATACGCCCAGTAAAGGCTGGCAGCCAGCGAGTCCAAATCTCTCCATTCAGGCCAGTGCTCCCAACACCCTGGGGATCGGATTGATTGGCTTCGACTCTTCGACGTTTAGCACCAGACAGTATGCCTCTATCACTCTACAGGGAGATATCGAGGAACTGTCTCTGTCTACACAGTCTGGCGCAACCTGGCACGCACAGAATCTCACCATCGCTTCTCCCCCGTAAACGGGACCGGCTTCGACACGTTGGACTGCTGCCTCGTTTGTGAGAACGAGGCAGCAGTCCAACATCAATAGAAAAGAGGAACAGAGTACTAGTATTTCCTTTTTCCACGATACATATTGAAGCCATAGGTATAAATTTCAGCAAAGCGATACCCACGTTTTTTTTCTTGCAATTCAGCAAGGCCGATCAGCCCGATGCTAAGCAAGAATTCAACGAAGCTCTCAAATGTAGGTACAATTTCCCTTGCTTTATCTTGCCACACCTCGCGTAACTTCCGCTCCAATATGAGCACTTCAAGATTTGTCAGAGCATCGAAAAATGGCTCAAATTCAGGATATTCTTCTCTTACTTCTTCGCAGCGTTGTTTGGATGCAACAAAGAGTCCTTGATTGAGCGATGTAGCTTGAAGCAAGCGATCTGGCGGTGTAAGTTGATCTCGATGAGAGTGCAACTCATGATTTTTAGCCTCTTTAAGTAAAATGTTTAAACTCCGCGGAAACGTGGTTTCACTGGAATCTGTGAGACGATCATATACCCACCTTGATACATACTTAGATTTTAAATTCGGCTCTCGTCTGGTCCCCCATAATAATTGAAGCGCTTTATCAATCAACGCTTCTTCTGCCTGATCAATATTCTCAACAGGAGCAAAACGGTCGACTACATCTCTGAATTCTTTTGACTGTAATGCTTGACGCAAGGCCAAGCGCAGAAAATCTTTCCGTGTCCACTTCAAAATGATATCGCGCCCATTGAGATGGCTCTTATTATCAAAAACAAGCCGACTCCAGATATCTTCACGCAGGAATATTTTGAAACGAATAGCTACTAAGCGACGAGCATCGGAAGCCTGGATAAGCTGAAATAAACCTGTCAACGCCCCCTTACGTACATTACCCTTTTCAAGCAGATCTTCATCCAAATCATCATAAAGAAACCAGAGTATCTTGCCACTCTTTTGTAACTGTCTGTTAATCTCGTCAAGCAGATCCTTTGCCAGCAAGTTTAGCTCACTGTCTGTTGCCATTTCTGCTAGTAGCCGGGTATGTTCTATTTGCCAACTATCAACGCCCGCTGGTAACTTGCCGAGCACAGACTTGAGTGGATTGAATTTATCGACTCTGTTTCCTTTAAAGTAGCGTTGCAGCTGATTTTCTAGATACATACGAAGAAGTAAATAAAAACGCCAGAATGCTTCCCAGGACCCCTTATTTTGCTCTATAGACTGAGCAATCCGTTGAAATTCATCTCTGGTCGGACGAATGCGAAATCTACCGTGTCCTGAGAAACAGGTGACGCGATCAAGCCGTTTGTTTGATAGTTCACGGGCAACCTCTTCATACTTGAGAAGAAGCTCGTAAAGAGCTGTCTTCCCTGTACCTTTGCGCCCTCGTATAAGGCAAGTTGTATCATCAAGAAATTGTTCGAAATCAGTAGTTCGCTGAAAGAGGTTACGAAGGTTTTGGTCGGAACCAGGATCGGCAGCATTCACGGCGGGAAACTTCAGGCTCTCGATAATCTTCTGTCGGCTATCTATATCGCTTAACACTTGCTCACGACTGATTGCCGTGGTATCTTCATCCACTACGTTGGCAATATTCATGTAATTTGGTAGCAGTGGCAAAACAGGATAGCTCGAAGCCAGAGCAAGCTCAGTGAGATAGTATATAGTGATTGGCTCCGCCAGATCTGATTGAGCCTCAAGCTCCTGACTCTCTTTATCTTCATCTCCATTGACCTCACCAGCGGCTACACCCAATCGTCCCTGTAGATCCTGCCAATATTCCCTGACTTTCTCTCTCACAGTATCACCAAATGGCACTGGAGAAAAAACGAGTTGTAGAGGGATACTACCAGCTAGGGCATCAAGAAGAAGGGCAATCCCACGTTTATTTTGCTCATTGGGGTATAGGAACACAATTGCCTGATCAGCAGCTCGTAGTAAAGAAAAGGCTCCCCATTCGTTGATGCCTGTACGTGAGTCAATGAGAATAATGTCCGGCTGCAATTGTTCAGTAATCTCACGGAAAAAGATAGACCAAAGATCCTCGCCACGCTCAGTAATCACAGATGCACGAAGATCGTCTACCTTCGTGATGTAGTTAAGATCAAGAAAGCCCGCAGGGACAATGAAAAGGCGTCCAGGGGCATCTGGAATAGGTGCCTCACCAAAGATTTCGGCAATAGAGATACTGGGTTCAATACCCTGAGGAAGGTAGGAACGTTCGTAGAAATAGTCTACGATCCCGTACTTAGGCATGGGTGCCAGATGGAACAAAGAACTCAAGCCCGGTGCCTCTAAATCTAAATCGACAGCAACAATCTTTCGACCTCTCATTGCAAGAATCCACGCTACATGGGTAAGCGCGGTTGTACGACCCACACCACCTTTGAATGAGTAGAAAGTGACAGTACGAGGAATACCCTGTTTCCCTGGCTGCTCTCTAGCATATCCAGAGACGTTCATTGCTTGCTGGGCCAGATCAGACCAGTTATCGACTCTGCCACTTTGTATAGTCGGAGGCTTAGGAAGGCCAATAGAGTCAGCTTCACTCGTTGTATAAAGAGACAGAAAGCCTATCGATGTGGGCGCATTTGACTCCAAAAGAAGGTCCAGAATTTGCTCACGTCGTTGAGATACAGCGATATGTACAAAATGCTCACTTATAATAGTAATATTCAACAAACCTGACGTGGAGATGGTCAGATCATACCATTCTTTCGGGTTTTGTATGTAGCGTTCCTCAATATATTTTCTAACTGTTGGTCTCCAAATGTACTGCATCTCTCTATACCTTCACAATTCATAGCTTCGTAGTCTGTCTCTGTAACCAATCTACAAGGCTTCGATACGACTGTACCCACCGTCTATACTTCTCATCATCAGGCTCATTTCCCATATAACGCGTGTTGATAAAGTGACCTTCTGGCTTCTCAACCTCGTTTAGCCTGGCTAACACAAATGGGAACTGTTGGATACGTGAGCGCAATCGATTATGGCGCTTCAAGGCCTCTTGATAACTGTGTCCCGGATTGGTCATGGTATGACCAGGATCACAGGTCTCTGTTTTCCATTCTTTTCTTGCACCCTTTGGCAAGTCGGTAAAGATTATATGCTTGAGAAGGCACTCAATAGCAACACTGTCAATATGGATCGCAGCTATACGCCGCTCGTTCTCATCTCGAATGTTCACATCCGTGGCACGCTGTAAGAAAGCAGCGTGATAGTCTTCCATCTACTTTACCTCCAGGTGTTTTTTGTTCTTCCAATTCATTCCACATACCAAAATTCTCGCAAAAGAACTTTAACGGCAAGAATAATATTGTTACTATACTCTTTTGTCAATCGGCTCTCTGTCTCCCTCCAGGGCTGTTGCAAAGTCGCTCTGCCGCCTGCGGCGGCGGACAAAAGAGGGAAGAAAGGTTTGTGCGAGGACACCTCCATTCGCGCGGACTTGAGCAGAGGGTCACCCTCTGCACTCCTGTTTTGCATGTTTTGCCTCCGGCAAAACACGCAAAACAGAATAAAAAGTGTGTTGGGGACACCCCAAGCCTCGGCAAAGGGCTGCCGCCCTCTGCACTCCCGCCTAAGTCCGCGCCTATGGAGGACACCTCGCGCTCCGGCAGGGACGCTGCGCTCCCTGCACCCTCGCTTTCCGTTTTTCTTCCCGACTTTGCAACAGCCCTGGGTGGGTGACCAGTATTCATTGACACCGATGCGGTCTCCATGCTACCATCTGGCTGATGAGTAAAAGATATCTGTTCCCCTCAGGCGGTGTGAAACCGCTTTTGGCCGCGTAAGCCCGGCACTTTCGGCTTACGTGGCTGGTTGTGAATTGCGCCCTCCTCACGCGCAGCGCTGATCGCGTTCG
>DAOTTJ010000312.1:0-24354 GCA_034437695.1 Ktedonobacteraceae bacterium
CTCTCTGAACAGCCGCCCATACTATCTCCGCCAGAAACAGGCTTCCAGACGACTGGTTTAATACTATCATCTCTGATTTCATTGAAGCATTGGAGCCACCGCCGATAGAATCCCTTTGGTTGCACGTTGGTCCTCTGGAAGTCTATCTTCCACCTAAAAAGTATATATTAGCGTTGAAGCTTATTGCTAACCGCAAGAAGGATGTCGACGATATCCAAACTTTATGCAAGAAACTTCATATCTCTACGAAAAAGCAAGCCCAGGCGATCATAGATTTCTACATCCCTGAAGTTGAGGTACAACGTCTCTTATTCATCTCTCAAACCCTGGACAAGTTCTTTCCGTCAGAGTAAAATCGAGTGGAGGGGGGAGTAGAAGTATGCAAGACCACTTACAGACAATGGCTTGTTCCTATCAGGAAATTTGTCATGGTGAGGAACCTTGGATAGCGCTTGGCAATTTTATGAATGCCTGGTATGGCGATGCGAAAAACCAACGTTTGATGCTCATCAAAGATCAGATCTCTCTGCCAACCCCTGCGGCACCCGAACTCCAGAAATGGGCAGTTTTCGCTGCTGCTTCTGTCGAGTGGCTTAGTCAGGCTTACCATCTCTCTTGCCCGGCCTGGGTACACGACTCAGTATATAGCCTGCCCAAACCCTGGTTCTATGCTGTCGGCTCTGACCGCGCAGAGATCCGACAACAACTTCTCGTCGAAACTCCTGAACCGTTTACGCGCAGAAATATTTATTGCGGCAAAGACATCTACGCGAATAAATACGAGTTGGGAGATCTTACTGCGAAAATTCGCGAGATACGAGCGAGAAAAGCTTTTACAAATGGCAACTGCTAATCCTTTAGTGGTCTAGTTAAATTACAATAACGATGGACAGGCTGGGCATTTTAAGGGAAGATATCGGCCAGATATTTATTGTATCCTATTTACATAGAATACAATAAATCTTGATCTTCCATCTCTTTTTAGCGGTAAAATGAGTTCCATATTCTCGAAGGAGAGAAAGCATGACTGAGAGTAATCAGCAAGAGAAGATGCGAGCCGAGTTTCTTAAAAGAGGATACGCTGTACAAGAGCAGTTTCTTCCAGCATCCCGGCAGAAAGAATTTTTCGCAAGCATCACAGACTTTCGCCAGACGCACGTATTGCCAGAAATTCACCGCAAAGTACCGGGTCGTTCGCTCCATTACTTTGTGATTGATGGTGAACAGATCGAGCAGCATCTGCCCGCAATCGTTCAGCTTTATCAGGAAGTCAATGTCTTTGTGTGCGAAGTAGCTGGCGAAGAGTTGGTGCCATTGCAGGACAAAAAGGTCGGCGTCAATGTAAATATTACTCCGCAAGGAGGGGTCTATCGCTGGCATTATGATCGCAACGCGGTGACAGCGCTGCTCTACTTGAATGAAGTGACTGGCGGTGAAATCGAATTCTACCCAAACTATCGTCTCTTCCTGGGCAAGAGGACCCATACATCTCTGCAAAAGTGGCTAGACAGTCTCCTCAGGCTCTCTTTTGTACGCAACCTGTTTAGCAGAAAGGTGGTAGTAAAGCCTGCGCCGGGCAGACTGGTTCTCATCCGGGGCAATCGAACACTGCATAGTGTGCGACCAGTGGTAGGCGATGAGCGGCGTATAAATATCGTTTTGTCCTATGACCTTCCTCATGGACAGTTTCTTGCCGAAAAGCAGCTTGATGCCTACTTATATACCCAGGAAGCGATAACCTCAGATCCAAATTACGGCTAGCCAGCCGGGAATGTGCAAGCCTGCGTCTCCTTTGTCTGCAAACAAACGTCGCCAGAACCAGGTCGCTTCTCCCTTCTCCGCCAGGCAAAATACTTTAGCGTATAATGAAACTTCTTTTTGCAAAGAAAGAACCTCGCCAGACCCCAGCACAGAAAGGATGAGAGCATGAACACAGATATCGCCCACAGGCGGCTGTTCAATCAGGCTATTGATGGTGAGAGATTTGTACGCCCTGAAGAAGTGGTGAGGTGGATGGGTGCTATGCAGGCCCAGGACTATCAACAGGCGTTGTGGGCCATCGGTCTGCGCACGCAATCCGCGACGGTGGTCGATATCGAGCAAGCGATCGTCGACAGGAAGATTCTGCGGACCTGGCCTATGCGCGGGACTCTACACTTTGTGCCAGCGGAGGATGCTCAATGGATGGTGAAGCTTTCTTCCACACGCATGCTGGCCGGTGCCAGGCAGCGGCAGGCGCAACTCGCACTTGACGTAATCACCATCGAGCGCTCGCAGCAGCTTTTCTACGACGCGCTCAACGGCGGCAAACGCATCGCTCGTCCCGACCTTATGCAGATCCTGGAAGACGCAGGCATCAGCACCAAAGGACAGCGTGGCTACCATCTTCTGTGGTATATGGCGCAGACTGGTCTGATCTGCCTGGGTCCACTTGAGCGCAAACAGCAGACCTTTGTGCTCCTCGACGAGTGGGTCCCGCAAGCGCGTGAGTTATCCAGAGAGGAAGCGCTGGCCACGCTTGCCGGGCGTTATCTCGCCAGTCATGGACCCGCCACCATGCGCGACTTCGTCGGCTGGGCAGGATTAACGGTAGCTGATGCAAAGGCAGGACTTGGGGCCATCCAGGCAAAGCTGCGTGTGGAAAAGTTAGACGGTCAAGAATACCTGTCGAGCACAGACGCCCCTGAGCACCGGTCAATGTCCCCCGAATCCAGCGTCCACTTACTGCCCGGCTTCGACGAATACCTGCTTGGCTACAAAGACCGTAGTGCCGTGCTTGCTGCGGAACACACAGCCAAAATCGTTCCGGGCGGCAATGGCATCTTTCTCGCCACCGTTGTCGTCGATGGCCTTGTCGTCGGCACCTGGAAGCGCACATTGAAGAAAAACGCACTCGACATCACCCTGCACAACTTCAGCCCATCACCCGACATACTGGAAGCAGCAGTCATCGAGGCGGCCAGTGCGTATAGCGCATTTCACTCATTACCGTTGGCATCAATCGCCACCAGTGGTCCCGACGATCCTCACTCTTCATCGCCCTGATCAAAGACCAACCCCGATAAAACGCGGCCACGTCGATCTGCGCATCCATACTCAGCAGATCAACGGTCTCACCAGGTCCGTAATGACGAGACAGCCAGGCTTTGGGATCTTGCTCAGAGCGCTGTCAGACCTCGATATAGTGGCTCACCAGGACGCTTTCCTGGATAGTTTCCTGAAAGGTCTTCACGCCACTGAACAAGAATGTAATGCGTGGATGGAATTGAATAATGCTACGCATCCAATTCAATAATGAGTTGACATCCAGATACTTTGATTGTTCTGTCTCTTCAAGTATTTCAAATTCATCGATAGTTAAGAGCAAGGTACGTTGTTCGCGATCGAGAATCGCCGCTACAGTTGCCAGCCAGTCTTCAAAATGGTGGTAGATATGGGCGTCATTCGGCTGGATGTGTAGTGTATCGTATGAGAGATTTGTGATAGCGAGGCCTCTAGCATTGATTGATCGATAGATGCCAGTTGCAATAGCGTTAAGAAATGTTGCTGTATTGGCATAGAGGCCTGGTTGCTGGAGATTATAGAAGACAGAGATATAAGGTGAACCCAGTAAATAGGGAATTTGCTGCAAAGCACTCGTTTTGCTCATGCGTCGTTCGCCGTTTAAAAGGAACGTTGGGCGACGGCGACTCAGACTTAATGCGCCCTCTCATTCCTGGGCGAGGTCGCGACGTCCAACAAAGAGAGAATCTTTAAGCGAGAGAAACTGTCCGGCTTATAGGGATTATCGAGATTGCCTCTATTCTGTTCAAGCCAACTGAGACGCCCTTGTTCATATTGCGCTGCGCCGCGCCATATCCCAACAACGCGTGATAAGCGAATAGTAAAACGTTGATCTAGAAAAGCTACATTGGGATGGACCTTTAGCAAATGTGCCTGGAGATCTTCCAATGCCTTGCGTCGTCCCGTAGACCAATGGGCGAGATAGCGCGGAGGGCATCGCGGCTGGCATCATTCATATAAGCGAAAGGGGTAGCCCAATGAGGGTTGGGAAGTGTGGTTTCGGGTGGCATCAGTTCAGGAAGTTTTAAGACGGCATCGGCAATTTGCGCCAGATTGCTTTGTGCTTCCAGATAGCGCATAACAATTTCCAATACTACAGCGCGTGCGGCTCGCATCTATCTGGGGCGTTCGACTGTAATAAATTCAATCTGTGCTATCGTTTTCTCGGCAGATTGTTCATAGGCATTCTTTCCTCAGGTCTGTGTCTTTTTAAAAGTGCCAGCAGCGTGAAGTATGTTACTGTCCAGCCATCAAGCGCGACCGCCTTCACCCCTAACCGAACCAGCAGAGCCAATGTGTTGGATAGGTAGAGTCTTGCACATTGGCTCTCTGAGAGATGATGCTTTGCTACTATGGCATTTCCTGTAGTACTTCGTCCAGGCGGGCGTATGTTTGTTGCATGCCCTCTTCCATCCCACTCTGCACCATACCGTCGCGGTCGGTGACGTTCATAAATGTGCCGGTTGAGACCATTCTGGTTGTGCCGTTGCCGAGATCGAACAGTTCCATCTTTTCGAGTCCAACGTGTCCAGATTCGGGAAGACCGTCAAACTCGGTAGTCTGAATGATGCAAGAGGGCGAGATGTAGTGGAAGACGCCGTGGAAACTAAATGTGTGGCCTTCTTTATTTGTTTGCACAAACTTCCATGAGCCACCATCGCGCACATCTAAATGTTCTACATGCATACTGTAGCCAGGGCCAATCCACCACTGTTCGAGCTTATCTTTCTGGGTCAGCGCCGCAAACACTTTGTCGCTTGGCGCATCGAATAAGCGTTCAATAATGATGTTCTGTTCTCCCGGTCTGGCGGTAACGGTTGCCTTCTTCATTCGTTCTCCTTTAATACCTTGTCTAATGCTTCAAAACGGTAGTTCCACAAAGCCTCGTACTGTGCCAGGTAATGACTGGCGTCCTTGAGCGCCTGGGGCGCAATACTCACGACCTGTTCTTTTCCTCTGCGGTGTTTCACAACTAAGTGCGCTTTTTCCAGCACGTTGAGGTGCTTGGCTACAGCCGCAAAGGATATCTGGTAGTCCTGAGCGATCTGGCTCACGGTATACTGTGCGTCGACCAATCGACGCAGTATATCCCGGCGGATCGGGTCGGCTAGTGAACCAAAGATGCCATCGAGATACGTATTTCGTTCAACCATATGGTATAATATACTAGAACATTCGTCCTTTGTCAAGACTTTTTGGGGTTTGAGATTATGTTGACCTTCTTTGCCGGATGCTGTCGCGTCGACCCCTTGTTTAGCCTATCTTATGTGTAGATAGCGTAGATAGAGCTATCGGTGCCGATGTAGCTGACATATTCGTTGCCGTCGTCGCTCCAGTGGCCGGTCAGTGAGCTTGCGGTGGCAGGAGCGGTGCCTTTGCTCAAGGAGGTGAGATCCTTATCGCTCCAGTTTCCTGCTGAGAGGATGGAAAGTTCGTGAAGCTGGCCATCGTCGCTGATGAAATTGACGTGGACGCTGCTGTCACTGCCCCAGTAGCCAGAGAGCATACTCGCGGAGGTCGGGGCAGCGCCGCCACTCAGGGCGGTGAGGTCATTGTCGCTCCAGCCGTTGAGCCAGTAGAGTTCGTGGACATGGCCATCGGAGCCGATGAAGTTCACGTGGATGCTACTATCGCTGCCGAGATAGGCGGAGAGCGCACTCCTGGGGGCGGGAGCGACTCCTTTGCTCAAGGAAGTGAGATCGTTGTCGCTCCAGCCGTTGAGCCAGTAGAGTTCGTGGACATGTCTATCGGAGCCGATGAAGTTCACGTGTGCGCTCTGGTCTGCTCCCTGATAATTGGAGAGTGTACTCCCAGAAGCGGGAGTGATGCCTCTACTCAGGGCAGTGAGATCGTTGTTGATCCAGCTTTTGCCAGGGCGATAAGAGAGTTCCTGAACGTGTCCGTTCGTCGCGATGAAAGCGACGTGTTCACTCTTATCGCTCCCCCAGTACCCGGCGAGTGCGCTGCCGACCTGTGCGGGAGTTCCCTTGCTCAAAGATGTCAGATCGTTGTTGCCCCAGGTTGCTCCTGGGTGACCGAAAAGCTCGTGGATATGTCCGTTGTTGCTGATATAGTTTATATGCTCGCTGCCATCACTGCCCCAATAGCTTGTGAGAGCGTTGCCAGAAGCAAGGGTCTGAAGATTGGATGTCTCATAACCGGTCGCGCTAAAGGTAGAGCGCGAGAAAAAGAGATAGCCCCCAGCTATCAGGACTAGAAAGATAAGGCAGATGCCGCCAACCGCCGTAAGCTTGGCGGGATAGAAAACCTTGCCATTTTTTTTCACCAGGATGGCATTAAAGAGGATGATATCGAGGATGCCGCCTAGCAGACCGATAGGAATAGCAAAGCCAAGCGCAAAGCCAAGCGCTGTTCCTGCCGTTGCCAGACCATTGCTGAGCAGGTTGACCAGGTACCAGAAGACCGCCGCGGCGACAAAAGAGATAAAGCCGGCATAGCCACATCCAAGTTTTGTCTGGTTCTTGCGAATAGAAGTATAGAGGAATCCTGTCGCAAACGCTAGCGGGATCATAGGCGATAAAATCAGGATATCGTGTTCCATAGTTGACGTAGGAATCAACGCAGGTAATGCCAGGTGGCTTGCCACGTTTATCGCCAGGAGATAGAGCAGGGCGACTATCGCGCCGCGCCACATGCCAAGCGTCTTCCCTGCCAACTGAGGAGCGAGAGGAAGGACGCCGAAGAAGAGCAGAACGATAGAGATGCCATTTGGTCCGATGATCGTCGCGTGGCCGGGTCCGCCATCCATCTGGAGAGCCGTTTTTCCCAGATTGCCTAAGAGCAAGGAGATCGCTGTCAGAACGGTGCTCCATGCGAGGATCAGAGCGGTATCCTGGGCTGGATTGCCGACCTTGCCCGCCGCCGCCTTTTCCAGTGCCAGGGCAAAGTCCTTGACAGTGGGATAGCGCTGATCGGGGTTTTTAGCCATACCGCGTGCCACCACATCTGCGACTGCTGGCGGAACGTTTGCAAACGAGCGCAGGGAGGGTGGCTGGGTTAGGATTACATCGCGCATGGTTTGAAAGGGCAAGCGACCGGTCAACCATTGATAGACCATCACGGCCAGCGAGTATTGATCTCCGGCTCTACGCGAGAAGCCTTGAGTAATTTTCTCGGGAGGCATATACGCGGGACTGCCATCTTGATGCATCTCGCTCCTGGCCCGGCGAGTTGAATGATTCGCTTCTGCAACGCCAAAATCGCTCAGCAGGATCTGCCCCTTTGGGCCAATCAGCAGATTGGCTGGTTTCACATCGTGATGCACGATGTTTGCATTGTGGGCAAATTGCAAGGCGGCGGCCACCTGCCTGACGTAGGAGACCACCTTTTTTAGGGGAAGAGGATGACGATCAAGCAATGAACCACCGGGCGCAAATTCCATGATCATATAGGGTAGCTCTTCCTCAAGTTTAAAGTCGAGTACTCGTATGATGTTTGGATGTCCCTCTAAGCTAGCAAGCGTTTGAGCCTCCCGCCAGAAGCTCAGAAGCTCCGTTCGATCGACATCTCTATTCAGCAAAAGCTTGACAGCAACCTTTTTGTCAGAGTGAAGATCCCGCGCCTCATACACTTCACCGAAGCTTCCGGTTCCCAGCAAACGCCTCAACTTATAGTGAGCGATCTGTATCCCCGTATAGTATCCTGGCGTCACATTGTACCTCATGTCGTAGCTATAAAGACAGAACATAGGTGTTGCTACATATAAGTATGCACATGTTCTATCCATACTGTCAACACCGATTAATATACATATTTAAATACAATTTATTGTGATTGGCGAGATAGTTGTCTCCGTTTATTGCTCCAAAAACGTGTAAATAGTTGGCTTATAAGTTGTATTATAAGAAGTGAGCAGTTAGAGATGCTTTTTTATAAAGTAGAGAGAATAAACATATGGCTATGACAACCGGGAATGTTTTGCAGGAGAGGCAGCGTCTTATCCTGCAACAGGAGCGAGGGCTAGTCAATGAACTACAGGCGAGTCTGGTCCAGTTTGCCGAGATCGATCCAGCGCATGTTGTAACCTTGCGTCAAGTTATGATCGCGCTGGATGAGTTATTCTTAGTAGTGATTGTCGGTGAATTTAACGCGGGTAAATCGGCGACTATCAATGTTTTGTTACGTGCGCCTGTGTTGAAAGAGGGTGTAGTGCCGACCACGCATGCGATAACGATGGTGCGTTATGGTCGTGAGAGCAGTCAGCAGGTGAATGTGCAGGGAGGTACGGATGTTCGTTATCCGGCGGACTTTTTGCGGGATATCACGATAGTTGATACGCCGGGGGTGAATGCTGTCCTGCGTGAGCACGAGCGGATCACCGAAGATTTCATCCCGCGCAGCGATCTTGTGCTTTTCATCGCGTCCGCTGACCGTCCCTTTACCGAGAGTGAGCGGGCTTTTCTTGAGCGTATGAGGAAGTGGGGGAAGAAGGTTGTGGTAGTAGTAAACAAGATCGACCTTGTGCGTACCCCGGAAGAGTTGCAGGAGATATTGAGCTTTGTTGCGAGCAACTGCCAGAATCTCCTAGGTTTTAAGCCAGAGATCTTTCCTATTTCGGCGTACAAGGCTCGCCAGGCGCAGCAGGGGGAAGGAGTGGGAGTGGGAGTGGAGTCCGCGAAACTGTGGGAAGAGAGCGGCTTTGGGGTCTTTGAGCACTACCTATTTGAGACGTTGGACGAGATTGAGCGTCTGCGACTCAAGCTGAGTACTCCCCTGGGTGTGATGCAGCGTTTGCTGGTGGAGACGCGCCTTGTGGTAGAGCAGCGAGTGAGTGTATTGGAAGAGGATGCGCGGACGATCAACACGATCGAGCAGCAGCAGAAGCTCTATAAAGAGGACATGGAGCTGAACTTTACTCATCGTCTAGGAGAGATCGAAAACATCATCCTGGAGATGCGTGAGCGTGGTGATCATTTCTTTGACGACACCATCCGTCTGGGGAGGGTCTTTGATCTAATGAATCCCGAGAGGGTCAAAAATGAGTTTCAGGAAAAGGTAGTTGGTGATAGCGAGAAGCGCATTGACAGCACAGTGCAGCAATTGATCGACTGGATGGTGGAGCAGGAGCAGCGTTTTTGGCACGATATTATGGAATACCTGGATCGGAGGCGGGAGGTTAGTGCGCGGCGCGAGAGTCAGATGATTGGCTCGGTGGGTCAGCGCTTCGACTACAACCGACGTACATTGCTCCAGGAGGTAGCGCGGACCGCCGGTACTATTCTGAATACCTACGACCGTGATGCCGAGGCCGCAGAGCTATCGCAGGATCTAAGGTCATCGGTTTTGCAGGCTGGTCTGGTCAGTGCGGGCGGTATTGGTTTGGGTGCTGCGATCGTCGCGGCGACCACCGTAGCCGCGCTCGATATCACTGGTATCCTGACTGGTATTGTGTTATTGGGGGTGGGTTTCTATATTCTTCCCGCCAGGCGTAAGCGTGCCAAGCGCGATTTTAATCTCAAGATGGACGAATTGCGTGGGCGTTTGCATCAGGCTATGTCAGAGCAGTTTCGCAAAGAGCTTCAGGGATCGACCTCACGCGTCCAGGACGCAATTGCTCCCTACACGCGTTTTGTGCGTGCTGAGCAGGAGCGAACCAGCGCTGTGTTGACCAGTATAGCCGCGATGGAGAGTCAGGTATACACCATTGGTCAGGCAGTCGAGCATATGGGAAAAGCATAACTCGCCACCAGGCCTTGTCCCTCCAGACAGAGCGTGATGGCGAGTCATCAGTGAAGCGACGAGCTGTTACGGATAACTTGTGACAGTGACCGCGACATCCGGGTTGGCGGCGGTCGACGATCCGCCTACGTTGTTAATCACATTCGTGATGCCACCGGAACCGGATGTGGAGAGGAAGATGGTCAGCAGATCGTGGAAGCTGCCAGCCGGGAGGGTGGTGGGAACTTCAAACGCATTGGCTGCGAAGATGTTCACGCCCTGGTTGAAGTAGCTGTAGCTACCCATACCGTACCCACTGAAACTGGTGACACCGTTGGCGACCTTGAAGGCTGCCCAGCCATTTACGCCGGCTGCCTCCATCCATGCTGCCTGACTTGGCGGATCGTAGGGCATCTCATTCTGGAAGAAGATATCGACGCCGCCATTGCCGTTCCAGATCACCTCGTATTGCTGATAGTGTTCGACGGCCAGACCGTAGGCAATCACATTGTTGCCATTGACAATCAGACCGGTATTGGCAGTATTGACGGTCCAACCCACACCGGCTCCGTGGTCGGCACGCCAGGCCCAGATGTCATCGAGAATGACATTGTCGCTATCGACGACCAGGCTGGTGGTTGCCTTGCCTGCTTCTGCGCCACCGATGCGGAAGAAGACATCCTGGATGGTTGGGGGGTTAGAGGCATAGCTAGTATGCGTGACACTGCTGCCGACCTGGAGCAAGACCGGTGAATTTGTGGCACCAGCGTCAAAGATCAGCCCGGAGATCATGACCCCTGCTACGTTGCCGACCTGCATAGTCACGACGCCATTTTGTGGGATCAGGGTTGCGAAACCGAGACCGATGACCACTGTATTGGCGTTTGTGATGTTGAGGGTCTGGCTCAGGTTATAGATGCCAGGAGTCAGGATAAGGTTTTTGCCAAGACTTAACTGGCTATTGATAGTCGCTGCGCTGTCGCTTGGCTGTGAGATGTAGAACGTGCTCAGTGAGAGAGAGGTACCAGGGGTTGAGCCACTTGCCCAAGACGTGCCTGAGGTATTTGACTGAACCGATGGGACGAAGACGTTATTGTTGCCACTGGCATCAGTGTACAGGAATGGAGCCTCGCGTGTTACCGGGCTGGTTGCCAGCGTGGTGTAGGGACCACCACACGAAGATGCAGCGGGGAAGCACTGTGCGGGTGCACCTGTGACGCCGGAGAAGACCTGGTTCCAGACGCCATTGCTCCAGCCAGTGATCTGGCTATTCCTGACAACGAACTGCTGTTGTGAGCCGCTGATGATATTGCTGCCAGTGATTTTCGAATCGGCGATGAAACCGCCGCTTGCATAGTTCGGGTTGGTGCAATAGTCCTGAAGTGTGACCGAGCCGTTGATCTCTACGCGGCGCAGAGGTGCGGCCTGTGAGACTGCCCAGAACTCATTATTGTAACAACCAGCGTTCGAGTTGGTCACATTGATGGTCAGATTTGACACTGAGCGCCAGAAGTTTGTCGTCGCGTTACAGACGTTACTGCCGTCGCACTGATTGTAGACATCGATAGAGCCGTAGATGACCACATCGGTCGGATGGAGACCGAGGCCAGCTACGCTAGTGTAGTACCCAAGCTGGAAGTTCAGCGGGGCGCTACTGCTTCCATAGGTGCCAGGCTCGAACAGCAGTGCATAGCGCTGCGTGCCGAACTGGTTTGTGACCTGCTGGTTTGCCACCGTGTTGACCGTTGACTGGATCTGGCTCAGCGGTGTGCTTGGTGTGAAGATGTAGGTATTGGGGCCAAAGTTAGGAGTCCCCGATGTAGGAGTAGGAGTAGGAGTAGGGACCGAAGATGTAGGAGTAGGAGTAGGGACCGAAGATGTAGGAGTAGGAGTAGGAGTAGGCGTGGATGAGCCGGAACCCAGAACCTCGATACCGTTGATCTGCGCATTGTCTTTGACCGTAGTAAACTGAATAGTGATGCTACCGCCGGCACTGGCCGTTGCAGTGAACTGCTCGACGACAGCTTTGTTTCCTGCGCCAGCCGTGGCGAAGATGTCGAAGTTGGTTAAGACCTGTGTGCTGTTGATGCTGACATTAAAGGTACGTTGGCCAGCCGCGGTCCAGTAGGTTTCGGCGAAGTGCAGGCGTACCGTATAGGAACTGCCGGCAGTCAGACCGGGGATCGTATAGGTAGAGTTCCCGTAGCGATTGCTCTGGTAGACCGCCTGCGGGGCAGGATTGGTCACCCCGGTGGTCGTAATCGTCGCTGCGGTAGTGGTGGTAGTGCCGCCGGTAAAGTCAGTATCGGCGATGAAGGGTGAAGCTGCTGGGCCGCCAGCGTTGATCTGCACACTGCCGGCTCCCGAAGTGGAGGTGGCGGTAGGTGTTGGCGTAGGAGTGCTGGCACTCAGAACCTCGATGCCGTTGACCTGAGCGTTGTCTTTGACGGTAGTAAACTGGATAGTGATGCTACCACCAGTACTGGCCGTCGCGGTGAACTGCTCGACGACAGCTTTGTACTGTCCACCAGCCGTGGCAAAGATGTCGAAGTTGGTTAAGACCTGTGTACTGTTGATGCTGACGTTAAAGGTACGCTGGCCAGCAGCGTTCCAGTACAGTTCGGCGAAGTGCAGGCGCACAGTATAGGAACTGCCAGCAGTCAGACCGGGGATCGTATAGGTAGAGTTTCCGTAGCGATTGCTCTGGTAGACCGCCTGCGGGGCAGGATTAGTCACGCCAGTGGTCGTAACCGCCGTCGTCGTGCTTGCAGTTGTGCCGCCGGTAAAGTCGGTATCGGCGACGAAGGGGGTGGCAGCGGCACCACCAGCGTTGATTTGCACGTTACCTGCTGCATGAGCAACCAGGGAGCGTGTAAAGAAGGGAGAAGCGGCGAGAAGTCCGACTATGCAACAGAGAAGCATAGTCAGGCCGATCATCCTTTGAAGGGGCTTCCGGCGCAACGTAGCGCCGGGCGTTTTGGCAATCATAACGTCTCCTTCCTGGCGTTTATGCCAGGATTCTGACAGAAGAGAGCGTGACGAAACTGAGCGTTTCGTTTGCACTGCAAGCAGCGGTGAGTAGGAACGCGCAAGTTCGTAACCAGCGTAAGCTGGCTTCCTTTCTCTGAAAGGGCTGCTCTCCTCTCTTTAGGACATCCATTCATCAGTTTGTACGAAAGCCTCCCTGAGACTTTCGTGGAGGGCAGGTAACGAAGAAAAACGAGCACCTGTCTTGCAAGCAGACCTTGTCACTCACTGTTGCAAAGGGAGGAAAAGGGGAGCAACGCCTGGTCCTGCTTTCTCAAGGAGAGCCGGAAATGGAGCGATTATTTTTTCGAAAAGTATCGAAAAAAAGCATGGTAATACCAGAGAAAGGGAGGGTTTATGAACGAGGCGAGGCAACAAAAAGTAGTGGTACATGAAGAGATCCTTCCTGCACTGAAGGAGTGACGCTCCTTGTCTTGTGCTTGCTGAGAAAGCGTGCAACGCATAAGAGTCGAGCGAAAACAGGGCAACAATGCAACCTGCTCTTTTCCGATAATTTTCGAAATCAATATCGAAATGCTCATTACAAATATAACGAAAAGTCCCCCCAATTGTCAAGTAAAGCATACCAGAAGTTCAGGGTTTCTTAAAAGTTTTTTCTTCCCCACCCATAAGCATGAAGTTAGCAGAGAGGTGTTCTCTGCTCTTCTGTTTTGCATGTTTTGCCTCCGGCAAAACATGCAAAACAGAAGAAAAAGTTTGTTGGGGACACCCCAAGCCCCGGCAAAGGGCTGCCGCCCTCTGCACTCCCGCCGAATGCCGCGCCTATGGGGGACACCTGCATAACCATCGCGCTAAGTCTGCGCGAAGGGCTGTCCCTATACCCCTACTTCTGTCCGAGCCGAAAGGTGGTTTCTTGCGCGGCGTGGTATACTTTGCCTATAAGGGATGACAACGCCTGAAAAATATACATGGCTTTTCCATACGTTTGTTTGCCAGAGCGAGCGTCTGGAGAGCGTTTTTCTCTATGAGAGAAGAGTGAGAAAGACACGATGATACCAGAACAGTTACCGCGTATTCCCATCACCGGAGAGGCATTGAGCGATCTGCGTTTATTTGGCGAGGTGCATCTTTCCGCTGATGGCGCGTCTCTCGCATTTGAGGTACGAGAATATATTCCGGGGCAAAATGCAGGGCGAACGCGCGTTTGGATGGCGGATGCCTTTGGGAATCAGGCTGCGCCGCTGACTCATGGAAAGACCAACAATCTCTGCCCACGCTGGTCGCCTGATGGTACAAAGCTGGCGTTCATCTCGAGGGTTGGGAGCGAAAAAGAGCCGTTCCAGCTCCATCTGCTTGAGACCCGAGATCGCAGCGTTCGTCAGGTCTGTACATTGCCATCGGGGGTGAGCACCCTTGCCTGGTCGCCGGATGGCAGCAAGATCGCGTTTCTTGCGCTCGACGGCGAAGAGTCGGGCGTTGATCCAATGGTCTTTCCCGCTGCTCATGAGCGTCATTATCGTCTGTGGACCGTGTGTGCTGATGATGAACTGCCGGTCGCGGTAACGCCGGCTGGCGTCACCATTTGGGAGTATGCGTGGTCGCCGGATGGTCAGCAATTTGCCCTGTATTTCTCGACGCGGTCTGACGAGACTGGCTGGTATCATGGTCAGATCGGAGTCATTGCTTCTGAGGGAGGAGCGATCGACCAGTTGACGAGGTTTGCCCCAGTGAGCATGCAGGCTCGCGCACTGGCGTGGTCGCCGAATGGTCAGCAGATCGCCTATATCTCTGGCAAATGGAGTGACCCAGGACGTGGAGCAGGAGAGATCTCTCTGCTTTTCTTAGCCGAAGGTCAGTCGCGTATCCTGACCCCTGGCATTGCGTGTAGTCCGACCTGGTGTGCTTGGTTTCCCGATGGGTGCAGGCTTCTCTACACCGCAGTCGATGGTGTGAGCCACCAGACGGGCATTCTCGATGTCACCGATGGAACGACGACCATCCTCGATCGCACCTTCACCATGCGCGGAGATCAGCCCACGCTCTCGCCGACACCCGACCTGCGCTCCTTTGCGACCGTCCATTCTACTTCACAGCAACCGACCGAGGTGTATATGGGAGACCTGGTCGACGAGGAAGGTAGCACGAGCATCGTCTGGCGGCGTATCACACGGCTTAACCGGCTTGCCGAGGAGACGTGGCTGTGGACCCCGAGCCAGCAGATCTGTTATCCCAGCGCAGACGGTCACCCTGTCTATGCACTCTTTACTTCGCCGGTCGTCTCCGCAGGTGCTCCCCCGCCGTTATATGTTAACGTACACGGTGGACCCTCGGGCGCGTCGTGTGAAAACTCGGATGTTTACTACAAGCAGATCCTTGCATCGGAGGGGTATGCGGTCCTGGAAGTCAATTATCGAGGGAGTTGGGGCAACGGCGCAGCATTTGCTGACGCAGTGATGGGAGATGTTGGTGGCAAAGACCTGCAAGATATCCTGGCGGGCGTCGATTATCTGCTCGCTCGCGGATTGATCGACGGCGAGCGCCTTGCTATAGGTGGCTGGAGCAACGGTGGTTTTCTCAGTGCCTGGGCGGTGACCCAGACGACGCGTTTCAAGGCGGCCATGATGGGGGCAGGCATCGCGGATTGGCTCAATATGCACGCCCAGACCAGCATTCCCGATGCGGATGTCCTTCAACTGGGTGTTGACCCGCTCGAACAGCCTGAAGTCTATGCCAGGCACTCGCCAATGACCTTTGCCAACAAGGTGCAGACGCCGACGCTGATTCTGCACGGCGAGCAAGATGCTGCCGTACCAGTGGCCCAGGCCTATGCATTCTACCGCGCACTGCGCGAGCGCAACGTGCCAGTCGAGATGGTCATCTATCCACGCGAAGGGCATGGACTGGGCGAGTGGGAGCATATCATCGACGCCGATCGCCGTCTTTTTCGCTGGCTTGAGAAGTATGTGTGAGGTTAGCTACTCCTCCGAGTCAAATGTGCAAGGACCCGGCTCCAGATCTTCCTGCGTCGTGTGTTAGTCTCAAGTGAGCTGGTTCGTTGATGCAAGTGGGTAGACAGATGGCCAGACAATTTCCGCCCCTTTTTGCTCAGGTCTGTCTGTTCAAGTGCTGCCTGACGCGGTCTGGCCTGGGAACAAAAATCCTTTCAGACCAAACATCTCTTTTTTTCCATGAAAGGATTGTAGCGAAATGACCGAACAACGACTATCTGCGAAAAAAAGTATCTTATTGACCGGTGCGGCGGGAGGGATTGGCTCCGCTTTCTTCCGTTTTGCTGCTGAACACTACACATTCCGCTTGGCGGATATCCGTCCTACGGTTGTTGACCAGGAGGATGCTGGCGAGCACGAGGTGGTTGCCTTTGATATTGCCGATCCCGAAGCCTGTCAGCATGCTTGTCGGGATATTGATATCGTTCTCCATCTTGCGGCAGACCCCAGTCCGCATGCCGATTTTTATGGTTCACTGCTTTCCAATAATATTCAGGGGACGTATAACATCTTTCGTGCAGCGAAGGATCAAGGCTGCCAACGGGTGATCTTTGCCAGCAGCGTGCAGGTCTTCTCCGCTTATCCTGCCGATGTCCAGCTTCATCCCGAAGCACCCTTGCGACCGCTCAACATGTACGGAGTGTCCAAATGCTTTGGGGAGGCGGTTGCGTCATATTTTGCTTCTGCTGAAGGACTTTCAAGTATTGCGGTGCGTATCGGGGTCTATAATGGCAAAACAGATCCTACCAATCCGCTGCTCCTGGAGCCGAATCCGCGCTATCTGAGTGCATATGTGAGCGCAAGAGATTTAAATCGTTTGCTCGTGCGTTGTATTGAAACGCCCGATGTTTCCTTTGCTGTGGTTCATGGGCTGTCGGACAACCGTTTTAAGCGTCTTGATATTACCAGCACGCGCGAGGTCTTTGCGTATCAGCCCCAGGACGACGCGTTTCAAATCTTTCAGACCGAGCTGCCGCGATGGTTGCAGAATTAAGGGTTGTGCTGGCCGAGATCCTGGGCGATTTCCTGGGCGGCGCGTGCGCCCTCGCTGGCTGCGCCTTCCATAAAGCCCTGGAACTCGACCGAGCAATGCTCGCCTGCGAAATGGACAGGTCCCTGGCGCACGCCCTCGTATCCGCTGAAGCGCGTATACTGTCCGACGCGCCAGCAGGAGTAGCTGCCTAGCAGATAGGGGTCGCCAGTGGGGTAGCTCAGCGCCGCTTTGCCGGTATAGTGGGAGCTGATGCCGGGGAAGATGTGCTCCAATTGTTGTAGACAGTGCCGGGCATAGTCCTGGATGTGCGTGGAGTTAGCAGTCGTGGTATAGGCGGTCTCGGGAGTGTACGCGGCTCCTGACCGTCCACTCGTGTAGTCGACGAGCAGGCTGCTGGGACTGCTATGTCCGCTGGTGGCGTCCCAGAGGGTCTGAATATCCAGATCGGTGATGATAAAGCCGTTGTGTAGCTGGGGCCAGGGACCCTTCTCGTACCAGTATGGTGTATCGAATTGGAGGAAGAGTTTGGAGACCGTGCCATAGCCAAGCTCTGCGATGGCAACCTGCTTGAGTTCATCGAAGCCGGCGTGGTGGTAATCGACGTGGCGGAGCGTGCTGAACGGGAGGGTGAGGATCGCGTGGTCGCAGGACACGTTGAGAGTATCGCCAGCAGTTGCGAACGTCAGGGTGAGCGAGGCGTCGTTCTGACGTTCGATCGCCACCAGTTGATGGAGCAAGTGGATACTACCTGCGGGCAGCGTGCGTGCAATCGCCTGCGGAAGTTGCTCATTCCCGCCCATGATTTTGCAACTGCCTTGCAATGGATTGGCACTGGTTGGACTTTTGGTGGTAGATGGTTTGCCAAACATATAGACCAGGTTGAGAGCGCTCTGCTCGTCGGTTTTCAGACCATAGAAGCCACTACAGGCATTATCCAGCAGACGACCCAGCGGCGTGGTGTGTCCACCCTTTATATAGTGCTCGATCCAGGCATAGACGCTTAGCTGATCAAGTCTGACCCCCTCCTGAGTGAAGCGTGTATAGGTTGTGGGGAAACCTGCCGCCTCGACCTGCTGCTGCAAAAGCTGAGCGAGTGCCTGGAACGCCTCGGCCAGCTCTTCCGCGTTGTAAAAGCGCTGGCCGAAATACATAATGCGCTGTGCCAGACCTGTTCTTTGGCGACCCAGGTCGAGCGTTGCAAGGCCAAAGCGCTTGATGAGCTGGTGGATAGTTGCGTGGTCGCCGTCGATAAATTCGCCGCACCACTCGCTGACCAGACCGTCATCCCAGGTCAGAGCATCCGAATGCATGCGACCGCCGACGCGGTCAGACGCTTCATAGATGCTGCATGAAAGACCGGCGTCCTGCAAAGTGAGAGCTGCATTGAGTCCTGCAATGCCTGCGCCGACGATAGCGATCCGGGACATGGTTGTTCTCCTCTTTAGATCACGCGAGTTGGATGGAATACAATGTTCGTCATCACTGTATCACACGAGCGGGTTCTTCGTGTGTTGGCGTGTGTTATGCTTCATCATGTTCACTCATCTGGCCCTCGTTCTCCTGGTGGATGCGCTCGATAGTCAGATACGTCACGGTATCCCAGGCATTGTGAATGCCGATGAACAGGAAGAGAACGGTGGCAGAGCCGATGATGAAGAGTGCTGGAACAGGATTATCGGGGAGCATAATCGCCGCAGTGATGAGCGCCAGGTAGGCGAGGAGTGGAAATATCGTGTGCCATAGCCAGTCTTCCATCACTGGTTGATATTTCGTCTGCTGGCGGGTGCGCTGTATGACGACGATGATGTAGGCGACTCCTCCGAGACCTGAGAGACCCAGGAGGAGACTGGCATGCCAGAGGGCCTGCCAGGGTGCGCTGAGCGTTGCGGCCACCAGGAGTGAGGCGCAGAAATGCACGACAGTAGGCGTGCCAAAAGCAGCGATTGAGCCACTCTCAGTCCGTGTCCTTTGCGAGCGGTCCCCCGCAATCAGAGTGATCACCACAAACATCAAGCCAGTCAGCGCACCGGCAGCTGAGCCAATAATCGAGTAGAAGCTGTGCCAGTTGTTCAGTAGCGATACGATAGTCAAACTCCCTTCGAGGTACAGATAAACGTTAGATGGCTCATCCATTGTAGCATAAATAGGGACGGTCGAAACCGTCCCCTGCTTCGTCTGGTTAGCTAGCAATATAGAATGGTTACCCGATCTCGGGATCGTCAAGTACTTTGAAGAGATCAAGCTGAGTCGACCCCTCATCGGCTTGGATCTGTTTGAGTTCCCAGCGTGAAGTTTGTCCTTCGCGCCAGAAGCGCAAAGTGAGCGTATACGCACCGACGCGCAATTGACCCAGTTCCAGGTCTGGCAGCCAGTCGGGCAGCGTTGGTCGGACGTAGAGGGTATTGTGGGGAGCATCGGCTCGCAGACCCAGGATGGTACGCAGCATATGGAAAATGCTGCCAGTCGCCCAGGCCTGCGGGATATTCGCGCCGCCTGGATAGAGCATTGGGAAATCGCGGTCGCCTTCGCGTTGGACGCCTGCGAAGACCTCTGGCGGACGATAGGCGTCGAAGCGTTCAATCGCGTCAAAGATGCCGCGGATTACCTGATTGGCCTCAGCGTCCAGACCGTAGCGCTTAAAGCCAGCGGCGATGATACCGTTATCCTGTGGCCAGATAGAGCCGCGTTGATAGGCAAAGGGATTATAGGCGGGATTGATGCTGGAGAGTGTGCGAATGCCCCAGCCGCTCCACATATCCTCCTGGAGCAAACGTTTTGCCGTGCGGGCCGCTCTATCCGGCTCCGCGATGCCACTCCACAGACAGTGGCCGGGATTAGAAGCAATCGCAGTGATCTGTTGTTTCGTGGGGTCCAGGCCATACGCGTAGCACCCCTCGGCCTCTACCCAGAAGCGTTCATTAAAGCGCTGCTTTAACAGAGTAGCCTGCTGACTCAGTTCTTGCGCACGCGCCGCGTCGCCCAGTGCGGCAAAAACTTCAGCCATGCGAACTTTCGCGTCGTAGACATAGCCTTGAAGCTCGCAGAGACCCTTAGGCTGTTTCACCTGTGTGCCATCGGCATAGACGACAGCGTCCCCTGAATCCTTCCATCCCACATTCTCGTAGTGATAGTCCGAAAAACTTTGATACTCCTGAAGGCCATCGGCATCGAGGTCGCCATACTGATCGATCCATTGCAAACAATTCTCAGCTGCCGTGCGATAGTCCTGCAACAGAGAGAGGTCGCCGGTCCAGCGATACGCCTCTGACAGGACGATCAGATAGAGGATAGTTGCATCGGCGGTGCCGTAGAAAGGAGTGAAGGGTGCCTGGTGAAAGTGAGCCAACTCGCCAAAACGAATCTCGTGCATAATCTTTCCCGGCTGTGCCTCGCGCCAATCGTCGCGTTCGGTCGCCTGGTATTCGGCCAGACGCTTGAGCGCACCGCGTGCAAAGCCAGCGGATACTGCCATATTCTGAAAAGAGACAGTCAGACTATCGCGTCCAAAGAGCGTGACGAACCAGGGGACGCCTGCTGCCGCGATCCAGGCGTCGTCGGAAACATCCATATCATAAATACGTAATGCCCCCATATCCTCGATCGCCTGGCGATACATCTGGACCAGGGGTTGGTTTGAACTGGTAAGAGAGGTACAACTGGCCTGCCACCTGGCCTGACGCTCAGCGAAATCGCTGTGCGGCTCCTGGTCTTGGACGGGGGTAGTTTCTAGCGTATTTGTCGGCTGCATCGGTTCCTGCTGATGGGCCACTTCTCCCGTCTTTTTACTCTCTTGCCCGTGCTCCAGCACGTACTCACAGCAGGTATGCCAGTGCTCGTTTGCGGCCAGCGTGATATCGAAGAGGATACGGCCATTGGCGTAGCCAACGGATCGATCTGTTATGATACGATAAGAGACGGCGCGATGGAAATCCTGATTGTCATAAGAAGTGCGTAGTTGGCGGTTGATCTGATCCCACTCGGTGCGCTCTTGTCCGCGTAGAATAATATGTTGTGATTTGACCTCGAAAAGATCGGCAAAATCTGAGCGTAGAGCAATCTCCAGGAGGATCTGCACGGCCTTGCCGCTATAATTAGCAATATCGAGGTCTTCGTGAATGCCTTCGCTCACCGTACGATTGAGGGTCAGACGAATAGTCTGGGCATCGATCGTACCCGCCGCCGTGATGAGCAGTGGATTGGTTAGATGAGTACGCGAGGCATAAAAGCTAATCTGACTAGAATTAACCAGCGTAAGCGGTTCGCGATTGATATAGAGACGGTACAGATTGATAAAGCGCGTATCGAGGGCGTAGATACCCTGGTCTGTATGCGAAAGAATCTCGCCAGCGGGCGTCGTGACCATAAAGGTGCGTCCCTGACTGATAGTGAGCGTCGGCGGTCCCACGCGGATCTCAATTGGCATGGTTTTCTCCCTTAACGTTTGTTTATAAAAAGATAGTAGCTGAGTCTTGTTACACTGTACACGTTTCTTCAGGTAGATTGGAAGAGGAAAAGTAGGGATTGCGCTCTCTGCACCCTCACTTTGTCGTTGTTATTCCCGACTTTGTAGCAGCCCTGAGAGGAAAGGAGAGGATGAAGCTGGTTCTCTAGTCAAGCACTTGACAAACCGAATAAAAAGATGTATCTTTATAAAAGAAAAAGATAGTACTTTTTCAGAAAAGAAAGGAAAAGGTACTCATGAGAGAGAACCATCATTATCACAACGAATTAGAGATGCCAGAGCGCGGAAAGCGTGGAGAGCATGGGGAAGATCATCGCCACGAAGAGGGGAGAGGACCGGAGCGTCGGGGACGTGGAGATCGTGGGGATGGACCTCGCCATCACGCGTCCTGGCGTTATGAAGAAGAGGGGCCGCGGAGTGGGGGGCCGCGCCGGGAGCGAGTTGAGCGTGGTATGTTGCGGTATCTGCTGCTCGACGCGCTGCATCACGGTCCCAAACACGGCTACGAGATTATCAAATGGTTGGAAGAGCAGACCTATGGTCGCTATGCGCCCAGCGCTGGAACCGTCTATCCAACTTTACAACTGCTGGGAGATCAGGGGCTGATCCTGGCGGAGCGAGCGGATGAAAAAAGTGTCTACCGCTTGACTGAGACTGGCGAGGCAGAACTTCAGGCCCATGCGGACTTTATCCAGGAATTCTGGGGGCGTTATGGACATCCCGTGCCACCGCCTGCCACGCGGCTTGAAATCGAATTTGTCTATGAAGAACTCCAGGATCTGCAACGCACAGTGGAAAAAGGGGTGCGTGTTATGGCGCAAGATGCTGACCAACAGCGTCTTCTGCCGCTGCGTCGGGTGCTTGAGCGTAGCAAGAATGAGATCCGCCAACTGCTCACGCAGAGCGACGTTGGTCAGCAGGTGAGCACAGGAGGAACGCGGGACGACTCGTTGGTCAACGTACGCGAAATCGAGCAGGCCATCACCCAGTTGTTTGTAGTCGAGGACGAGGCGCTGCGCCAAACCCTGGTCAGGGCTAGCGAGCAAGGTTGGCCCGAGATTCAGATTTCCGCGCTGCAAGGCAAGCTCTTGCAGATTCTGGCGCTAGCCTGTCAGGCTCGCAAGATTTTAGAGATCGGTGCGTTAGCTGGATATAGCGGCATCTGGCTGGCGCGGGCCTTGCCAGCCGACGGGCGGCTGATTACGCTTGAGATCGACGCCACTCATGCCGAGATCGTGCGTCAGTCGTTTCGCCAGGCCGAAGTCGACGACCGTGCCGAAGTACGCGTCGGTCCAGCGCTTGAGACATTGCCTTTGCTGGCAGAGGAAGGGCCGTTCGACCTAATCTTTATCGATGCCGACAAAGAGCCTTACGCGCAGTATCTCGCGTGGGCGATCAAGCTTGCGCGTCCGGGCAGCATCATAGTCGCCGATAATTGCGTCCGAGGAGGAGAAGGGCTACGCGTACTCGAAGTCGAGAACCCGCGCATGGCCGGGATTCGGGCGTACAATCAGAGCGCGAGCAGTGATCCAGCGTTGTGCTCAATCGCCCTCCCGCTCAACAGCGGCATGACCGTTTCCGTCGTACTGGCCAGGTCAGAGCAGGAGATACAGGTGTAGAGAACGCTTGTGAAAGGACAGATACCTTGCCGATCATGGTCCTTCCCTTGAGCAAGGACGGACCTGCCAATCCCGGCTGAGGTGTAGAGAAGTATCGAAAGGGCAAGCATGAGATATCGCAGAGAAGACCCGTCAGACCCTCCAAAGCCACGGCCAGACGAAGAGAAGTTTAGTTTCAGAAAAGTGCCGAGCGCACTTGCCAGTCTGCCGCGTGTGATGCGCCTGGTCTGGGAGACACATCGCCTGATGACGCTCGTATTAGGAATTTTAAATGTCTTGCAAGGAGTAGTCCCTGCGATCAAGATCTCGATTACGGCGCTCGTCGTCGACAGCGTTGTCGAGGCCATTCGCATACAAAGCCCGTCACCTATCTGGTGGCCGATTGGCTTACAACTGGGGGTGACGTTGGCCTCTGGGCTACTCAATGCCATTGCCGGTATTATTCAGCAGCTCTTGCAGGAGTTAGTCTCCAATCGTATTCAACTGGACATCCTCAAAAAGTCGGGGACGCTCGACCTGTCCTTCTTTGAAAACCCGGAGTCCTACGATAAGATCCGCCAGGCCACCAATCAATCTTCGTATCAGCCGACCAGCATGATTTCACAGACGTTCGGGCTGGGCCAGACCGTGATCTCGCTGGTTTCGCTGATCTTTGTCCTTTTCCACCTGGCCTGGTGGCTGGCCGTGATCTCGCTGATCGTGCCGATACCCGCTTTCATCTTTAGCACCCGCTATGGCTGGAAGGGCTATCGCTTGATGCGCCATCAATCTCCTGAGCGTCGCTTAATGAACTATTTTGTCACGCTCATGACAACCGATACCTATAATAAAGAGATCAAGCTGTTCAATCTGAGCGACTTTTTTATCGAGCGCTTTAAAACTGTCGCAACGAAGCTGTATCTGCAAGACCAGAAACTGGCGTTGAAGCGCTACATGATCACCTTTGCCTGGTCAAATCTCAGCACGGTCGTCAACATTGGCATCTACATCTACGTCGCGCTGCAAGCGATCGCGGGCCGCATTACCCTGGGTGGTCTGACGCTATATACACAGACGGCGACGCAGGTTGGGCAAAATTTTCAATCTCTCCTGGGCAGCATCTCCAGTACGTACGAGAACGCGCTCTACGTCAACATGCTCTTCGAGTTTCTGGCCTACCAACCGCAGATACGCTCGCCAGAGGAGCCTCAACCATTTGAGCTAGCGGAGCAGGATCAGGGAGACGATATCGAGTTTCGCAACGTCAGCTTCACCTATCCGGGCAAGAACCCCGAGACCGAGGCGTCGCTCAAGCAGGTGAGTTTTACCATTCGGGCTGGTGAAGCGATTGCCCTGGTTGGACACAATGGCGCGGGCAAGACGACGCTGGTGAAGCTGCTGACGCGTCTTTACGAGCCTGATGAGGGCGAGATATTGATCGGAGGCAAAAATATCCAGGTCTATAGTCTGGAGGAATTGCGTAAACGCATAGGGGTTATCTTCCAGGATTACGTCAATTACTACCTGACGGCCCGCGAAAATATTGGGGTCGGGCGCATCGAA
>DAOTTJ010000313.1:0-6274 GCA_034437695.1 Ktedonobacteraceae bacterium
TGTCCCTTTCGAGAGCGTTCAAGTTCCCCCCAATTGTACTCCCTCTCTCTTCCATCTGCCCGAGTCGCGTGATTCTATAATCGTTGATAATGGCAGAGGTACGTTATTGGCTGAGAATACCAGTACTGCCGTGGTTGTGGCGGCTGATTATGGGAAAGCGCCGTTCATAGCTCAGTCTTTGTCATTGAGAAGACCGGCGAACGGATTATTCAAACATTCGACTTTCCTAATGATATCGTGGATGCCGGTTTTGACGGCGACATGTTATATCTCTTCAATGACAAATTAGGCTACTTTGTCGATACCAAAAGCGGTGTACTGCTTCACAATATTATCGAAACAGATAACTACAGTGGGCTTTTTGAGTCCAACGGCAACCGATTTGTGCAATCTGATATCACCGTATCTGCTATTACATCGACCTGGCATTTGATTGTTTGCCATCACTTTCACATGAGCAGTATCGCTTCTGGGTGCTACTTGCCATGAGAAGCAGGGGTCTTGGTCCATTGTCCGTTCAACGGGAGCCTCTTATGTTTGCCTTTCCAGCTTGTTTCTCGTCTCGATTAGCCTTTTCCCCACACCGTGAGGACGCCTTCATAGTGCTCTGTCACGCTTCGATTGGGGCGCGGGGATGCAAGGGGTGCAACCCCTTGACTGGGGTCTGGGGCTGTGTCCCAGCCTTCCTCCCCCTCCCCGTCGCCGCAGGCGACGCGTCACAGGAAGCTTGACAGAGCAATAGGCGCAGACTTTAGCAGAGGGCGACCCTCTGCACTCCCGTTTTGCATGTTTTGCCCGAGGCAAAACATGCAAATAAAGACGGTGTAAAACTGGCTCATGAAACTTTTTGGTGAAGCCCTGGAGAAGAGAGCATCACTCTGCTACACTTTCCGCATGAAATATGCGGAAAGGTTGCAAGGGAATGGCTACTACACCTTTCCTTGGATTTGCGTTCGAAGTTTCAGCCAATCTACCAACCTGACCTTCGATGCTCTTTCAGGATGCCGAACCTGCGGCCTGGTTGGGATTGATTTTCAGTTCTTTGGTGCCGATCCTAGTTCCCTGCTGTCGAACCTGCCCGGTGTACAGGATGTGCAGATTGTTCCCAAAGTAGTTTCCGAATAAAGGGCGACGGATGATGAATGCTCAGATACCCTATTGCTCTGAGCGAGGGAGAGAGCCATCGCGCTCTCCCCTCGCTCTCTGTACCACCTACGAGGGTCATGACTCCGCCTACTTACAACGCATTTTGCCTTTCGTCGAGTGTATTGAGGTGACGCCGGACGCCATTGCGGAAATTGCTCCATCTGGCGAGATCACGCTCCATGCCTCCTCATTGGCCGATCTCAAGGCTATGAGTGCGGATGTCAAACTGATCCTCCATGGCGTTGGACTCTCTATTGCTTCCCATGATGGGTATTCTCAACAGTATCTTCGCTTGCTGGATCTGCTCTTTGAACGTCTGCCGATTGCGTGGCACAGCGAACATCTGGCCTACACGACTGTCGATGGAACCCATCTTGGCACCATGCTTGCTGTTCCCAAGACGCACGAGATGCTCGATCTTTTGTGTGAGCGTGTCGCAGCAATCCAACAACGTTATCCTGTTCCTTTTCTCCTGGAAAATGTCGTTCACTTCCTACCTGACTATCCTGGTGATTATTCTGAGGCCGCGTTCCTCAATGCACTGGCCAATCAAACAGGTTGCGGGCTCTTGCTAGATCTCTACAATTTGGAGTGTGATGCCCAGAACCACGGTTTTAGCGTCGATGCCTTTCTTCAGACGCTCCGTCTTGAGCAGGTATGGGAATTGCACTTAGCTGGGGGAACAGAATTGGACGGATTCCTCGTTGACGTACATAGTAGACCAACGCGGGATTCAACGATTCAACTCGCACAACGTGTGCTGCGAGAGGCTCCTTCGGTCAACGTGCTCACCTATGAACTTTTGCCACAAGCTATTCCGTTGATGGGATATGATGGCGTTGTCGCTGAACTTACCCGACTTCGTCAGTTACTGTTGACAGACAGAAGGGATACATGAAACTCATCGAATTGCAACAGCATCTGCTGGCACTCATTACTGGGCATACTGTGGCTTGTGAGGACGAAGAGTACGTACGCCTCGTCCAGCAATCGCCACACCTTATTACGCTGCGCAAGATCATTGCGCTCTGGCGGACCTATGATCTAGAACGAGCCTGTCCGCTCACATCGGCGTTTCTCAAGCGCCAGGGGATGTTTGACACGCAGATTCAACTGTTTGCCCAGACCGCAATGTCTTCCCCATTTATTGAAGCAATAGCGATGGCCTTCCTTGACTTGCTGGCCCACGACTCGTCGTCCTATCTTGCATCCCTGGCGCAGTTCGAGTGCGCCCTGCTGAGAGTAAAACAGGGAGATGAACAGGTTTTCCGCATAGCGTGGCCCTGTGATCCGTATACGCTGTTGGCGTATACATTAGGGAAACATGCGATACTCCCGCCTTTCACTGACGGGTACGAGACACTCGTTGCGCGTGCTATCCCCAATCTGTTTCAGGTTGTCGCCTCTGGTATGAAAGAGTAGCGAACGTGCTGAGTTGACAAATTTTGGAGCACTTCTTGTTGAAGACAATACAGAAGGATGCAAAATGGCAGGAAATTTTGAAAAAATGTTTCATAAGACCTGGAGCAGTTTGATGTCGCTCAATCATCTTTTCGCTTCGGTTCCTGCCAATGTGATCCTCAATCTGCTCGTTGCCAGAGAGGTTCACCGTTGCCGCCATGTATTTTCTCAACGAGATATTCTTTTGTACGTATGCCGAGAAAAGCTTGTGCGCCAAGAAGAGTGTATCTGTCTCAACGGGCTTTCTCATCGGTATTCTTTGCTGAAAAATCAGCGAGAAAGCCTTCTTTGCGTCGAGAAAATATAAGCGAAATGAATGTCCACTTTCTTGTCTGCTCGTTCAGGTCAAATCGCTAGATCACATTGAAGCATAAATAAGAGCCTGTTTGGAAAGGCGTCCTTTCTCTGTCTATCCCCCTTCCTTCCTCCGCAAGCGGGGGGGTACGAGTAGGTTTTTTGTCCTTCCCTCGACTCTTGGTCGGACCCGCCCACCCCGAGAGGAGAAGGTGCAGGCCCGCGCCCGCACAACGCCTTCCTGCATGTGAGATTTGTGCTTCGCTCCCGCGAAGCATCCAGGAAAAAACCTCTATCCGTTGTATAAAATGCTGGGTGTAAACTATTAGCTTCCATCGGGGAAGCCGCCGCGGTGCAGGACCATAGGATAGTGGGGGAGCGTGGTGGGTTTGCTGACGGAAGCACGCCAGCCGTTGGGGTAGGGTTCCATGCCCTTGAAGAGGGTCGATGTTTGTGCAGTGAAGTGTTCAAGCGATGTTCGCAGATTGTGAATGCTGTCCTTGCTGAAGCGTCTCTACCAGCGTTCCTCGATGAGTTCGACGAGCTGATAGTAGGTCTTCTGCGCTGCCAGGCCTTTGGAGGTGAGACGAACCACTTTGAAGCGGCTGCTGTGCGGGTCCGGTTCGACTACGGCCAGGTGTTGCTCCTGGAGGATGCCCATTGCCATGCTGATCGCTTCCTTTGAGACGCCCGACAACTGTGGGAGGTTGCGAACTTGCACGCCCTGCGCATCGAGGATGCGCAGAACGTCGGCGCTAATCGCAAGCGACACATTTGAGGTCTGTTCGAACTCGATCGCGAAGGTCAGCAGGACGCGGGAGAGGAGTGTGACCAGCGAGAGGGCGGACAGAGCAGCGTGTGTGTGTGCGGCGGGTTGCGTGCTAAGAGAGGGGTCGTTGGCGGGTCGTTTGTCTCGACTGAACAGACCGTATCCCAGGATAGGGAGGCAGTCGGGCAGTTCGCTAGCGCACTGGCTGCACAGAGTCGCCAGAGAAGTTCGCAACTGAGCGAACTCATCTTTGCCGAAGCGCGATTGCCAGCGCTCCTCGACGACGCCGAACAGCGGTTGCCATAGCTTCTGAGCCTGGCGGCCAGCGGGCGTCGGGCGAATAAGCGTGTCAGGGAGGGTCTGCTTTGACTGGTGGTCGGTTGGGTCGGGTGCGACGACGATATATCGCCATCGCTGCATGCCGGCCAGATTCGTTGTGGTGTGAGCGAGGCGCAGTAACTCACCCACGGTCACACCCTCTGTGCCAACGAACTGCATGCAGTTGGACCACATGACCAGCGAAACAAGCCAGGGAGCGCCGGGCGAGTTGGTCATCGAACCATACTTTGTCGTACGGTGGGGCATCTGGTGCTCGAACTCGTTGTCGAACTCGATAGTGAACGCGACGAGCAACTGGGAAAGCAGGGCCGACAAAGGGAGAGGCGGCTGACTATCGGCGTTTGCTTGATGAACCTGTTTGCTCTGGGACATAGCATATACCTCTCAAACCGGGATAGATTTGCTTTTAGCATACCTTGTTTCTCGCCACATTTCCAGCGTAGAATCTCTCGGAATGGGAGGAGTTACTGTTTGTCTCGCGCGGATTTCAGCAAAGATACTGGACACAAAAAGTTTGACAGCATAAAAAGAGGGGTATATAATTCTTAAAGAGGTAAACATATGATAGAGAACCATTTTTCTTTACGCGATGCTGGGGACAATGAGCAGAGTATCATCCGGGATATCACCATAGCTGCATATGCGGAATATCAAGCCGTGATGCCTCCACGTTTCTGGGCTTACTATCGCCAACATCTCATCGAGGTGCTTGAAGGAGAAGGGGACTGCGAGCGTATTGTCGCTGAACAGAATGGATCGATCATCGGCAGCGTTTTGTTGTACCCGGCGGAGACGCAGGCGTATACGAGTGCGATCAGCCGCGCCTCCTATCCAGAGGTGCGTTTTCTCGCCGTCCTGCCAGCGATGCGTGGACGGGGCATTGGCAACGCGCTGATGAACGAATGCGAACGGCGGGCGCAGATGACGGGTGCAACGGCCATCGGACTGCACACTATGGCGGCTATGCAGCCTGCGATACGTATGTATGAACGTCTGGGTTTTGTGCGCACACCCGAAACCGACTTTCAGGCCGGTGAAGGAGTGGTCGTGTTTGGATATCGACGCACATTTTGAGCAAAGAGAGAGAGAAGTAGAGCATCTAACAGCCCTTTTAAGGCCAATGCGATATTTCTCAGATAATAAAGAGGCTTTTTTGCAGCTATTTTTGAACCAGGCCAAAGGATATTCCTCTCGTCTGGGAATTCCAACTATCTATTTGTCAAACGTGGATGAGAAAGCGCGTGGCTTTGGTGATTGTACGAGTGTAGCATGGTTCTTTTTTTCAGGCAAGAGTGCAGTTTGGTCGTTTGGTTCTTCAGGGCTGTGCAAAAGTTACCAGTAGCAGGAGACGGCCAGTTGCCTATTCGCAGTCCCCATTTGGATATCTGACAACTTTCTGATACAGAATGGCTTTTAGCTTTGAGGCGACTAGAACCCGTCGCGTGCAAGAAACCAGGCAAGATCGTTCCTCTGGCGCAGCAAATCGTCTTGCCTGAGTTTGGCGCGACGGGCTAGAACCGCCCTCCGAGTATCACATATCGCTCTTCATGGTAGTTCGTTTGGCTTCTCTTGTTCATAGGAGAGAGGCCCCACACCTGAGTAGCAGCCGCAGCATGGTGGGATTTACGCCTCTGGGAATGTCGCTTGTCGCATGTGTCGAGAGAGAAACAGCCATCCGGTGATCAGAAGCAGGCCACTCCACACAATGCCCACGGTAGGCAAAACGCCCACATGTTCCAGGCTCAGCCCGAGTGTGGAGGAGCCGATGGTGAGGACGCTGAACAAGATCAAGCGATAGAGGCCACTGACACGGCCTTGCAGGGCATCTGGGACGACCGCGAAGCGATAGCTGTCAATGAAGACAGCACGGACCGAGTCAGAGAGAGCGATGCCCGCGAAGACGGCTCCCAACAGCAGTGGCGTCGTGATGAAGCCATAGAGAGGCCAGAGCACCACGAACACGATCAGAGCACAGCGAAGCGTGAGGCCCATGCGCATGCGCCGCTGCAAATGCGGACAGAGCACCGCGCCAAGCAGGTTCCCGGCACCACCAGCTGCGACGATCAGGCCGTAGAACACGAACGGGATATGCTGCTGTTGCACAATGGCCAGGATCAGAAGCTCGCTGGCTGTTATGGTTACGTTGATAGAGCTGGAAATCAGGAAGATCGAGCGTATGACCTCATGCTCCCACAGCCAGGTGAGTCCCTCGCGCACTTCGAAGAGCAGGTGGTGACGCTCCGTCCTCCGTTCGTCTTGCATGGG
>DAOTTJ010000314.1:0-4765 GCA_034437695.1 Ktedonobacteraceae bacterium
TTCTTCATTACAGCCAACCAGGTCAATATAAATCTTTGGACCTAGAAATCTTTGCAGCTTAGATCCACATTCACGTACCTGGATTGGAACAAGCCTTATTTCAAATGGGGTAGAGTGAAATCCCTTTGTTTTTTGCGAACAAGAAGATATATAAAATAGAAATAAGGTGAGAAACTGCCTTTTCGTCTCGCAACACTATGATAGTCACTTGAGATTAGCTACACTGGGGTATATATTGTTTATCGGTTTTATGCCAACAAGCCTGTTAACAAACAAATCAAGAACTTAACCATATTAATAGAATATGGTTAAGGAATCAGTACCCTTTGCAGCCTTGCAAAGGGTACTGAGACGTATCTTGCGATCAGATGGTTAGTTACTTCAACTCCTGCAGCTTGATTGTCCAGGCGGCTTCGCTGGTTACGCTCATATAGAACGTACCGCCCTGGTGCTCTTCGGTTTCACCGCTGGTATTACCAGATTTACACAACGTATTCACCGCTCCGGGGTCCATTGGCGTGTTGTCGTTGCTATTATCGATTTCAACGATCACATTGTACTGCCCCCCAAACGACGCAGGATCACAGGACCAGAGCAGTTTCCAGTCATTACCAGCGATGACAAAGGTTCCGGTCTTTTTGTCACCATTGCCGGTATACGCCTGCGTAGTGGTCCATGCGAGTGGCTTAGGTGTAGCCGTGGCTGTTGGTGTCGGAGCCGGTGTTCCGCTGGCTGGCTGGCTGGCTGTGGTCGTAGCCGGTGTGGTCGACGCAGATGTTTCGGAATGGCCGATACTATCGCCGATGGCAAAAACTACAATAAGCAAGACAAGCAGCAGCCAGAGCGGTACAGGACGCCGCAAGATACTACGCTTCTTAGGCAAAGGCGGCTGTGATTGAGGTAAAAATGGTGGCTGCTGATTAGAGAACGGCTGGTTCGTCGGATAGGTTGGATAAGATGGTGGCTGTTGATCCATGAATATCTCTCTCTTCTACAAATAAAACTTCAACAGAGATAGTATATTGAGAGTGGCAATGGAGAAATCGCAACCATCTATTCTCACGTATCATCGCTTACACTTCTCAGCGTAGTTGCAACCACATGCGTTTTCACGAGCCATCTCCAGTTTGTGAAGTGAGCCAACTTGCAGGGCAAAGATACTTCCTCATCCCTTTCCTTACCAGAAAGTGTACTTATCACACTTGCCTTTTAGAAATTTCTGGGGTATACTTTCTTCAAAGGTTAGTGTATTTCAAACACCTTTTCTTTTTTACGTAAGACTTAGTGTTTAAAGTACACCAAGTGAAGAGGAGATACAGATGGTAGATAGCCAGCACTACGATGTAGTAATTGTTGGCGGCGGTATTGCCGGCCTTTCTGTTGCCCTACGTTTGCCTGCACATCTGCGGGTGGCGCTTTTTACGAAGGGCCTGTTAGGCGAGAGCAATACCCGCTATGCACAGGGCGGTCTGACTGTGGCCTTAGGCGCAGACGACAGCCCAGAACTACATTTACAGGATACTCTGGCAGCCGGAGCCGGTCTGTGCGACCCTACAGCCGCACGCGTGCTGGCTGAGGATGCTCCTACGGCTGTACATTGGCTCATTTCGATGGGCGTGACGTTTGACCGGGCGCTGCCCGGCGATGCGCACGCGACGACCGATGGTCTGTTGCTTGGACGTGAGGCGGCGCATAGTCGCTGGCGCATTCTCCACGCGGGCGGTGACGCCACGGGGGCGGAGATCGAGCGTGCGCTGGTGGCGGCGGTCAGACAACGTCCTGGTTTACAGATTTATTCTGAGACGTTTGTGCATCGCCTGCTGGTGGAGAATGGGATGTGCGCGGGCCTTGAGGCGATCGATAAGGATGGAGACGCGTTCTCTATCTATGCACCGGCAACGGTTCTGGCCAACGGAGGAGCTGGCGGTCTCTGGCTGCATACCTCTAATCCGGCGGGGGCAACCGCCGATGGACTGGCCCTGGCCTGGCGGGCGGGCGCAGCATTGACTGATCTTGAGTTTATGCAGTTCCATCCAACAGTGCTGACTATCAATGGCAACTCACATCTGATCTCTGAAGCGGTGCGCGGTGAAGGGGCGTATCTGCTCAATCATGCAGGCGAGCGCTTTATGCCTCGCTATCACGCGCAGGCTGAGCTGGCTCCCCGCGACGTGGTGGCCCGCTCGATCCTCAGTGAGATGCTGGCCGAAGGCACGACGTTTGAATACCTGGACCTGCGCCACCTACCAGCCGCGCACGTCTATGCACGCTTCCCGACTATCTCGGAGATCTGCCGGGAACAGGGTCTCGATCTCGCTCGCGACCTCCTGCCGGTGGCTCCGGCTGCCCACTACTGCATGGGCGGCGTGATGACCGATACCGCTGGTCGCACAACCTTGCCCGGACTCTACGCGGTGGGTGAGGTGGCCTGTACTGGCGTCCACGGAGCCAACCGTCTGGCCAGCAATTCGCTGCTTGAAGGTCTGGTCTTTGGTCTGCGCCTGGCCGACGAACTGAGCGGGAACAGCTCATACGCAACACTGCCCGCAGGTCGCGTGGCGCTGGACGTGCCGGTCTACGACGATCCTCACTACGATAGCGACCTGCTGCGCATCCAGCCGACCGCGGCACAGATTCGCCAGACCAGACAACACGTGCGCCAGTTGATGTGGCAACATGTCTCGCTGCGCCGCGAGCTGGATGGTCTGCTGGAAGCCCGCAGCCAGCTCTACACGCTGCGCCAGGAACTCCTGGATACGGAGGAGCAGACCACGCCTCAGCCGCTCCTGGTAGCCGCCTGGCGCGAGACGGTCAATATGCTGAAAGTAGCTGAACTGGTCATCGCGGCGGCGCTCCAGCGCCACGAGAGTCGCGGCAGCCACTGGCGTAGCGACTACCAGCAGACCGACGAGCAGCTTGCACAGAAACACTATGTCTTTCATCCAGTAGCCGCCGCCAACGCGGATGTGCTCTACCGCCTTCAGGAGGTCTCTCGCCGTGCGTAATAGCCTCTCTCTACTGATCAGCCAGGCCCTGACTGAAGACGGGGCCGAGGCCGATATCACCACGCTGAGTACTGTCCCCAGCGACCAGTCGGCACAGGGCGAGATTGTCACACGCCAGGCCGGGGTGATCGCAGGTCTGGATGTGGTGCAAGAAACATTCAAGTTTTTCGATCCATCTATCGAGGTTGAGCTGCTGGTCAAGAACGGTGCGCATGTACAGGCGGGTCAGGCTGTGGTGCGTGTGCAGGGTTCGGCGCGTTCGCTCTTGAGTGCTGAGCGTGTGGCCCTCAACTTTCTGGGTCGGCTGGCGGGGATTGCGACCCTGACGGCTCGCTGCGTGCAGGCCATTGAGGGGAGTCACACCCGTATCCTCGACACGCGGAAGACCACGCCTGGTCTGCGCATGCTTGAAAAAGAGGCGGTCCGCCTGGGTGGTGGTCACAACCACCGTAGCGGACTGCACGATGGCGTTCTGATCAAAGACAACCATATTAAAGCGGCAGGGGGGATCGCCCGTGCGATCGGGGCCGCCCGCCGCCAGGCTCCGCACCTGCTCAAGATCGAGATCGAGTGTGAGACGCTGGCCGAGGTCGAGCAGGCAGTTGAGGCAGGGGCCGACGTGATTCTACTCGATAATATGAGCGTTGAACTGATGAGCCGCGCCGTAGAATTTGTCAGGCGAGCTGCGCCGGGTCTGCTCCTGGAGGCCTCGGGCAATATTGGCACCGACACCAGCAAACTGGTCAGGGTCGCCGCTACAGGGGTTGATTTTATCTCGCTGGGTGCATTAACCCACTCGGCCCCAAACTTTGACGTATCGCTGGAGTTCGCCTGATCGTCGCCCGCCAGCCTGTTTCGAGAAGGAGCTACTATAATGGCTGTTCAAGCTGTATGCGCATCGAGTAAAGAAGAACGTATCTTACCGCTGCTCTCGTCGACCTCGCGGGCGAGTCGGAGCCACGCTCAGCGTCCCGACACGATCCCGCAGTTTTATGCCACGATGGAGGGTGAGGAACTCGACCGCCGCATCAACGCGGCCCGCGCACAACTGGGGGAGCGTCTGGTCATTCTTGGTCATCACTATCAGCGCGACGAGATCATTCGCTACGCCGACTATCGCGGCGATTCGTTTAAGCTAGCGCAAATCGCCGCCGACCATGCAGAGGCCGACTACATTCTTTTCTGCGGCGTACATTTCATGGCCGAAAGCGCCGATATCCTGAGTGGTCCGCACCAGAAGGTCATCCTGCCCAACCCTGCCGCGGGCTGCTCGATGGCCGATATGGCCAATATCGCGGAGGTCGAGGAGTGCTGGGAAGCGTTGCTCGACCAGTTGGGCGACGAGGCCGGGATCATCCCGATCACCTATATGAACTCGGCGGCGAACCTCAAGGCCTTCTGTGGTCGCCACGGTGGCGTCGTCTGTACGTCGTCGAACGCGCCGCGCGTGATGAAGTGGGCCTTCACCCAGGGCAAACGCGTGCTGTTCTTCCCCGACGAGCACCTGGGCCGTAACACAGGTCTGGCGGCGGGCATCCCGGCCGAGGAGATGTTTGTCTGGAACCCCAAAGACCCGCTGGCCTCCGATACCGCCGATGAGGAGATCGACCGCGCACGCATCATCCTCTGGAAGGGCTACTGCACCACGCATATGCGCTTTAGCGTCCAGCAGATCGCGAAGGCCCGCGCCGACTATCCGGGGATCAAGGTCCTGGTCCACCCCGAGTGTCGTCACGAGGTAGTGGAAGCAGCCGACCTCG
>DAOTTJ010000315.1:0-7274 GCA_034437695.1 Ktedonobacteraceae bacterium
TCAGGCGACGAGGCGCCTGAAAGCCCATTCTGCTCAGACATTATTTTTCAGCGGGGCAAGCTTCGCAAAAAATAAACCAGGGAAGCTGAAGAATCTGGTGGGGCTTGCCAAATAGCCTCGACTCTGATAGAGTTAACACACATACATAATCCCCGTAACTGTCGAGATGGGGGGGAAGATGGGATTCTGCTTCCCCGACGAGGAGCTTTTTCGATGAAAGTAATTCTATTACAAGATGTAGATGGCCTGGGGAAGGCTGGCGATTTAAAAGATGTTGCTGATGGTTATGCCCGTAACTATCTTTTACCTCGTCACCTGGCCGCTGGTGCCACACCTACATTGCTGGCAAACCATAAACAGCATATTGCCGCTCAGCAGCGCAAACAGTCTAAATTGACCGAAGAGAGTAGCAAGCTTGCTGAGAAGCTGGCACAGGTAACATTGACCTTTAAAGCGCGAGTGGGCAAACAGGGTCGTCTCTATGGCTCGATCACCAGCCAGGACATTGCTCTGGGTCTGCGCGAGACTGAAGGTTTGACCGTTGATCGCCGTCTGATTGTCATGAATAGTCCTATTCGTGCGCTTGGTAGCTATCCTATCTCGGTCAAGATTGCACCCAGGTTGGAGCCAAGAATCACAGTAAATGTGATAGATGAGGCCGAGCAAGCCGCACCTGCTGGCAAGGCCGAAGCGTCAGAAAGCGTTGCTGAATAAGCTAAGAAGTTCCCGGATCAGGTCTTGCATCCCGGCTATGGGCCTGTCCTTGTAGCTACAAGGGGATGCTATGCCACGCTGGCTCTATTATTTGCTCATAATGGCCGTTGTTGCTCCTGCGATCGCCCTATTCTGGGGTCCACAGCAAGCACTGGCCATTTTTATTTCGTCGACGCTCGCGCTGATTCCGCTGGCGGCGTTGATTGGTCGTGCCACCGAGGATCTGGAGTTTTATGTTGGTCCGACGGCGGGGGGTCTGCTTAACGCGACCTTTGGCAATGCGCCTGAACTGATTATCGGGATCTTCGCGCTTCAGGCAGGCCTGGTCGAGGTGGTCAAGGCCTCGATGATCGGCTCGATTATCAGCAATTCGTTGCTGGTCTTTGGCAGTGCTCTGGCCTTTGGCGGCTGGCGCTGGGGTCGGCAATACTTTAGTTCGCGCGACGCCGGTCAATATACGTCGATGATGCTGGTGGCACTCGCCGGGATGGCCATCCCTTCGGCCAGTGCCTCGCTGATCGCAAATCAGAGTCAGCAACAGGCAATCAGTATCGCGATTGCCTGTGTGCTGCTTCTGGCCTACGGCATCTACCTGACCGCGCATGTCTTTGGTCTGCGCTCAGAGCGGCGCAATCCCAGGCAGCGCGATAAGTTGAAAACGACGAAACTCGCACCGACGCTCCAGGAAGAAGACGAGCACAATGGTCATGTTGAGGCGCACGAACCGGCCGAACCGCCGCCGCTCAAGCTCTGGATGGCTCTGCTTATGCTCTGTCTGGCAACCCTCGGAACCGCCTGGAATAGCGAGTTGCTGGTCAATACAATTGAACCGGTGACAAAGATCTTCGGCTGGTCGACCGTTTTTGTCGGTCTGGTGATCATCCCGATCATAGGCAATGCCGCCGAACACTCCAGTTCGATCTATATTGCGCTGCGCGACCGCGTCGATCTGAGCATGGCGATTGCCGCTGGCTCTTCGATCCAGGTGGCGACCTTTGTGACACCCGTGCTGGTCGTGCTTAGTATGTTTTTTGCAAACCATATGAGCCTGACCTTCCCCCTCTTCGAGCTAGTTGTGCTCGGAGTGGCCACGCTGCTGTTCTGGCTGATCAGTCGCGACGGCGAATCGTCGTGGCTGGCCGGAGTTCAGTTAATCACGGTCTATCTGATCGCGTGTATCGCTTTCTTTTTTATTCCTGGCTGAGTCCGCGCAGCGCTCGCGGAATCTCGGGCAGCAGGTCCGAGGCCAGCAGACCGGCCTGACCGATCTCACGGCTTACCCGCTCGCCTGCACTGGCGTGCAGGTAGACGCCTGCGCTCGCGGCCTCAAAGGGCGGGATATTCTGGGCCAGCAGACCAGCGATTGTACCAGCCAGTACGTCGCCCGTGCCAGCAGTGGCCAGCGCGGGATTGGCCTGCCAGTTGATGCGCACCCGTGTATGCTCGCTGACGCTATCGACCCCAGCAATCAGGGTACAGGCCCCCTTGAGGACCAGCACGACCTGCCATTCCTGCGCCTTCTGACGAACCAACTCAAGGCGCTCGATCGAGCCACCCGAAACCTTGAGGCCCTTGCACAGTCGCCCCATCTCGCCTGGATGCGGCGTAATCACTGTCCCTGCGGGCAAAAGAGACCACCAGTTCTCTAACGTCGAAAGGTGGTTCAGACCATCGGCGTCGATGAGCAGGTGGGGCCGCTCGTTAGCGGGCAGAGCACGCAGACGCTCCAGGAGATACAGGATAAACTCGCGCGTGAGCGGCGACTGACCCAGGCCGGGACCAAGCAGCAGGGCGCGATAGCCCTTCAGGCCTTCCATCAGACTATGCACGCGCTTGATGCTCTTCTCCTCTTCGGAGGGCAGCATGAGAAAGGTCGCTTCGTGAAAGCTACCGGCATAGATCGGGTGCATGCGCTCGTTTACTGCCAGCGTGACCAGGCCTGCGCCGACTCTAGCCGCGGCATTACCCGCCAGATAAGCCGAGCCAGGATACAGCACCGAGCCACAGACCAGCATAACTTTGCCATAGGTCCCCTTGTTGCTCTCCAGTGGACGCGGCGGCACAAGTCGACGCACCAACTGCTGCGTGAGCATCTCGCTGCTCGGCGAGGTCTGCATCTCCGCTGGCAGACCGATACTGCCAACGCACAGCTCACCCAGGTAGCCACGTCCAGGAAAGAAGAAGAAGCCTTGCTTGGGATAGGCCAGCGTGATAGTCAGGTCGACAGGGATCGTCCCCTCGTCTACCTCGCCAGTATCGGCGTTCATACCAGTGGGCAGATCGACCGCGACCAGGCGCAGCGCTGGACGCGTCTCGCGCTCACTATGGACACGCGCGAGAAGACTGCGCATTTCGGCAGGCAGAGGACGCGAGCGACCAATCCCCAGCAAGGCATCCAGTATATAGTCCGCCTGCTGGATGCTCTGCTCAAGCATCTCGGCGGTCTGCTCGGCGGCAATCTGCTCACCCGCCAGCAGCAGACGTTGCTCTTTCCAATAGTAGAGATCGATCTGGAGATCCAGATCCTTCAGACGACGAGCAACAACCTCACCGTCGCCGCCGTTGTTGCCGGGTCCGAGCAGAAAGAGCACCTTCAGTCCGCTCACCACGCGCTCGCGTTGCATATATTGGAGCAGCAGGTCGGCCACGCTTGTACCGGCTGCCTCCATTAAAATAGCCGAAGTCAGACCATACTCGCGCTCGGCCCGACCCTCTATCTCGCGCATCTCCTCCACTGTAACAATGTTCATGTGATTTTTGTACCTTCTCTCATGCTTGATTATGCTCTGGACACCACGTGGTTTGGTGGGGACACCCCACGCTTTTCACATGTAGGTTTTTTGTCCTTCCCTGATGGTCGGGCAAGCTTGCCCCACCCCTAAGAGAAGAAGGCGCTTTTCAGGCGCAGGTTGCGCCTGAAAAGCGCCTTCCTGCACGTGATAGCTGTGCTTCGCCACAGCGAAGCGTTCAGCGAAAAATCTACCCGTGTAAAACACCCCACGCTCCGGCACAGGGCGGCTGCCCTCTGCACTCCCGCTTTCTCTTCTCCTGTGAGGGGAACACTCTCTATCAGAGCATAGAGAGTGCCTTTCCCTGGGTTTCGCTTTCTCACTTTATTTTAATATACGGTCTGCGCACATGGAAAGCTCTTTCTCTCTTTTACAGTGTATAGGTGGGCTTCCTGGTTTCATTTGAAACACTATAAGCATTCTTTAATAGTTCTGTTGTATTTTACCTGACAGTATCTCTTTTTGAGACTATATTTTGCTCTAGAGTAGTTGTGAATTTATCTGGTCCAGGTCAGGAACAAGAGGTAGAGCTATGTCTCCTGAGATAAAAGTGAATGATATCGCCGATGTGTTTCGTGAGAGGATTTTATCAAATGAATTTGGGAGTGTTTGAATTAACATATAAGTACCAATCTTCTCACTGGAAAATTTAGTACGAGTAAAATTCAGCTTTTTAGAGCTATTACTCTCTCTACTTCTTCTCGGCCAAATTCGTGAATTAACGTATGATATATTCCCATTAGTGCTCCTGCTCCCCAGGGTTCGTGTAAAAAAACGAAATCAAAGACATCCTGGGGAGTAAAACGAACTGCAAAGAGATGTTTATTCTCTAGCTTATCTTTTACTCCTCTTTGCCACTTTCGCTTGATCTCATCGGCGCTTTTCTGCACTTTTATGAAGCCGCGTAAGCCACACATCGCATATTGCGTATCCAATCCCAGGCTAAGAAAGAGAATATCTGAAGCAGAAAAATCAAGATGTTCTTGTAACCCCAACTCTTCAAATAGTCCGCGACAGGCGCAACGATAGACATCAGGTGCCTCACTGGTAGTACTTCTATCAAGCGGCCTGCTTAACCCTTCTTCCACCGATGTCATAAAGTATCCGGGTCGTACCGCAATATGTCTTCCTCGTTGTGCAAAAAAGATATATCCATCGCTGCTTACAAGAGATAATCCGACTCCAAAGGGAATCGGAAGTGAAGGCAAAGGCATCTCCCAGTCGTGCTCAAGAAGATATTTTTCTCGAAAGCGCCTATCTTCTAAGCATCTATTTTTTGCCAGAACTGTGTAATAGTCTGTTGGGTGAAACCATATGTTGAGTTTCATACGCTCGTGCAGAGGTTCACGGCTCATTACGAAATTGGTCAGATGGTATGTTTCTCCATTCCAGTGGACAGATCTTCCCTCTTTTTCGTTTTGCTCCTGTTCCTCTGCTATCTGTTTTTTTGCTTGCTCAATTTCTTCGAGGATGGGGATTGGATGTGGATAGTAAAAAGTTTTAATATGTTGTGGTAAATACGCTTCCGTTCCTTCACCATCGAGTACAAGTAGTTGTGTCTCTCTCTTGCCAAAGGAGAAGTATCCGTTATCGCCTTCGTGAGGCGAAGGGCTGGCAGGTGCTCGTTTCCCTTGCAAGCCCAATTCAAGCGTATTTTTGCCAAAAAGGAGACACAGCTTTTCGCGAAAATGAGGACCAGGAGCGCTTTCGCCGAGTTCCCAGGCGCTGACGCGTTTCTCGGATGTTCCAATTTCGGTGGCGACTTTCCGCTGTGACCAACCGCGTAATTCGCGCTCAGTGCGGAGCTTCTCAAGTGGGTGTTTAGATCTGTCCATCTCTGCTCCCTTTTCATTAGAGAGTGGCGTGAGCAGTTTAGTCGATACGGGCTAACGCGCTCTCTACTTCTTCTCGGCCAAATTCGTGAATTAAAGCATGGTATACACAAATAAGCCCGCCAGGTGTCCAATTTTCGTGCGAAAAGACAAATTTTTGGACATCTTGAGGGGTAAATTTTATGGGAAAGATATGTTTGTTTTCTATTTTATCTTTTACGCCTGCGTGCCAGTTTTTTACGATTTCATCAATGCTTTTTTTGAGTTTTATGACGCCACGGAGTCCCCATAACATATATTGAGTATCTACACCAAAACTAAGCAGGCGAATATCTGAGACAGAAAAATCGGATCGCTCATGAAGTCCTAGTTCTTCTGCAAGCCCTCTACTTGCTGCACGATACATATCTGGTGCATTGTTTGCTGTTCCTCGATCAAGCGGACGACTGATTCCTTCGGTAACAGAGGTATTGAACATTCCTGGACGTATTCCCTGACTTGCACTTCTTTGAGTAAAGAGAGTGTATCCATCAGAAGTAATAATAGTGAGGGAAATGCCGAACGAACTGGGTAGATATGGAATCGGAGCGTCCCACTCACATTCTTTCAGATATTTATTCCGAAAAGTGGCATCCTCTAAACAGGTGTTTTTAGCGAGTAGCGTGTAATAATCTGTCGGCTTGAACCACAATAACAATGTCATACACTCGTCTGATGCTTCACGACTGACGACAAAGTTGGTGAGATTATATTTTTCTCCGTTCCATTGAACAGATCTGCCCACTTCTTTATTGCTCTCCTGTTCTTGTTGAATCTTCTCCTTTGTCTGTGCTATCTCCTCCAGGACGGCATCAGGAGAGGGATCATAGCGCGAGCGAATATGTTGTGGACGATAACTTTCTACACCATCACCATCAATCACCATCCAGGTTGTTTGGAGAGTTCCAAAGGCAAAGCAGCCGGTGTGGTCTTCCCGGAGTGAGGGGCTGATAGGTGCTCGTTTCCCTTGCAAGCCCAATTCAAGCGTATTTTTGCCAAAAAGGAGACACAGCTTTTCGCGAAAATGAGGACCAGGAGCGCTTTCGCCGAGTTCCCAGGCGCTGACTCGTTTCTCGGATGTTCCAATTTCGGTGGCGACTTTCCGCTGTGACCAACCGCGTAATTCGCGCTCAGTGCGGAGCTTCTCAAGTGGGTGTTTAGATCTGTCCATCTCTGTTCCTTTTTGTATTAGGCCTCATTTTAAGGACAGTTTACTATAGTTTGTCAACTCACAATAGCAGCGTTCAAAGTATATCAGGCTATCTTTCATCGATATCTGACCAGGAATAGGAAGCAGGAAAAGATGAGGTGTATATAGGGGGTGTATAGGGTTTATCTGGCGAAGTGATTTATATAAAATTTATTGAGAAAGTACATGTAGTGTAATTTCTAGAATGCTGAGAAAGGCTGGATGACACATGGCACAGACGGAGGTGATGCGTCTGCGTGAGCAGATTGCTCGCGAGCACGAGGCGGCGTGTTGGGCGCTCAGTGGGTTGGCTACTGGCACACTTCAGCACCGTTTTATTGATCGACGAATGCGGCGCATTGATGTCCACGTTGAGCGGCTCAGTTGCCTGGTTGGTGAGCCTGTCAGTACGCAAATGGTGAATCAGGTTTTTACAGCGAGTCCCCAGCAGGGAGAAAAGAGGTAGGAGTGTATGGATCAAGAGGAGAAACGTCCCGGTACGTCCGAGTTCGGGTCGGACGATCTAGTTGGTGAGATGCAGACGTTGGATGAGCAGGAGCAGGAGATCTTTGTAGCTCAGGATCTCGCGGGGGAGACGCCGTTTGCGACGTTGACGGCGGCTGAGTGGCTTGAGATGCGTGAGCGGACCCTGAAGTGTCTTCAGCGTTTTCAGGACGCGGTGGCCGGTCGCGAGTTGACACGCGTGCTGAT
>DAOTTJ010000316.1:0-10416 GCA_034437695.1 Ktedonobacteraceae bacterium
ACATCGACAGTCACAGGTTGCGTTAGCCTGATCTGCGTATCGAAATAGGCGGGAATGGTCACCACCGCAACAATGCGTCCAGCCTGAATAAGGCTTGCAGCTTCGGACGCGCTCGCCGTTTGTAGGCGGAACGAATGAGCGCCAGCCATCGCCTGGTAAAACTGTTGCGCGTATGGACCAGTGTCGTGCATAACCACAGCGGTCGGAGCCTGGCCGCCACTCAGCACAAACAGACTAAACAGGACCAGAAAGTTCACCGGCAGAAAGACACCGAGAATCAGAAAGACGCGGTCGGTGAGCGAGACGCTGATATCTTTTTTCATGCAGGCCCAGATGACCCGCAGGTTATAGGTAATTCGTGACATCATTTTCCCTATCTAGTCGCGCAACTCGCTGCCAGTCAACTGTAAGAAGATGTCATCGAGGTTGGGTTCGCGGATCACAATATCGCGGATCTCGCTTTCGGGCGAGACAAGATTGATAATCTGTGGGACCGTATTGCCAATCCCCTGGGTAGTGATCGTCAGGTGCGTCTGCTCTTGCTTCACCTCTTTGATGCCATCCAGAGCGCGTATCTTGTCGATCGAACTAACGACCGTCGCAGTCTCCAACTCGATCACACTCCCCCCATAGGTCTGCTTGAGATGCGCGGGCGTATCCACAGCTATCAATTTACCATGATCGATAATCGCCAGGCGATCGCACAGGATCTGTGCCTCTTCGAGATAGTTAGTAGTGATCAGGACGGTTTTCCCCTCATTGCGCAGCGCGAGGATATAGTCCCAGATGGCGCGGCGGGCCTGCACATCGACGCCAAGCGTCGGCTCATCGAGATAGATCAATTTGGGATTGTGAAGCAAGGCGCGGCCGAGCGCAAGCCGGCGTTTCATGCCGCCTGAGAAGGTGCTGACCCGTGACTTCTTGCGATCGGCCAGTTGGACAAGCTCAAGCATCGCAGTGATACGCTGCTTCTTTTCGCGGACTGGAATGCCGAAGAGATCGGCATGGAAGTCCATATTGGCCCAGGCCGAAAGCTCCTCATAGAGGGCGGTCTCCTGAGGAACGGCCCCCAGGATTTGACGGACGGCGCGTGCATTGCGGCGTACATCGTAGCCGAGGACCTTGATCTCGCCGCTCGTCGGCACACTCAAGGCACTGATCATATTGATAGTCGTGGTTTTGCCCGAGCCATTGGGTCCGAGCAGACCGAAGATCTCGCCTTGTTTGACCGTAAGGGAGAGAGAATCGACGGCGCGGAAATTCCCGAAGGTCTTGCACAGGTCGCGTATTTCAATTGCAGGCACAGCGTCATCGGCAACGGGTGTTTGCTCCGACGCGGTCAATACCTTTGCAGATTCTTGATACATACTCATCCTTCTTCCACTGGAAGTTTGTTTGATGGTTCATGTGTTCGTTAGTGGTTAAGCCTCTAGCCTTACGGGGAGCAGCCCAAAGCGGTCGCCCGTCTCGCCAGCGGCGTCGGTCAGGTTGATAATGATGCGTTGCAAATTTTGCAGCAATAGCTCGCGCTCTTCCTCGGCGAAGCCACGCAGCATCATCTCATTGAAAGCCGCGACCTTTGGAGTCAAAAGCGCGGTAATGTCTGTCCCCTCTGGAGTCAAATACACCTTCACGACACGCCGGTCCTCACTGTCGTGGCGACGTTCGACCAGTCCACTCTGCTCAAGGCGCTTCACAATTCCGGTGACCGTTGGGGCATCTATTCCACGCTGTTGACTAATCGCCCCGACAGTCATGCCAGCGGGTAACAGACATAAGGCTCCCCACTGCGAGGGTGTCACAACATACGATTTGCCTTGCTCGACGCAGGCTTTGTGCAGCATGTCAGTAAATGCATACTCAACACAGCGGTGGGTATAGAAGAGCCAGTAGCCGTGGTTATATTTGGGGTCGATAGGCATTGGTGCTTGCTCCGTCTTTATTTAGCACGCAAATATTTAGCGTGCTAAATAAAGTATAGAAAAGAGAAGAGGGGACTGTCAAGGGTGGTGGTTAGCAAAGAGAAACCTTTTACATATTCTGTACCCCGATCTGGTGGGCAATTGCGCCGGCCAGGGGGTGAACGGAGTCGCCGATGCGTATAGTAAACACGTTGCCATAGGGAATATGGCTTTCTAGAAGCACGGTTGTTGCTGGCAGAGCGCCCAGCGTGCTGAGGTAGCGCAACAGGGCAGGGTCTTCGTCGGGAACCTGCACGATGCGGGCGCGACCTCCCACGGCAAGCGTATCGAGAGGAAATTCATCGGATGGTGCGATCAGGCCCTCGCGTGTTGGGATAGGGTTGCCGTGTGGATCGCGTGAGGGCTGGCCTAGCTTGCTGGCAATCAGTTCCTCCAGCTCCTCTGAGATAAGGGGGGCCAGGCGTTCGGCCTCCGCATGCACGCGGTCCCAGGGCATAGCGAGCACCTGGACGAAAAGCAGTTCGAGCAGGCGTTGATGGCGGAGCAGCTCAACGGCCACGATCAGTCCGTGTGGGGTCAGGGCAATCTGCTGATAAGGCAGATGCATAACGTAGGGCGCATCGTGCTCCTGGGCAAGGCGTTTGATCATCTCTGAGACCGAAGCTGGCTTGAGGCTTAGACGCGCGGCAAGCTGGCGCGTTGTGACTGGCTCTGCCTCTTGGCCGAGGAGATAGATCGTCTTGACATAGTGCTGTTCCGTCTCTGAGAGCTGAGTTCTCTGACGGATGGTCTCGTCTGCCATTTTCATATATGAACCTCCGAGCTAGGGTACCATCTCCGAGTTAGGGTACCCTAATACTATAACATAGGACCCCTAACATTTTATTTCGGTGGGGAATAGGATCAGTTGAGGAAATGTTCTTGAGAAGAGAAGAGTTGAGTAAATAATTATCGCAATCTCATCGCAAGGTTTATCTATAGAAGGAGTTGAGCAGATGACAACACAAGGGAGCAAAGAGACCGGGCCGCTGAAGGCAGCGGAGGCGAGCAGCACACAGAGCGCGGGAGAGCAGGTAGACGAATCGGTAGGTGCATTAGCAGGGAGCATCGGTGGAGCGGCGACAGGGGATGAGGCGTCCAAACGCTTTCTCCTGCGCGTGGTCCAGCCGGGTCTAGCGGGTCTAATGGATGGCTCGGTTTCGACCCTGGCCCCTATCTTTGCCACCGCGTTCGCGACCCGACAACCGCTTACCACCTTTCTGGTCGGCATGGCTGCTGCCACAGGAGCAGGGATCAGCATGGCCTTTTCCGAGGCGCTTTCCGACGATGGTGTCCTGACCGGGCGCGGGAGTCCAGTCATCCGGGGAGTTATTACTGGCGCGATGACCTTCGTGGGAGGTTCGCTTCACACACTGCCTTTCCTCGCAGCGGATATCCACGTAGCACTGATCATCGCCTACATCGTAGTGGCAGTCGAGCTGAGCGTGATTGCCGCCATTCGCCATCGCTTCTTTGGGACAAACTGGTGGCTCTCAACGCTGCAAGTGGTTGGTGGGGGTGCGCTGGTCTTTGCGGCGGCATGGATCTTTGGTCACTCCTGACCCCATACACACACTATACACGAATGGCAAAGGTTTGCCCATATTTTTGTATCTGTGCGCAGCGAAACTTGTTCAAAAGGCATATTTTCTTCCTGGGAGGCAATCAATTCATGGAGGCAACTGAACACCTTTTAGAACAAGCGCGGCAGGGCGAAACAATGGCATTAAGTATCCTTTATCATCGATTTTCGTCAGGCATTTTTGGCTATATCGCACTACGTGTTCCCGACCGATCGACAGCCGAAGACCTGACATCCGAAGTATTTTTACAGATGATAGAAGGCATCCACCGTCTCAAAGCGACCGACGAAGCTGGCTTTGCAGCGTGGCTGCTGCGTATAGCGCAGATAGTAGTTGCTGGCCACTATCGCAAGCGCTCAAAGCAACCAATAATGGTCCCACTGCCGGGGGAATCGTGGGAAGAGATGCAACAGGCCTCGCTCATCGTTTCGTCCAACAGTATTTCAGACGACCCAGTGGCCTGGACGGAATCGCGGGAAGAATGGCAGAAGGTCGCTGACGCAATCAACACCCTGACCGAAGAACAACGGCTGGTTCTGGTCGGGCGCTTACTCCTGGGATACGATATTGCGACCGTTGCGCGTATGCTTGGCAAGCAAATGAACGCAGTAAAAGCGCTGCAATTTCGAGCGCTGAAGAGCTTACAACGATCCCTGAACAAACAGCCCGACTCCTCTCACTGAGGAGCAAAGGGCGAAAACACCCTGAAACCCTCTTTGACGATCGATGTGATTGTTACAACGTACGGGGCCTCTTTTAAACATTGACCAGCTACTTGCTCGTTTGCCCGTAACTTTTTCATTGATACATGCAACTTATTTTATACAGGTACGTACGATGTGTTGCGCTCCTGTATGTGCTGCATGAATGGGCTTTGCCATCCCGAGAGTGCCGCATACCACTTTTCTTCATTGTTCTTTGATAACGTTCTCTGCGACCAGCGTCTGAGTATCCAAGATGAGATGTTGCCCATTTTCCTGGCCAGTTTGCAAAGCAAACATGGGAAGACGACGACTCTCTCAAGGAGTTTAGAAGCCTGGAGCAGAGTCAGGCGAGTCTACAAAGGGGAATCAAAGGAATGAAACGATCCCATACACTCATCGTTCTCTTGGCTATCACGCTTGCTGTAGCCTTCTCCCTCTTCAGTTCATTCAGCACAGTAAGTGCAAAGAACAACCTCCTTCCTTCTGTCCAGTATATGGGTTTAATCAAAGCGAAAAAAGCGGCGGGCTGTAGCCATTGCGCGGGCAGCAATAATCTGAGCTATCATGGTGGTGTTGGTGGAGTCGGAGTCGAGACGGGAGGAGACAAAGTCTATTTAGTCTACTGGGGATCACAGTGGAACAGCAACGACCCCTCTGGTGAAGCAGCCATTGAGCAAAATTTCTTCAACGGAGTAGGTGGGTCCAGTTGGAACAACACAGTGACCCAGTACTGCGAAGGTGTCAGCAGCGGAACTATTTTCTGCAATGGGGCAGGTACAGCAGCAGTAAACCCCAGTGGGGTGCTCGCCGGGGTCTGGTATGACAATAGCGCCGCAGCTCCAAGCAAACCGAGCCAATCAAAACTTGCCAGCGAAGCGGTCACGGCGGCAGGACACTTTGGCAACACAACGGCAAGCTCTAATACAAAGGTTCAGTATGTCATCAACACCTCGACGGGTCACAACGCGAGCGGGTTTGGCACCCAATACTGTGCCTGGCATAGTTCGACGAGTTCGAGCTATGGCAACGTTGCCTATACCAACATGCCCTACATCACCGATGCGGGAGCCAGTTGTGGAGCCAACTTTGTGAACTCAGGCTCGGCAGGGAAGACCGATGGGATCACCATTGTTGGTGGCCACGAATTTGCCGAGACGGAGACCGACATCTTCCCCAGCGGTGGCTGGCTCGATAGCGGCGGCAGTGAGATTGGTGACAAGTGCGCCTGGATCAGTTCTGGTCAGGGAGCATCGGCCAACATCACACTCAGCACTGGAACCTTCCCGGTACAATCGCTGTGGAGCAACGCCTTTAATAACAAGGCCGGAGGCTGTGTGCTCTCCTACCCGTAAACTTCTCCGCGAGCGTCACCTCATCATACACACGAAAGGGGATCGTCAACAGCGGCGATCTCCTTGCGCTGTTGAGGAAGCATTGTGCATCTTGAGTCGCGCTAATTGCACCTGGCGCGTATCCTATCCGCCGCACGTCGCCCCAAATCAGCCTCCATCGATACGAAAAAGAGACAGCCATCTAAGAGATGACAGTCTGCGCCGTGAAACACAGGCTGCGACTTGTGTCTTGCGCTATCATATATTGAAGAAGCGACAGTATCGCGTCATAAGTATGGAGGAAAACAGAATGCCACAAACCCCGCATATTGAACAGCATTTCACGGCAGGCGAAACCGTGCGCGACATCGTAATCGGCATGTCCGATGGCTTGACGGTTCCCTTTGCCCTAGCAGCGGGTCTTTCTGGCGCGGTAAGCTCGACCACAATTATTATTACCGCAGGACTGGCCGAGATCGCAGCTGGCTCGATCGCGATGGGACTGGGCGGCTACCTGGCTGCGCGTAGCGATGCCGAACATTATGCAAGTGAGCGTCTACGTGAACAACGCGAGGTCAAAGAGAAGGCAGAGGCCGAAAAAGCAGAGGTGAGGGAGGTATTCACCTCGTATGGTCTCAGCGCAACGGAGAGTGCACCGATTGTAGAGGCGCTGAGTCAGCGACCCGAAGCCTGGGTCGATTTTATGATGCGCTTTGAACTGGGACTTGAGGAGCCTGATCCCAGGCGGGCGCTCACCAGCGCACTGACGATCGCCGTATCCTATATCGTCGGAGGCCTGATCCCGCTGAGTCCGTACTTCTTCCTTGCCCCGATCAGCACCGCACTCCTCTATTCGGTCATGGCGACCTTGTTGGCGCTACTGATCTTCGGCTATGTCAAAGGGCGCTTTACCGGTGCAAGGCCAGCGAGAAGTGCGCTACAAACGGCTCTGATTGGGGGACTTGCTGCTGCTGCTGCCTTCGGGATTGCGCGTTTTATTTCGAGGTAGAAGCGTGTGAGCCTGACCCACAAAAGCGAGTTTCTCTGCTCACGCAGTGGGAGTCTCAGAGGCAAATGGAACGGTAAAGAAAAAGGTTGAGCCTCGGCCTGACTGGCTTTCCACCCATATGCGTCCGCCCTGGCGTTTGACAATTTCGGCGGAGATATAGAGGCCCAGCCCAAGTCCGGGAACCATTGTGGACTCGGGTCCACTCACGCGAAAAAAACGTTCAAACAGACGGCTCTGCTTCTCAGAAGCGATACCTATACCAAAATCCTGCACGCCGACGATCGCGGCGTCTTTCTCTACGCGCAGAAGCACAACAATAGAAGTGGACTGGGGAGAATATTTGATTGCATTGGTAAGCAGATTGATGAGCACCTGACTACTCTGTTCCGGGTTGCCGCGGACCAGCGTCCCAAGCGTTCCCTCGATGTGGATCTGCTGCTGCGTGGTCAGGCCCATCTCCTCGATACAGGTACGTACCAGGGCATCCAGGTCAAACACTTCGGGACGCCATTGCAACTTGCCCGCTTCAATGGCGGTGACATCTAACAGTTCGTTGATTAAAGCCACCAGTGTATTGAGGCGTGAGTTCATCTTCGCGAGCATAGACACAGACACCTCGTCGCCCGAGGTATGCAGGCGGTGATGCAGGAGCTGGGTATACCCTTTCAAGGCAGTAAGTGGCGTTTTGAGTTCGTGGCTGGCAATCGCCATAAAATCCTCGCGTTGAGAGAGCAAGAGATGTTTCTCCTGCACTGCCAGCGTAAGCGCGGTAATGTCCTCCATCGCAAGGAGGATCAGCGGCACATGGTCAATGCGCTGGGCATTAAGCAGCATAGTTCTGGGACCAATGCGCGGAAACGTATAGGTCATCGTATAATCGGTGAAGGAATGATTGGTCGGCAGCAGATCCTCCAGGAGGGTGCGCAGGGCAGGAATGTCCCACTGTCTATCCTCCACATCGAAGAGCAAGTAATGCTCTATATGTGCTGGTTCAACCCGGAAAAACTGATAAAAGGCCCGGTTGGCGCGTTGGACATGCAGGTCTGCATTCAGCACGAGCAGGGGTTCGCGGATAGTTTCTACAATGGCATCTGCGTACTCACGGGCCTCGTATAGCTCGGTGTTACTCTGCTTCAACTCTCTGTTGACGACCAGTAGTTCTTCGTTACTGGCCTGGATCTCCTCTTTGGACGTTTCCAGTTCTTCATTGAGGCTTTGCAGTTCTTCATTGGTAGAGAGGCCTTCTTCATTGGCCGAGTGTAGCTCCTCGTAGGCAGCTTCGGCTTCCTCAATGATCCGGCGCATCTCCTCACGTGTGGCCTCCAATTGCCTTGCGAGTTGCTGCATACGCTGGTCCTTGCTTCCTCGACGTTTCCCCTGTTCAACTGGCAGGGGTATGACTGGTGCGCTCGCCTCTGCGAAGAGAACCATAAAGTAGCGCTCCGTAGGGGAAGCCTTGATAGGAATGATTTCTAAGGTGAGGTCGCGGAGCATCCCCTGATCGTCGAACTGGATGCCCGCCTTTTTCACCGTCTGTCCACTCTTTTTCGCTTGAGACAGCGTAGTGCGCAGTTCCAGATCGAGGCCTGCACGCGCCATCTTGAACAGGTTCAGGCTTGCGCGTCCCGGTGAAGATCGCAGATAGGGGTTCGTATCGCCGCGGAAGTGAAGGATCTCCATCTCTGCATTGACGACAACACTGACCGGGGCAAAACGGGCCAGCAAGCTATCGATCTCATGTTGAAGATTGAACGTCCCCTTGCGCTCCTCAGACTCTTTGTTGATCTCTTCCTCATCGGTCTCAGATGTCCTTTCTCTGTTTGTATCGCGCCGGGAGGGATTGAGCAGAGTGCGCTTGCCAGTGACTTTTTTGCCATACCACTGGCGTTTCTGTTCCTCCAGCAGAGCGAAGAGCGAGGTAGCGCTCCCAATAGTCTCCGCCGGGCTGAGCAGGAGCACCCCCTGGGGAAGAAGCGCGTAGTGGAAGCTCTGGAGTACCTTCTTCTGGGCCGGTAGATCTAGATAGATCAACACATTCTGGCACGAGAGGACATCAATACGAGAGAAGGGTGGGTCTTTAAGCACATCGTGGAGGGCAAAAACGCAGAGGTCGCGAACCTCCTTACGAATATGATAGCCGCCATCGATGGCATCGAAGAAGCGAGCGATCTGGTTGAGAGAAAGGCCATCAATGACTTCTGCCGGATAGAAACCTGCCCTGGCGTATTCAATCGCCTGCGCATTGAGATCGGTGCCAAACAGTTGCAAGGATGTAGAGAGCGCGTGTGCGGCAAGAAATTCCAGGATACAGATCGCCAGGGAGTAGACCTCCTGCCCCGTCGAACAGCCTGGCACCCAGACCCGTAAGGGAGCATGCGTAGCTTTCTCTGCGACGATGAGAGGCAAAACCTTCTGTTGTAGAGTCTCAAAAGTGATAGTGTCGCGAAAAAAACTGGTCACCCCGATCAACATATCCTGGTATAACGCTTTCACTTCCTCCGGGCGGTCCGAGAGATAGGCCAGGTACGGAGCGATATGGTCAATTTGTGCTAATGCCATCCGCCGTTGGATACGCCGATGAAGCATCGTAGGCTTATATGCAGTAAAATCCGTTCCCGTTTGCCTACTCAGCAGACGCACAACCTGTGGAAACTCGGGTTCTCTCCCGTTGAAGAGCGCCAGTTGCGAGGAAGCGGAAGCCGCGGTTATCTGCGCGACGGCTGTTTGGCGCACATAGGGATGGTGACTGATACGCGCGAGTTCTCTAGCAATTGCTTCCGGCGATCCGATGAAATCGACCGATCCAGCAGTAATTGCGCTCTGCGGCATCGCCGCGAACTGCGCTGAGGCGGGGTCCTGGACGAAGGTCATCCCCCCCTCATCTTTGATGGCCTGAAGTCCCAATGTCCCATCGCTGGCTGTACCCGATAAAATCACGCCCATAGCTCCCGTCGTGCGGCTCCGGGCCAGCGAGCGCAAGAAGGTATCGATAGAGAGGTGAAGGCCAGCCATCTCTGTACGGGGAACGAGTTGGAGCCTGCCGTGTCCTAAGGTCATATCAGTATTGGGGGCAATCACATAGATCTGGTTGACCGCGACTTCCATACCCTCGCGTGCCTCGTGAACCGGCATATGGGTAACTCGCGCCAGCAACTCAGGCAAGAGACTTTCGCGCCTGGGGTCGAGGTGTTGCACCACCACATACGCCATCCCTGCATCGTCTGGGAGCGCACCCAGAAACGCCTGGAATGCCTCCAGCCCACCAGCGGAGGCCCCAATTCCCACAACTGGAAAAGAATCGTGCTTAGCGGCCATCGCAATCTCCTCGCTTTCAAAACGTTTACACAAGACGGCTGAATAGCGCAAAGGTGCAAGTAAGGCAGGCTTTCACACTGTTTTTCCAGGATCATCGTCTTCCGCAGAACGAAGCGGCGGCCACAGCGTAAATACCCTGGCTCAGTGTAGATAGATAGATAGATAGATGAGAGCCAGCCTGGGCATTCGTTCTAGCGGAAATGCTCTCCCCACACAAAGAGGCCGACAGCAGATGCCCGCTCAGGCTCGTGGCGGTCAATTGTGTTACCCTGCTACATCCATACGTTTTTTCTGTGTAGTCGTCCCAGTTTCATGTCTTCGATATCTGGTTCCCCTACAGCATAGCAAGTATGCGAGTGCTTTGTCAATAAACTATAAAATCTTGACAGGGCCATTTCATTCTCGGCGTGTGGCCCCACCGATAGCGCTCTGTCACAACTCATTTGACGCGCCGTCTGCGGCGATGCGGAGGGGGGAGAAAGGCTGGGGTACAGCCCCGTTAAGGGGTTGCAC
>DAOTTJ010000317.1:0-2304 GCA_034437695.1 Ktedonobacteraceae bacterium
CAAATAAATATTCGCTGTAGTAGCTGGCATCTCCTGACGTACGCGTTCAATCTGGGTGAGGTCGGTCACGAGCAAAACTCCTTGTCTCTCTGAGCATATAAATTGATGACATTCTATTCATTTTATCACATCGCCTGTAGAAGAAAGGAGGAGCTGGTCAGGGCTATTGCAACATCGGGAATATAACGGCAAAGCGAGGGTGCAGGGAGCGCAGCGTCCCTGCCGGAGCGCGAGCTGTCCTCCATTCGCGCGGATGTAGCGGGATGGTTAAGGGCTGCTGCCCTTAACCGGGGTTTGGGGTGTCCCCAATACACTTTTTATTTTATTTTGCCTGTTTTGCCTATGAGAGGGGCCACATGCCGAGCCATAAGCTCTGTGCAGCAACTTGCTAATACACAAGCAACTATGATAAGATGAACCCCAGAACCCTACCAAAAGCACGCGCCAGCGACTTATCTACAACAGTAACCTGGACCAGATTTACCCGTCCTTAGAACGGGCAAACCGCAAATAGAGAAACGATCGGCTTTCATCCATGCAGAACGTATCAGCCACAGTCGAAGAATACCTCGAAGCCATCTATAACATGACTGCCGAGGGAGAGATAGTGATCGGCGCTCGTTTGGCAGAAAAATTTCACGTTGCCCCTCCCACTGTCACCGAGATGCTCAAACGTCTGGTAAGAGATGGATACATCAAGATGGACCAGAAGCGCCAGGTGCGTTTAACCGATGCAGGCTATCAGACGGCAGAAGCAGTCCTGCGCCGTCACCGTTTGACTGAGCGTTTCCTGGTCGATATGCTTGGTATGCAATGGCACCAGGTTCACGAAGAAGCCTGCCGCCTGGAACACTTTATCTCGGGGGCGGTCGAGGAGCGCGTCCTCACCAGCCTGAATTTCCCCACAACCTGTCCGCACGGCAACCCTATTCCTGGCCAGGTTCCAAATGCACGTACATACCTCCAGGACCAGCACGCGCTGCGTCTGTCTACCGTCGAACCCGGCGGAGTAGTCAAGATTCTCTGTATCTCTGAAGTCGTCGAAGACGAGGAAGCACTAATCCACTACCTCCATGAAAAAGGGTTGACTCCTGGCACCGAATTGACTATGCTGCATCCATCTGCTGACCCCACCAGCGCCTGTCACCTGCTGGCGCGTGGATCGGATGTAGAGATCAGCTCCTCGATCCCCGCCGCCATCTGGGTCACTCGCGTGTAAGCACCAGGGAAACCTCTCTTGACTTCCAGCATTAGGCTATGCTAATATCTGACAAGACTACTAGGAATTACGTTTCCCACCGTCCCTCAGTGTCGGAGGTTTGACGGACCAGTAGTAAAAAAAGCAAGCAAAACTTTCTACTAGAAAAGGTCAGTCATGTTAGCAACCTATATTCTCTTTCTGCGGGAAGGGCTGGAGGCCAGCCTGATTGTCAGTATCCTGCTGGCGGTCCTGCGTCAATTGGGACAGATGCACCAGGCGCGTGCGATCTGGGCCGGGGTGGTTCTGGCCATCCTGGGATCAATCCTGGGGGCCGTGCTGATTTTTACCCTTGTCCATACCTATGTCGATACAGTCGGCCAGACGATCTTTGAGACACTTACCTATCTGGTCGCCGTGGCGCTACTGACTACTATGACATTTTGGATGCAAAAGCACAGCCGTTCTTTAAAACAGGAGATTACCGCGAAGGCCAGTGCGGCTGGCTCTGGTTTTGCCCTCGGCTTGCTGGCCTTTACTTTTGTCGGACGCGAGGGCATCGAGACGGCTTTTTTTGCTCTGGCCTTTGCCTTTCAGACAAGCGGGTGGATGCTGTTGCTCGGCGGCGCTCTGGGCATTCTCTCGGCGGTCGTCCTCTGCATCTTTGTCTATCGCCTGGGCTACCGCCTGAACTACCGCCTGTTCTTTCGCGTGATGGGCATCCTCCTGCTGTTCTTTGCTGCGGGACTGCTGGCCGATGCGGTCCAGAATATGCAGGAACTGAACTGGATCGCCGTGGGAACTACTCCACTGTGGAATACGGCTCACTTCTTGAGCGAGGATAGCACGCTCGGGGATATCCTGCACAGTCTGTTCGGCTACGCACAAGCACCCACGATCTTGCAGGTCACGGTCTATATCGTCTTCCTGGCCATCGCGGGCGGTTTCTTTGCCTGGCTAACGCGCAAGCCCACCAGACCAGCTTCGACTCCGCACGTCACCCATTCGCCCAGACTCCACAGCAGCGCTGGCTAAACACCAAGTCTGACCTTTTCTGTGCGCAGGCGAACGCGCCAATCCATAGCACTCTGGTATGTCCAGCCACC
>DAOTTJ010000318.1:0-3607 GCA_034437695.1 Ktedonobacteraceae bacterium
CACCTCTCTGCACTCCTCTTTTGCGTGCACAAACAGAGGTTCACATGGATGGTGAGATCTATTTTCATCTATGTTTTGCGTGGGCGGTCTGCTGGATTGCAGGGTCTGAGAGATGATTGGAGGCCGGGTACGCAGAACATATTTCACAGTAGTTGTCTCCGTTGAAACATCCACTTTGGCAGTATAATCGGGGGAACAAACAGAAGTATTGGAGCGAAGGGGATAGATGCAAGGGGTCAACCCTGGCGGCATTCGTCGCCAGGGTTAACCCCTTGCATTGATGGAAGTGGATGGTCTATGGATGACACGTTACCGCTTAACAGCCGGCCTGCCATCCGCTCGATGGGCAAACAAACCCTGAGGTGTAGTTCGCGCTATAGGTTTCCGTGGCCAACGAGTTGTTTATGTCGGGATTTGCGGGCAATGCAGGTATAAAGCCTGAGATCCCTTTTTGAAAGCTATTCTGTACAAGCAGGGATTGATTGGTAAAAGGGGGAAGAAGCGACTGCACGTTAGCTTGTATAGATGGCTGCGTACTGATGCATCAGTCGGGTGGCAGGGGTTTAGGCAGAAAGACCGCGTACGCCTGGCTATTGATTACGGTGCTCGTCTGCGTGTTCTCAAGCACCTCCTGGACAAATGTTCCATCTAGATAGGTGTAGATGACATGCACACTGGTGATTGCGCCAACTGCGTCAAGCTGCGCCCAGACATCGGCGAGCACCTGTTTGCCATTCGTAGGATCAATAGCGCCTTTTACATTACTAACATTAATTTGTCGCCAATGCAATACACTGGAAGCTGGAAGAGGTCTGCGCCTGTTCCCGCTTGTGACCCCAGCAAAGCCTGATTACGAGGTGAGGAGGTCAATTGCGCGTTTTGCACAACGGGAGCAGGGTTACTATTCTGCACAATGCTGCTCCCGATATAGATTGATAGACAGATAACAACCGCGATACAGGTTAAAACAAGGAGAGTGCGAATCTCAGCAAAGAAGCCACGTCTGGACATCGGGTAGGTCCTCCTTCTTTAAGAAATGTACCTGAAACTGAACAGCGAGACAATGTCAGGGTACGGCCAGTTACAGGTGAACTCCCGGACAGTTTTGTGAGGTTCCAAAAAGCAAAAAGCGAGGGAGAGTGGACTCTGAAATTCAGAGTTCGCTCTCCCTCGTACCCAGGGCTATGCAATGCTCCACAAGCTTCTGGCTTGCGACTCCCCTGGGATCGGGTTGCGAGCGTGGGCCTGCGGCCCCACGCTCGCAACCCGATCAGTTGTTTAGAGGGGAGGGACCACACGCCGAGCATTCCATAGCCCTGCCTCGCGCCGACTTACACTATTGCTTGTCCCAATACTGTAAAGCGGCCTGGGGCGCTGATCTCGCTGTCTCCTGCGAGATCAGCTAGCCTTTTTAGAAGATCTCGATGCCATTGACCTGAGCGTTATCGATGACGGTCGTGAACTGGATGGTGATCTTGCCGCTACTATCCGCGGTTGCGGTGAACTGCTCGACCACCGCCTTGTTGGCGGCCCCTGCGGTTGCGTAGATGTCAAAGTTGGTTAGCACCGTTTGCCCGTTGATAGTGACGTTAAAGGTACGTTTGGCCGCCGCAGTCCAGTAGGTTTCGGCGAAGTGCAGACGTACCGTATAGGTTGCGCCAGGGGTCAGACCCGAGACGGCGTAGCTACAGGTGCCGTAGCGGTTGCTCTGATAGACTGCTGCGGGTGCGGCGTTGGTCACCCCGGTTGTAGTGATCGTATTGGTGCTTTTTGTGGTTGAGCCGCCCGTAAAGTCGGCATCGGCCACAAACGAGCCGGTCGCTGGACCACCAGAGTTGATATGGACACCACTCCCGGTCGGGGTCGCCGTAGGTGTCGGCGTCGGTTTCGGGGTCGGAGTTGGGGTCGGAGTTGGCGAACCCGCCCCCAGGACTTCGATGCCATTGACCTGCGCGTTATCGATGACGGTCGTGAACTGGATGGTGATCTTGCCGCTGCTATCCGCTGTGGACGTGAACTGCTCGACCACCGCCTTGTTAACGCCGCCCGCCGTGGCTTCGATATCGAAGTTGGTTAGCACCGTCTGCCCGTTGATGCTGACGTTAAAGGTGCGTTGACCCGCCATAGTCCAGTAGGTTTCGGCGAAGTGCAGGCGTACCGTGTAGGATGCGCCGGCTGTCAGACCCGGCACCGCGTAGCTACAGGTGCCGTAGCGGTTGCTCTGGTAGACTGCTGCGGGTGCGGCGTTGGTCACCCCGGTTGTAGTGATCGTATTGGTGCTTGTTGTGGTTGAGCCGCCCGTAAAGTCGGCATCGGCCACAAACGAGCCGGTCGTTGGACCACCAGAATTGATCTGCACGCCACTTCCGCCGCCTGTGACAGGGGTTGGTGTCGGAGTGGGAGGAGTCGGCGTCGGGGTCATAGTGGGCGTCGGGGTGGGCGTTGTAGTCGTTGCGCCAATGACTTCGATGCCGTTGACCTGCGCGTTGTCCTTGACCGGAACAAACTGGAGAGTGAGAGTGCCACTCCCGTCTGTCGTTGCGTTTACCTGTTCGACCACCGCCTTATTGGCAGCTCCGGCTGTGGCCACGATATCAAAGTTATTGAGCAGCGTCTGCCCGCCGCTGGTCACATTAAAGACGCGTTGGCCCGCCGCAGTCCAGTAGGTCTCCGCGAAGTGCAAGCGCACAGGATACGCGGTATTGGGTTTCAGGCCAGGAATGCTATAGCTGAAGGAGCCATAGCGATCGCTCTGATAGACGTACTGAGGGGCTGCATTGGTCACGCCGCTGGTAGCTATCGCGTTGCCGGAGGTAGTGGTTGAGCCACCAGTGAAGTCGGCATCAGCGATAAAGGGATAATCTTCACCGCCGCCTGCGTTGATTTGCAGACCCGAGGCCGGGGGAATAGTACGCGCTTGAATGACGGTGCCATTTACTGCGGTCTGACCCGCTGGGACCGAGAAAGAGACGCCATCGGAGAAAGTGGCGGTGAGCGCACTTGTGCCGGCGTTCGAGGCGACGTGGTTGATCGTGCCGCTGTGGTTAAAGACTGAATAGAGCGGCGTATTAGCGGTAATTGCGGCGTCGACCTGGCCCAGGGTCTGCATATCGTAGAGCATGGAATAGGTATACGCCTTTGTCTCGGAGCCGCCGGGGGCATAGTTGGGTTGGGCGTTAAAGAGCTGGATAGCTCCTGGTGCGTCTATAAATGCCTGGTATTGCCAGAAAGAATCCTGCCAGGTTGTCCAGGTATTTGAGTTGCCATTCTCCGTGGCCATCGCCTGCAAAAATTCCTGTTCGTAGCTAGTGTTATCGGCCAGGTAGAACGAAGAAGAGGTGACAGGGATGAGATTGATGCCGCGGATCTGTTGAGGATCGGCGGAGAAGTAGGTGCCGTCCCAGATCTGGCCGCCCCAGACCTGAGCGGTATAGTCGTAGCCATAGCCAGCGGCGAAGTTATCGTGATCGACATTAAACCAGTACTGTTCGACGGCCTGGGTCTCAGTCGTATACAGGTAGATGCCGAGGTCGCGGATCTGGGTATTGCCGGTGGCAGTTCCCCACTCGATAAGTCCGGCCCAGGCGTTGATCGCCTCGGAAGACGA
>DAOTTJ010000319.1:0-16392 GCA_034437695.1 Ktedonobacteraceae bacterium
AGACCGCTACGCTTCTGCCTTTCCCCTCGATACTGAGTTCAAGCGTATTGCGTGGCTCGAAAATATACATCCACTCCTGGAGACACGGACGAAAGTTGCGCTGTGGGAAGGCGATAAAGAGCAGGCCTTGACACTGGCCCGCTCATTGGTGGAACACGATCCGCTTGATCCCAAAGTCTACATTGAGGAAGGCGATGTGCTCCTGCAATGTCACAAGGTCGAACTGGCTCTCAAGTGTTACCGGGAGGCGGCACGCCTTGGCGTTCCCTGTACAGCCTTTGCCTGGTTTATGGTCGGCCACTGCCTTGAACTGCTTGAGGACTTACAAGGAGCTTGCGATGCCTATATCCTCGCGCTTAAAGCCGATCCCGGAGGTATCACCCCCGTGCAAAGGTTGCTCAAAGTTGCGCAAAAAACGCAACAACGCTTCTTAGTCGATTGGTGTATAGCCCTGCTCCATGGCATTCAGGATCAGAGAGAAAGGCTTCACGCGAGTAAAGCCAGCGCATAAAAGGTAAGGAGAGGGACAAACAACTATGGCACTCCGATGTTTGACGACGACACCCGCAACTTATAGCGATAAGGACCAGGCTGGTTTGCCTCTCAATGCGATGCAGCCAACGCTCTCTGCCTGGTTGATGCGGCCATATATTGATCTTGAGGGACCCGGTGGCTCCATTCAGGCCCGTACTGTTGCTTATACAGTCACGTGCCTGGCTAACGAGGCAATGCCTCAGATTTTTAGCCAGGGCAATACAAGGGCAGGCCTGCGCGATGAATTAGTGCGCGAGTGTGGACTTCCCCACTATCATCTTGACTGGCCCGAAGAGCTACCCACGGCGCTCCGCACTGCTCACTGGCAGATCCTTTGCGATGCTCTCGCCCGCTGGTCAGTTTTAGACTATGAGCAAAAGTCAAAGGTGACTGCCGTCCTGGGAAAACTGGGACTCTACAAGGCAGTGCTCCACGCTATTCCTCGGTGTTCAGCCGGTGAGATTGCCAGCAGTGAAGAACAGGCGAGCCTGGCTCTGAAACGAGTCAACGCACTCTTCAAGCTCGACGCGGTGCGCTCGCTTCAGGAGGTTGAGGAGATCTCAGGTTGCGTGGCGACCTCTGCTCCTGGCGATGGGCGCACACGTTTGCGGGCCGCGCTCAACCTGGTCGTCCACTATGCCAGGTCCGGTGCCGATAGCAAAAAGAACCTGCCAGAGCTGCGCACCTGGGTTGAGGTCGCGCAAAAAGAGTTTGCGTGCTTGCAACCAGAGCGTTTTCCAGTCGATCACCTCTATGCAAGTATGTACTATCGCGGCGTCAGCTTCTTGCCCTATCACACTGGCGATAGAGAGACGGTGGCGTCTATGCTGGATGAAGCAGAGCTACATGCGCAGGCGCTCTTTGAACAGACTTCTATTCCAGAGGCTATCGCCGCCGAGAACCTCCACGCACTGCTCGAAACGCGGGCAAAAGAAGCGCGATGGGCCGGGAATTACGAGCTGGCCCTTGTGCGCCTGCGCAAACTCGTCGAACTTGATCCCCTGGAGCCTAAAGTGTACATTCGGCTCGGCGATGTTTTATTCGGTCAGAAACGTTTTAGCGAGGCCTTGCCACAGTATCAGCAGGCTGCCCGCCTGGGCGCACCCTCTACATCCAGCGCCTGGTTTAAGGTCGGCGAGTGTTATCGCCACCTGGAAGAGAGCGAAAGAGCCTGCGATAGCTATGTGCAGGCGGTCAAATGCGATCCCTGGAATATTCCTGCCTTTCTTCAGTTATACCGCGTATCCAGGCAAAATGGTAACCATCTCTTGCGCACCTGGAGCGAAGAGCGGTTACAGCACTTCCATCGCCAGGCTCAGTCCGGGTCGTTAGCCCAGGTGTAGAGCTACACACAGGCCGCTAGCCTGCGTCCTGCATCGTTGGGCAGATTTTCAGATGGTGAGCGTACTCCTTTCGTATGCTATAATAAGAGCCATGTCAAAGAGTAGAGAACCATCTGAGAGCGAGCCTGCCCGTCAGCCTCGCGTTCTATTTATGGGGATGCGCAGCGCCTTCTCCTATCCATCGCTGCGGGCATTACTACACGCAGATATCGATGTCTGCGCGGTCGTCCTACCCACATCGGAGAGCCACGCAGCCATGCCCGCCTTACGCCGGGTCGAGCCACCAGGTCGACGGCGCGTCCTGCCGGTCAACCAGAAGGGGCCGTATATCTCTGTGCCGCAGTTGGCCTGGGAGCGCTCTATTCCCCTCTGGGAGGTCACACGCCTGAACGACGAGACGGTGAGCGCTCTGTTCCGCGATTATCAGCCAGATATAGTCTGCGTGGCGTGTTTCTCGCGGCAGATCCCGCAGGCGCTGCTGACGATTCCCCGCCTGGGCTTTTTAAACGTGCATCCCGCGCTTCTGCCCGCTAATCGTGGACCCGAGCCGCTCTTCTGGACCTTTCGGCTCGGCCACTCACGCAGCGGAGTGACTATCCATCTGATGGACGCAGGCATGGATACCGGACCAATTGTCGCGCAGGAGGCTTTTACCCTACCCGAGGGCATGACCTACGCCGAGCTTGAGAGGCAATCGGCCGAACTGGGCGCGAGCCTGCTGGTCCAGGCGGTAGACGAGCTTTTCCACGGTCGCGCCACACTTCGTCCCCAGGACGAGAGCCAGAGCCACACCTACCCCTATCCCTCCAATCAGAACGGACGCGACGATTTCGTGATCTACCCGGAACAATGGGATGCGCAGCACGTCTATACTTTTATCTGTGGGGTGAAAGATTGGGGCGAGCCGCTGACCCTGGTGGCCGATGCTGAGCTGACCCTGCTTGTCGAGGATGTGCTGGGCTATAGCTACCAGGCCAACGATCTACGCCTGCTGACCAATGAGCGCAATGCATGGCCGGTGCGCTGCAAGCAGGGCAAAGTGGTCATTAGCGGCAGACCACTACGCAAAAGCGTCTGACGAAGGCCGCCGGGCGGACCACAAGAGCAACAGAGAGCAAGAAACGAGGATATACCCGTGCATGATATGGCTCAGACAGTGCATGTCTCTCCCTGTAGAGGTTTACAAGGAACGCTGCTGCCGCCTTCTTCTAAATATCACACGCTACGCTTTATCCTGGCGGCCTTCCTGGCCGAGGGCGCGAGCGTGGTCAACTATCCCGCTCTGAGCGACGATACAAGCGTCCTGCTTCAGGCGTGCAAGACGCTGGGCGCAGGTGTCGAGGAGCAGAGACAGAGCGATGGACGCAGCGTGCTCCACCTGCACGGAACTGGTGGAGTGCTGTGTACACCGCCCGGCGGCGAGGTCAGTCTGGGGAACGCGGGCGCGGTGGCACGTATGCTCCTGGGCATTGGCGCACTCGCGCCACAGACGCTGACATTTACCACGCCCTATCCCACCTCGCTCGGTCGCCGACCAAACGTCGATCTCCTGGATGCACTGGCACAGTTGGGCGTGGTGGCGCATAGCTCGACACCCGACGGGACGCTGCCGATCACCTTGCGCGGGGGGGCTAGTCTACACGGCGGACCAGTCCATATCTCTGGACGCAATAGTTCGCAGTACCTCAGTGCGCTGCTCTTTCTGGGACCGCTCCTGCACGACGGTCTGGAGATCGAGGTGCGCGACGGCCTGACTTCCGCCTCGTTTGTCGATCTGACCGTGCAGATCCTGGCCACGGCTGGCATCACAATCGAGACCCTCGAACGCCATCGGCGCTATCGCATCCCTGGCGCTCAACGCTATCGCGCGGGCGTCTATACTGTCCCCAGCGACTATCCCTCGACCGCGGCTTTGCTGGGCGCACTGGCCGTGGCTGGCGGCGAGGTCACTATCAACAATCTGGCAGCGAACGACCCCGATGGCGCGGCAGTCCTCGCGGCGTTCACCGCGCTGGGCGTGGAGTTGACGCAGCACGCGCAGGGTCTGACCGCCCGCGTGAGCGGTCCGCTGCGCGGGATCGAGCTGGATGGCAACGCGGTGATCGATAGCGTGCCGGTCATCGCTGCCGCCGCCTGCTTCGCTCGCACTCCCAGCCGCATCTCAAATATCGCCAACCTGCACTTAAAGGAGAGCGACCGCATCCAGGACCTCGCCGACGAACTGAATACCCTGGGCTGCCGCGTGACTCCGTTGCCCGACGCCATCGAGATCCAGCCGGTCGCGAGAGGGAGTGTGCGCGGCGGAGTCGAGGTCGAGGCGCACGCCGACCACCGTCTGATCCAGGCCCTGGCCATCGCGAGCCTGGGCAGCCAGGAGACCGTCACGATCCATCACGCGCATCACATCGCGAAGAGCTATCCGCATTTCTTCGCGGACCTTGCGGCGCTGGGAGCGACTATTCACTCATGAATGCTATCAGGTAGAAGGAACTTGTGCTATGCAGCGTATCTTTTTAACGGGCCTGGCCGGTTCGGGCAAGTCGACCGTGGGCAAACACGTGGCGACCCTGCTCCACTGGGATTTTGTCGACACCGACGAATTGTTGGCTGAACACGCCGGACGACCTGTTGGTCAGGCGCTGACCGACTATGGCGAGGCGCGTTTCCGCGAGTTGGAAAGCGCTATGCTCCGGCAGGCAGCCAGTCGGGAGCGCGTGGTGGTCGCAACCGGCGGTGGCACGGTCATCGCCGCAGCTAACCGCGCCTTTATGCGCGACCAGGGTCTGACCATCTATCTGCAAACCGATCCCGCGACGGCCTGGCAGCGCATCCAGGCCCACCTGCTCGATGAGGGCGAGCGCGTGGCGCGTCCGCTGATCGCCGGAGACGACGGCCTGCAACGCCTACACAACCTGCTAGAGGTCCGTCAGACCTGGTACGCCGAGGCGGATATTCACCTCACAACTAACGAGACGACACCCGCAACGCTGGCCCAGCAGGTGGTCGTCGACGCGCTGGCCGCTGGCCAACTGTTGAGCGCCGCTTCGGCTCGCGTTTCGTGCAATATGCGCCTGACCACGGCTATCTCGCAGGCGGTGATCGAGTGGGGTAGTCTGGGCCAGTTGCCCGAGGCGCTCAAGGCCATGAACGGACAGAGCCGCGTCTTCGTGGTGACCGACGCGTCGGTCGGTGCGCTCTACGCCAGGGTCGTCGAGCAGGCCCTGGTGGATGGCGGCCTGCAACCGCGGCTCTTCACCGTCCCGGCTGGCGAGGCCAGCAAGTCCTTTGACTGCTTTGTCAGCGTGATTGGCTGGCTGGTGCAAGAGCATGCGGAACGCTCAGAACTGGTCATCGCGCTGGGCGGTGGGGTCGTTGGCGACCTGGTGGGCTTTGTCGCTGCAACCTACCAGCGCGGGGTACCGCTGGTGCAGGTACCGACCACGCTGCTCGCCCAGGTGGATTCGGCGATCGGCGGAAAGACGGGCATCAATCACCCGCTGGGCAAGAATCTGATCGGCGCGTACCACCAGCCAGGCCTAATCTTTGTCGATCCAGCTGTGCTGCTGACGCTGCCCGAGCGGGCCTATTGCGAGGGCTGGGGAGAGATCGTCAAGTACGGCGTGATCCTCGACGCGGAACTCTTCACGCTGCTTGAAGAGCACCTCACCGCGATAAAGCAGCGCGATCCCGACCTGCTGACGCAGATTGTTGCGCGTTGCATCAGGATCAAGATGGACATCGTACAGGCCGATGAGCAAGACGGCGGGCTGCGCAACCTTTTAAACTACGGCCACACCTTTGGTCACGCGCTTGAAGCAACGACTACCTACGGCACCTGGCTACACGGGGAGGCCGTCTCTATCGGCATGGAGGTAGCCGGGCGCATCGCCGTGGCCCGCGAACTGATAACGCCAGACGACCTGCTGCGCCAGCGCACCCTGCTGCAAGCCATTGGACTACCAATAGCCTGTCCAGGCGTCGACGGCGCAGCCATTCTCCGTGCGATGCAACACGATAAGAAGGTTCAGGCCGGGCGCACGCGCTGGATCTTGCCCACGAGTATCGGCAAGGCACACATATACAAGGACGTGCCGATCGAGGACGTTCAGACGGCCATCGCGGCTGTCTGCGCAGCCCAGGAGGCGCTGCAATGAAGTACGCAGGACTTATCGGCTTTCCAGTGGCTCATTCGCTCTCGCCGCGTATGCAGGAGGCTGGCTTTACTGCACTGGACATCGCGGCTCGCTACCTGCTGTGGGAAACGTCCGCCAGCGCCGTCGAGGAGCGCGTGAATACGCTGCGCGGCCCTGAGATGCTGGGAGCCAACGTCACTATTCCACATAAGGAAGCGGTGGTTCGCTGGATGGACGAATGCGACCCCCAGGCCGCACGCATCGGTGCAGTCAATACGATAGTCAATCGCCAGGGACGCCTGGTCGGATATAATACCGACGCGCCCGGTTTCTTGCAAGCCCTGTGCGAACACGGAGGTCCAGACTTTACCCCACGCGGCAAGCGCGTCGTATTGCTCGGCAGCGGCGGCGCAGCACGCGGCGCAGCGATTGCCCTGCTCGACAGCCAGGTCGCGGAACTGACGATCCTGGGCCGAAGCAACGAACGCTTTGAAACGCTGCTGGCCAACTTGCACCAACAAGCGAGCAACAGCGCGGTGCGCGGCGCACTCCTGGCGACGACAAGCGCCACAGATGCGCTGTGCAGAGCAGATGTGCTGGTAAATACCACCTCAGTCGGTCTCAAGGCAGACGACGAAACCATCCTGGTCGAGGTCGCTCATCTGCCAACTACAGCCCTGGTGCTGGACATGATCTTTAACCTCCCACAGACGCCGCTCCTGCGAGCTGCCGCCGCGCACGGCTGCCCAACGCTCAATGGCCTATCAATGCTCCTCTACCAGGGGACGCTGGCCCTGGAGTTGTGGACAGGCCAGCCAGCGCCGGTCGCGATCATGCGCACCGCGCTGGGTCTGAGCTGACCAACACGTAGGTAACACAATTGCAATAAAGGACAAATAACGCCATGCTAAGAATACTCACGTCAGGCGAATCGCACGGACCGGGTCTGACCGCGATCATCGAGGGACTCCCAGCGGGTCTGCCCCTGAGCGCTGAAGAGATTAACACACATCTACAGCGCCGCCAGGGCGGCTATGGACGCGGCGGACGCATGAAGATCGAAAAGGACCAGGCGATCATCCGTTCAGGTATCCGCCACGGTCTGACGCTCGGTTCACCCGTGACGCTGGAGATTGACAACCGCGACTGGGAGAACTGGCAGGTCAAGATGAGCGTCACGCCAGTCGAGGAAGAGGTCGAACCGGTTACCCTGGCGCGTCCGGGCCACGCCGATTTTACTGGACTGCTCAAATACGGCCACCAGGATATCCGCAACGTCATCGAGCGCTCAAGCGCCCGCGAGACCGCGTCCCGCGTCCTCGTCGGAGCGGTCTGCATGGCCTTGCTCAAACAGTTTGGCGTCGAGATCCACAGTCATGTATTGAGCATCGGACCCATAGGAGGTCGCGACGACGAGCGCAGCGCCATCCACCAGGAGTTTTCGTCCGCCTATTGGACAAGCGTCGAGGCCTCGCCGGTACGCTGCGGCGATAGCTCACTGAGCGCACAGATGGTCGCGTTTATCCAGGAGTGCAAGACAAAGGCCGAAACGTGCGGCGGTATCTTTGAGGTCGTTGCCACGGGACTGCCGATCGGCCTGGGAAGCTTCAGTATGTGGGACCGCCGCCTGAGCGGACGCATCGCCGGGGCGATGATGAGCATTCCTTCGGCTAAAGGCGTCGAGATCGGCAGTGGTTTTATGAGCACCACGCAGTTTGGCTCACAGGTCCACGATGTCATCAGACATGGCGACGACGGGACCTGGCAGCGACTGACCAACAACGCCGGAGGCATCGAGGGCGGCATCAGCGACGGCGAGCCAATCGTCGTACGCGTCGGGGTAAAACCGATAGCCTCCCTTGCCCACCCGCTGCCAACAGTCGACATACGCAGTGGACAGAACGTAGACGAAGGTCGCTACGAGCGCAGCGATGTCTGTATCGTGCCAGCCGGCGGCGTGGTCGGCGAAACTATGCTCGCGATTGTGCTCGCCGAAGCCTGGCTGGAGAAATTCGGTGGCGATAGTCTGGCGGAGATGCGTGCCAACGTCGAAGCCTACGTCGCAAAGACCCGACCGCACGCGTAAGCACGACTCGCTTCACACCAGCAGTCAACCCGTTGACTGCTGGCCAGAGGTCCTATTGCACAGTCTGCATAAGCGCCAGCACATTGTTGACGTACTGCCAGTTAAAGATACCACGATGCTGAACAGCCCAACCACCCTCGTTATAACCGCTGATCACCTCGGACAGGTTACCGTGGAACTCCTGCCAGAGCCATGCAAGATAGGTGGCTCCCAGGTTGACATTATCCCAGAGCTGATAGGGATCAAGCTGCTGCCCCATGCCCATATTGATATTCATCGCGGTATAGGGCATCAACTGCATGACACCTATCCCGCCATCCCAGGCGATCACGTGCTGCGTCCAGCCACTCTCCTGCCAGGCAATCGCCAGGACCAGTCTGGCAGGCAGGTGATGACGCGCAGCGATATCGCTGAGCATATCGTGAACCTGCCTGCGGTTCGACCAATCTAGCGCCTTGTAGTCGTACCAGTGGATAGTGCCATTAGCCTGCACACCCCTGCTATGCGCGACGGCATGCGGAATGCAGAGACGCTGACCAACAAAGATCAGGTTCGGATTGTGAATAGAGTTAGCGGTGAGTAACGTCGCAATCGCCGTATGATACTGGCGAGCGATACGCGTCAGGGTGTCACCATTGGCAACCACGTGCCAGCCACAGCTACTACGAGCGCTGGCAGCCAGCAGATTTGAGCTTAGCACAGGAAAAAGAAGACTAACAGCCAGCATGACGCAACAGAAGCAGAGCAAGAGCACCTTCGTCATGGACAGGCGCAGAACCCGCGGGACGCACAGGATATATCGCCTGATCAGATCGAGCCGGGCGCGTATAGATGCAATGAGCACAGACAAGTGCCTTTCTAGAACGTGTGGAAATGAGGCCGGTCTTGCCATCTTTTTCCAGACGTTTTTGCATAGAACTATATTTCTCTTCCCACTATATACGCCAGGAAAATACAGAAAGAGGAATATTCCATGTCCTCTGCCTTCCATAAGGGGAGAGCGCGTCTAACAAGCAAGTGCTCCACTATACTCGATGGCTTGGCTTGCTGACCTACTTAAAAATGGGTTGCACCACAGACTGGCCGGGATGTATGATGTAGAGCGGAGGACAGGCAAGCTACCATGCGTATACGCACTTATCGACACGGTGATATCCCGACGCTCATCCAGGTTCAGCACAAGGCAGCGCTTTTTGACGGCCTTCCTGCGATGAGCGAAACAGAACTGACCCGCTTGCTGGAGCAATCGCTCTCGCGCCGGGGCTATAATGTCTTTCTGATCACCGACGACGACGACGAATTAAATACATGGGGGCAGGGAGAAAGTCTGGATGGCCTGCAAGGCGAGGTCGTCGGCTATACGATTCTTCAGTTGTACCCGACTACGCACGCCTATCATTTCTATTGCCACGGCGCAGTCCTGCCCGCCTACCGCCGCCAGGGAGCCGGTCACGCGCTCTTGCTGTGCGCACTCAACCACGCTCGCCTGCAAGCAATCGATTTCGCGAACGAGGCCCACGCTCACGGCAAACCCATCTTTCTCGATTTTCCTCTGCCAACCCACGATCCAGCCGCGTATTCGCTGGCGCAGACCTTTGAACTCGTCGAGGCACCGGAACCGCTCGAAACCGGGTTGCGCCTGTATCGCATTGAGCTATAAGCCAACGCCTTAGATCTTCGCAAACTCGGTGCTGGCCGCGAATGTACCATCAGACAGTTCTTCCAACGTATAGTCGCTGAAGAGCACAGGGTCGGTCTGATACAGACAGAGCAGGATGCGCACCGCCAGTTCGCGGATCTCTGTCTCGGCGTGGACATTGGCACGCATGCTGACGACGTGTCGCCAAGCACGGGCGTTACCAGTAACCACCAGGGGAGCTTCCGTCTCGTTGGGCAGGACCGAACGAGCAGTCTGCTGGACCTTTTTGCGCAGGTCGGTCCGCGCCTCCGCCGTAAGTATCTGTATACCCGTCTGCTGCATACCCAACAACCGTTCGGTGATGCTCGCGTAGTCTGCCGCCGCTCGCTCGATACGTGCGACAAATTGCCGATGCAACTGTTCGTCAACGGTATATTCGGGTCGCTCAACAAAACGTACCATGCGCCCAGAAACATAGCGCTGCGACTGCTGTGAGTAGCCCAGACCCGCCCGGTGGCGCACCAGCTCGTGAGTCAGACTACGCGAAACGCCATAGAGGAGCAGACTGAAATTGGCGTGTTCAAAGACAGAGCCGTGTCCCGAGGCTTTGAGGTTGGTGAAATAACGTCCGGCCTGCTCGTTAAGGCTGCGCTTGCGCCCAAAGCTCATATAACAAAGCTGACCCGCCACCTTACATAGCTGCGCCCCGGCGGGCAGCGTCGTCGGATCGGTCAGGTAGTCGGAGAAGTGGTTCCCCTCGTCGTAGCCATCTAGAAAGCCCGCCAGACCCGCCAGATTGGTTTGTGGACGAGCCAGCACAACGACACCGGGACGCGTTAAATAGGGTGTCCCTCCCGGCGTATGCTGAACTGGCGCATGAATAGTCATAAAACCATCGCGTTCACTCCCACCCAGGCGCACAAAGAGGTCTTGAATCTCCACCATGTCAATAATCTCCTGGTTAGTGATAGTTATAAACCAGTCTATCACAGAACAACGTCAGATGGCTGTGCTATAATGAATAGAATAGGCTACTCTTGGCTTTTCATCCAGGGAAGGAGTTTTGCACAATGTTGCCTCAATACAGGCATGGACGCAATCTAGCTGTGAGCATCAGCCTCGCTTTACTCATTTTAAGTGGTGCAATTCCCGGTTTTAAGACGCTTTTTACCACGTCAGGAAAGGCCAACGCCTCCTCGCTGGCCCCTCAGCAAGTACAACATCTCCCTTCGTAGTAATTACCAGTCCCACTAACGGGGAGATCACCGATCCTGGACTCACCTGGCCGGTAGCTATGTCCTGACAGCAGTAGCACTAAACACCACGCTTGGCGGTGGCGTTACGACCAATCCAATAGCTATCACAGTCACAAACAGCACTACCTTGACCCCAGGAACTACCCCGACCTCGACGCCTGTAGCGAACCACTACTGCTCGGTGAGCTATGTGGTCACGGAACAATGGAGCAGCGGTTTTACGGTAAATATCGTTATCACGAATACCAGTACATAGACCATTAATGGGTGGAAGCTGCGTTTCACCCTGCCAGCGAATCAAGACATCGTCCAGACGTGGTCTGGTGACTACACGCTCTCTGGCCGTCACGATCGCCAATACTAGCAGTAACGGAGAGATTGCACCAGGGAAGCAAGCAGAACCTCATCCAGGCTTTAGTGCAACTGGGAATAGTAGCACCTCCCACCCAATGTCCTTTACACTCAATGGACATCCATGTAGTTTATAGTCCCTTCCATCATCACAAACGTTCTCTGTGAGGAGCACCGATAGCTCTCCTCACAGAAACCCCTACTCTTCACAGGTAGGTTTTTCGCAGAACGCTTCGCAGTGGCAAAGCCCAGACCTCACCGTGCAGGAAGGTGCTTAACAAGCGCCTTCCTGCACCTTCTTCTCTTTGGGGTTGGGCAAGCTTGCCCAACAATCAGGAAGGATAAAAAACCTACCCGTGAAAAGAGACCCCTACCCCCCGATCATCGACATGCTGCGGCTGGCGCGTTTAAAGCTTTTATCGCCAATATAGTGCTTTAGTTCTTTATGCCAGACAGCCTGGCGGATCGTCAGCGCCAGGTCCTCGTCGGAGGCCTCAGAACGAATGATGGCTCGCAGGTCGGTCTCTTCTGTGGCAAAGAGGCAGGTGCGCAGCTGACCATCAGAGGTCATACGAATACGATCGCAGCTCGCACAGAACGGCTCGCTGACCGGGTTGATAAAACCGACCTCGCCGATGCCATCACTAAACGTATAGCGGCGAGCCGTCTCCGCCGCATCCCCACCGGTCACCGGCACCAGCGGACCATACGCCGCTTCGATGATGGCCTTGATCTCGCCACCACTGAGAATATCCTCTTTGCGCCACTGCTGATCGGCATCCAACGGCATAAACTCGATCCACCGCATGACAAAGGCGTTATCGCGAGCAAAGCGTACAAAAGGCAGAACCTCTTCTTCGCTAAAGTTTTTCATTGCCACCGCGTTGATTTTGACCGGGTGAATGGCCGGATACCCCTTGACTGCCTCCAGACCTTCCAGCACGCCATGCAATTGGTCGCGCCGGGCGACCTGAGTAAATTTCTCGCGCAACAGCGAGTCCAGGCTGACATTGATGCGTGCCAGACCAGCCTCGGCCAGAGCTGCGACCTGTTGCTTGAGCAGAATGCCATTGGTGGTCAAACTCAAGCTGCGCAGACCAGCAATCTCGTGCAACTGACGTACCAGGTCGGGCAAATCCCTGCGTACTAGAGGTTCACCGCCAGTCAGGCGAATCTGCTCGATACCAAGCGCGACGGCCACGCGAGCAATGCGTACAATCTCTTCATAGGAAAGGATCTCCGCTTTCTTCAACCAGGGCAGGCCCGTAGCGGGCATACAATAGGTACAGCGAAAATTACACTTATCTGTGACCGAGATGCGCATACTCTTAATTCGCCGTCCATAACTATCAATAAGTGTCTCCATCGTGTGTTTCTCCTGGCCGATCTCCATTGGGGGCATCGTGTGTTTCTCTGCGTCTTTCTACCTTTGTATCATACAACGTAGAAGAGCGTCACACAACTCAGGCCAGGGCTTTGCCTACTCTCGCTCCTGTCAGCAACTCCACGAACGTTGATTCCTGGCAAGCGTGAGTCGACAGAGACCGCTCAGGACTCTCCCCGCCAGACAAATACCGACAGCGGAAGCGCCGAGATCAGAAGGAAGAGAGCAACCAGCAGCAGACCACCAGCCAGCGCCAGGTCACCTGCACCGGGTTGCGTCGGCGTAGGAGCATCGTTCACTACAAAGGCAATCTGCGCATCCAGAGAAGAGGCGGTCACCTTCAGCAGGACGAGATGTGAAGCAAACTGACCTTGAACAGTATTCACACTATCAATCAACTGAAGCCGCGACGGATGCAGCGCAAACACGGGAGGAGGAGACGACTGCGGCAAAAACCACGGGATATAGGCGAGAAAGAAGAGCGCCGGAACAAGCAGTACAACCACTCTGGTCAGTTGATACGCAGTTCGATGTGTTTGCGTACGCAGCAAGCGTTGCCGCTCATCCAGATGGCGCTCCGCACCTGTCATAATCTCACCCGCAAGCTGGCGCAGAAACCCATAACAGAGCACCAGGCAGAGAAAAGGCAGACCCAACACCAGCAACCGATGCTGCGCGAGATGTTGTAACATAACAGGCTGCCAGATAGCCACAGGATTGTCCGGTAGTATTCCAGCAGCCCAGAGAGACGCCAGACAGGCGAGAAAACTCACGTAAAGTGCAATGACCAGAGAGCGGCGGAGAAGCATCCGAGGCTGACGACCGCTCATGCTCTCTTCCTCTTCATATATATGTTGATAGTCGTGTATCATAACATATCTCTTTCTTTTATCTATCCATGAAAGGGGTTATTGGATAGACGCCATAGTCATGTATCAATCAGCAACAAAAGAAGAAAAAATGGTTTCTACGGGTACATGAAAAAAAGCGCTCACACGCATGGTTAGTTCCAGACTTGGCAGATAGGTCCCACCCTCCAGAGCCTCAAGAGTAGAAGGATGAATAAGCAATAAGGGGGCCAGTTCCCGCGAGGAAAGTCCCCGTTCCCGGCGCAAGGTCGCTATATGGTTTGGATACAGTGGTCGCCGCCTCTCGCGCTTCCCGGCCGCAACATTCCTACGCATCACCAGGTTAAGCGTCCATCTGCCCAACACCAGACGTTTCTCCCAGAGCGGCGGGTAGATCCGTTCCTGATCGCAAGAGGTCTCTTTAAGCATCGTCTCCTCCATTGTGCTCCATCACGAAACGCGCAGAGATCTCTTCGCTCAAAGGCTTAAAGGGTCGCGGCGAAAAGATTGTCTCTATTGGCAGGCAAAAGAACTCACTGATCCGAAAGGCCAGTTCCAGGCTGGGATTGCACTCGCTACGTTCAAGATAGCCGATGGTCTGATAGTTCACCCCGAGAGCATTGGCCAGACCCAGACGCGACATCCCTCGCTCTACACGCAAAACCGCCAGGCGATTATATATTTTGACCTCTGGCATAGGGTTTTCTCCTGCATCAATACTAATTCATATTGTCATCCATATATTTTATAGCACATATACAACATAATGTCAATATTTCCAACTTGTTGGGTCAGGAGTGCTAAACACTGGCTGCCCGTTTCATGCTTTGTACAAACGTCGGGCAAAAGGTCAGACCTCGGTATGTTATACTAATGATAGCTCTACAGAGCTATTGCGTTTGCGTATATAACTCTACCATTATTTGTCTTCATTTCATTGAAGAAAAGAAAAAGACCAGAAAGGGTGTCACCCATGCTGATGATGGATAACCCGGACGGCACAAAGCCTGCTATCCCACTGACCACCGCCAGAGATTTCCTCAAGGTTCCCCAGGGAGCTTCGCTCTTTGAAACAAAGGCAGGTGTGCATGCACGCTATCTAGGCCTCTGCAATGACAACAGTGTGTTTATCGCAACCGAGGCGGGCGTTTCTCGCTACTATCTGAAGGAAGAGGCCGTCTACAGATACGACGCGGGCGCACCTGCACGCGTGGTGATGGAGTTGAACAGACTCGTCAATGGGGAACAACTCGGGACCACAGCCGACTACCATGCCGGCGCTCTCTACAATTTCCAGGTGCTATGGATCGAGCCAAATGTCAATACGAAAAGCGGCGTGCTCGTGACAGAAATCATCGAACCTGTCTCGGCAGAGGGCTGGTTTACTCAGACACCTGACCGCAAACAGGAACTCTGGATCGCAGCTACTCCTGGATTGACGCTTATCGATATGGTCGGCATTAGCGCGGCGAAAACCTCCGGCTCGGTAACAGAAGCAGCCCCGACAGGACCCACCACCTCTCTCGCGGCCTCTACGACTACTGCGGGCAAGGCGGTCGCCTTCCAACATTTTGAATATATCGCCAATAATGGCACTAAGCAGCTTATCCCCAACTCAGGCTTTCTGCTGACAAAGGTTATGCAGGACGGTAAGCTCACTGTCACACGCGAAGGCAGAGCAAAAGGGGAGATAAACGCAGGCGCAGCCGATGGGAAAACCTACGAAATCGTGGTCAAGTTCTAGCGGGCAGTCGCTCATAATATATATATATATACACTACGCCGCGCGAGCGCAGGGGGAGAGCCTCCGTACTCCCGCTCTTCAATGCCTCTCTCTACTCAGGTGCCATCCAGGCTCACCAGAGCCAGCGCTCGCGTTACGATGACCAGCAGGTTCTCTGCGACGCATCGCCTCTTTTGCGGAACTTGTCAGATATTCCGCCTGGCCACCTATCTGCGAAACATACGTATAGACATATAGGCATTTTTCTGCTATACTTCTGTTGTAGATCTGGCCAATTGTTCAAAGGTCATACCCATAGCCAAACAGATCGAATGGACATGGACCAGAGTGTGTGTTACACTTGACTATGGGCTTGTTGTAGAGGGGAAAAGTCTTGTATGGCCGGCGTATGTGAGTATGTATGCAAGCAATTGATAGGGAACTGGCCCGAACAGTTTATCAACTGGGTAGACAGGGATGCACATTTTGTACGCGAACAGAATGTCGAGTTACAGATCAAGCATCGCTATGCCGATGCACTGCTAGAAGTGTCGCTGAATGGAAGCCGCGCACTCCTACATTTTGAGTTTCAAGGCGCACTAGATAAGACTATGCCGGATCGCATGTTAGGATACGGCGTCATGGCAGCAGAAGAGTATCAATTACCGGTATACTCTTATCTTATCTATTTGCGTAAACATAGAAACCTACCTGAACCGCCGCATATCAAATACTTTGTGGATGGCAGAGAAGTGATCCGCTTCCATTACCAAGTCATTAAGCTCTGGGAAATGCCAGCAGAAATGATCCTGGCCAACAATTGGGAGGGTCTTTTACCGTTATTGCCTCTGGCCAAAGACGGTAAAAAGATCTCACTAATCCAGGCTATGGTCGAAAAACTTGCCAGCCACAAAAATAAAGAACTACTAACACTGGCTCGCATGATCGGCGAACTGGTTTTTCAAACAACCGATGAAGTTGAACAGTTTGAAAGGATTTTTGCCATGCTTAACGACTTGCTAAGCGAGTCACGCTACGCTCAGAAAATCTATGGCGAAGGTATCGAGAAAGGCATCGAGAAGGGTATCGAGAAAG
>DAOTTJ010000320.1:0-4652 GCA_034437695.1 Ktedonobacteraceae bacterium
AATGGTATAGGGCGCTTAATTCACATTGCGAGTCCGAAAAAAGCCACGCCGACTGCATCTCCCTCCCAACCTCTGGCCGCCACTTTTGTGATTTTGCACGCATGGAGTGCCGAGCAGGTAGCAGAGGATACGACTGGCACATCTGCGAGCGCAAGCCCCGAGATAGGTCAGCCGGGTGTATTGCGTTTGCTGACGCAGCCGCTCGGTGGACAGATTGGCTGGTTCTTGCCGCTGGACGTGCTTGGATTGGTGGTTCTGGGCTGGCGACAGCGCATGCACTGGCGTCGACTGGTGGGAGAAGAAGCGCTGGCGCTGGTTCTTTGGGGGACCTGGCTTCTGACGATGCTTGTCGTTTTTAGCGTCGCCGTCTCCTTTCACGCTTACTATACCGTGATGCTTGAGCCAGCGATCAGCGCCCTGGCCGGGATTGGTCTGGCGCTTCTCTGGTGCAATGTTCGTGAGCACCCTGAGAGAAACTGGTGGTTGGCGCTGGTCTTTGTGCTGGTTACTGCCTTGCAAGCCCCGTTGCTCACAGCCTCTGCCAACTGGGATGTCTTGCCGCCTTTGATTATCGTCCTTGCGGTTGTGGCTGGTTCTCTCTTTATAGGAGGTAGGTTCTTCGCTGCGCCTGGACAGTGGATCAGGATAATGCAGACGGCTGCCGTACTCGGTCTGGTTGCGGTCTTGCTGGCCCCGGTCTTGTTGGCCTGCACCTTGCTGGCTGCACCAGAAAGCGGTGGCTCTCCTGTCGCTCACCTGCCTGAGGGGGGTCTCCAGGCCTTCTTTCAGGATTTTGGCAGTTCGCCAGCAACAGGCGCGACGAGCACCTATCCACTCAATGCCAATCAGCAAAAATTAGTCGACTATATCCAGACGCGGCATCAAGAGACGAGCTTTCTTCTCGCTACATTGGAGGCGAATACATCGGCTCCCTTGATTCTGGCGCTTGGTCAACCGGTTATGACCCTGGGCGGTTTTAGCGGCAACGATCCTATCCTCGATTCATCTGATCTGGCAGCCGCTGTGACGGATAAGACCGTGCGCTTCTTTTTATTCCCCTTTATTGTGCAGGTCAATAAATCCGGGAAAGATACCTATCTGCCAACAGGTGGAAGAAATGTTGTGCTTGTCCACTGGGTTGAGGCTCATTGTGTTCTTGTTGCACCTCAACTCTGGGAGCCAGGTTACTTTATGAAGACAACTGATGGAAAAACCACGTTTCATATATCGGGGAATAGTGAGCATGTGAATAGTCAAATAATCGCCAATCGCCTGTACGATTGTGGAGTTCTTCATTGATACCTGAGCAACACCCGACTGGAAGAGTCCCAACCCCTGGGGTTGTGCCACAGGGCCATTCAAAAGTCATCAGAAGCAGGAGTGCAGAGGGCGCAGCCCTTTACCGGAGTTTGGGGTGTCCCCAACAAACCTCTTTTTCCTCTTTTGCCCGCCGCCTCAGGGGGCAGGGCGGACTTTTGAATAACCCTGGGGCTGTGCCAGGTGACAGCTATTCAGACACTTATTGTTCTGATAAAAGAACCAGAACAATAACAAACAAATATATACTACTACTACATTTGCCCAAAAAATGTATCAGCGGAGAGACAGACGCCAGGAGCTTTACAGGCTACTAGCGAAAAACGGTATAACCGATCATTGAAATCTGATGCATGGAATGGAAAGGACCCCTTTATGTTGACCCGTAAGCGGAAAGAATTTTTTCTTGTCCTTTTTTGCCTTATCCTTCTGATAGGATGCGCCCCGCAATCTAAGGCTCCATTGGCCTCATCACCCAGCGCCTTGCCGGTTGGCCCTGCCGTTTCGCCCACAGCGTTGCCTTATGGCAATGCACTTCTGTCTTTGGGGAACCAGAGTGCAAGCCATCCAATGCAGATAGACCCGCACTTTATCGGGATGAGCTTTGAATTATCGCAGGTGTGCGAAGTTATTTATCTCGACGAAAGAAACCCGACCTATTATGAGCAGCTCTATATCAATCTTGGGCAGGGTATTCTTCACGTAGGGGGACATAGCGGTGATCTTGGTCTGTGGTCGCCCAATGGAAACATGTATTGTAGCGCCAATACCACCGTTGTCACGCAAGGGATGGTCAATGCTTTTTTTGCTTTTGCGAAACGCATTCACTGGCAAGTTGCCTGGGAATTAAATCTAATCGGCAATGATCCGCAATCTATGGCCAGTGAAGCGGCGTATATTGCTTCTGTTGCTGGTTCTAATCTCCAGGCCTTTGCTATTGGCAATGAACCCGATCTTTACGCCAAGCATGGTTTTCGGTCTGCCAGTTGGGGCTATACCGACTATCTGGCTGAATGGGATGCCTATTATGCTGCGATCTCTGCACAGGTACCGGATGCAAGGTTTATCGGCTCAGATGCCTGTTGCGAATCGGCGAATTTTTACAATTTCGCACACGACGAAAGCGGACGAATTATTGCGCTTACCCACCATTATTATGTTAGCTCCGTTCTTACGAGCAGCAGCCAGAAACAAGATATTCCTTTTCTCTTGAGCCAAAACGTTGCGCAGAAACAGGCCGAGTTTTTTAGTGGATGGGTGAATTCTGCCCGTCAGGCTGGCATCCCGTTTGAAATTACCGAAAGTAATTCTTTTACGGCGGGGGGGATAGCTGGCGTATCTGATACCTATGCGTCCGCGCTGTGGGCGTTGGACTATCTGTGTGAAACGGCGTTTTTGGGGGTTAAGGCTGTTGAAATGCAAAATTCGTCGCATGCAAGTTACGATGTCATCGATGCCAATGGGAATCCCACTCCTTTGTATTATGGCTTGTTCTTTTTCCATATGCTCACCCAGACGCCAGGTACGGTTATCTCGAACGTTGCGCTCCAGACCTCGCTGAATATAACGGTGTATAAGTTCACCGACACAGATGGAAGTGTGCATGTTTTGTTTATGAATAAAGATTTAACAGCAAATGCTTCTGTCGATATTCAATTAAACATGCCTGCGACAAAGGTCCAACTCCTCAGGCTGACAGCTCCGGGGATTAATGCGAGTGCGGACATTACGCTGGGGGGGAAAACTTTGTCTGCTCGAGGGACCTGGAGTGTCCCTTCTAACCTGGCAACTGTCCAGGTGAAGACAAATAGCGCGGGAATTATTGTTCCATCGGGCAGTGCTGTCGAGGTAACTTTTGAGTAGATCGTGATCTGTGCGTTGCTTGCTGTGCAGATCGCTTCAGCTTTGAGAGAGAGCGGCTCTGCTCTCTCATCGCTAGCTTCAAATGTATAGGCCTTGCTTACGCCCTGGGAAACAAGGTCTATCTACTCCGTAGATCACTCGTGGCCGGCGCTGACGTTAAGTGGGAGCAGGCGCACACGAGCGGTGCGCAGACGCGAGCGGTTGTCCTGTGAAAGCTCTTCGGTGGAGAATGAGCTGATCTTGGTCTGCTCCCATGCAAGTTGGCCGCTCTCTTCTCCCAAAAATAGTAATGGTGTGGCCGCACGCTCATTGCTCTCGTTAGAAACCCCCGTGTATGAGGTTGGGAGCCAGAGATTTTCAGAGATTGGCAAGGCTCTAGGAGCAGGTTGTGCAACGGTGAGAGGCGATCCGGCCTCTGGTAGAGGAGCTGGGAGTGGGTTGGTTTGAGGCAGCGTAGGGGTATATATTGGCATAGAAAAAACGGTTGTTTGCGCAGGCAGCGAAGAACTGGGCTGCTGCTTGCTGAAACGCGCTCGCAGGACATAGTTGAACGCCTCAAAGACAATGTTGCCCGACATCTTGGACGTACCTATCTGCCGGTCTGTAAAGATAATAGGCGTCTCGACAATCTTGAAACCGAGCGTTTGCACGCGATAGGCCATCTCCACCTGGAAGCCGTAGCCTTGCGATTCAATCGTGTCCAGGCCGATCTTTTCCAGTACGTTTCGCCGATAGCAACGGTAGCCAGCGGTACAATCGTGAACCGGCATCTGGAGTACGAACTGGGCAAAAAGATTGCCACAACCACTGATTAAGCGCCGCCGCCGCGACCAGTTCGGCGTGCTGCCTCCCTTGATGTAGCGTGAGCCGATGACAAGATCGGCATCCTGGATCTTGTCGAGAAAATCAGGCAAGTACAGTGGATTGTGCGAGAAATCGGCGTCCATCTCAAATACTACATCGTATGCGTGATTAATAGCATATTTAAAGCCAGCAATATATGCGGTACCCAGGCCTAACTTTCCTACACGGTGCAGGACGTGGATGCGGCGGTCTGTTTCGCTCATGCGATCGACCATCTCGCCTGTGCCATCGGGCGAGTTATCGTCGATGATCAAAATGTCAGTTAAAGGAGCATAAGAGAAGATCTCTTTAAGCAAAGGCGGAAGACTCTCTAGCTCGTTGTACGTGGGTATAATGATTAATGTTTTCATTCACATCTCTCCAATATCTGATCCTTTCGCGACCAGAAATGTATCCACTTGAGTCATGCGCGACCTATGAAACCTCCGTATACCTGAACCAGGAGACGCTGTTTCGCGAACAAAAAGCGCAAGTTCCGGGAAAAGAACCGGCTTCTTCTCTAGAGACACGGAGCATTTATTCTTTTGTTCGTTGCCACGCTCAGCTCTGCAAGGTCTTAGGAGGCAGAGTACCCGAGTTACCTGTATTTCCCTGGAAAACCATCTTTC
>DAOTTJ010000321.1:0-4534 GCA_034437695.1 Ktedonobacteraceae bacterium
TCAAGTCGACGACGTTGGTGCCGAGTGGTCAGGTTGGGGCAGGGATCTGGACGACGCCAGCGCTGGACCCGTCGACGAACACGGTGTTTGTGACGACCGGCACGCGCAATCTGCCTGGCCAGAACCTGAGCGAGGCGGTGATTGCCTTTGATGCCTCGACGCTGGCGGTCAAGTCGTCGTGGACGATCCCGCCTTCGCAGGAGGGGGTTGACGCTGACTTTGGGTCGTCGCCCATTCTGTTTAGCGACAAAAATGGCAACCCGTTGGTTGCGGCTATCAATAAGAACGGCTTTGTCTATGCACTTAATCGCAACAATGTAGCGGCTGGTCCGGTCTGGGAGACTCTCGCTGCGACCAGCGGTGAGTGTCCGCAGTGCGGCGATGCCAGCGCCTCTTCGGGGGCTTTCGCTAACGGCAAGTTGTTTTTTGGAGGTGGTCAATTCATTGTCAACGGCGTGGGCTATAAGGGGACGGTGAACGCGCTTGACCCGACGACGGGCAGCTATCTCTGGCAGCATCCGGCAGCGGGTGCAGTCGTGCCGGCGCTGGCGTACTCGAATGGTCTGATCTTTGATGGTGCCGGATCGACTCTAGAGGTGCTCAATGCGGCGAACGGGACGCGCCTGTGGAGCTACACGACCGGTGGGGCGCTCTACGCCGAGCCGACGGTGGCCAACGGGCAGGTCTTTACCGGTGGCACCGACGACTATGTCTACGCCTTTGGTCTGGGTGGGACCATTACCCCTCCGGCCGATGCCCATTGTCCAACCAGTTGGACGTGTCAGGATATCGGTACGCCCACACCTGCTGGCTCTGAAACGGTCTCCGCTGCTAGCTGGAATGTAACCGGTGGTGGCACGACTGTCGGTGGCAATACAGATCATTTCCGCTTTGCGTCACAGAACGTCAGCGGTAACACACAGATCAGCGCCCAGGTGACCTCCGAGTCGGTCACGACCGCAGCAGCGCAGGCAGGTCTGATGATCCGTCAGTCGAATAATCCGGCTTCTGCATACTACGCAGTCTTTGTTCAACCGGGTAATCAGGTTGTCGTGCAATATCGCACAACTTCTGGTGGTGGGACCACAACGGTCAGACTGGGGGGAGGTTCGAACCTGCCGGTTTACCTGGAGATCCAGCGCGTCGGCGATATCTTCCAGGCGGCGACCTCGACAAATGGCGGCACCTATACGCTCATTCCGGGCGATAGCGTGACGATCCCCATGCCGGCAGTTACTCTCGCTGGACTGGCCGTTGCTTCTGGCAATGCTGGCAGTGCTGATACCGCTGCCTACAATCTGGTCAGCGTTCAGACTCCTGGCGCGGCCCCCAGTCCTAAGCCCGGTGTGTCAGCGTGTCCTGGTGGTTGGAGTTGCAGCGATGTAGGTAACCCATCTACCGTCGGCGATCAGTCGTTGAATGGTGGAACCTGGACCGTCAAGGGTGCAGGTGCGGGGATGCAACTGACGAGCGACCAGGTTCGTTACGTCACGCAGTCGTTGAGCGGCAATGGATATATTAGCGCTCACATCACCGCGCAGTCGAATACCAGTGGGTCGGCCAGTGCCGGTGTGATGATTCGTCAGAGCACCGATCCCTCATCGGCGTACTACGGCGCGTTTATCACGCCGGGCAAGGGTCTGCTGGTGCAATATCGCTCGGTTGCCGGCCTGAAAGCGATAGTGGCTGCTCAGCCAAACGGAACAGTACCGCTCTATGTACGTGTCACGCGTTCGGGCAATACCTATTGCGCCTATAGTTCCACCAATGGCACAGCGTGGACCTATATCGTCGGCTCCTGTACGGCGGTTTCTACGAGCGGTACCGTGCTCATCGGGCTTGCAGTGACTTCGGCCAATACAGGGACGCAGAGCGTTGCTACCTTCGACACGGTGAACCTGAGCACTGCTACTATTCCCCCACCAACCGCGTGTCCCGCGGCCTGGAGCTGTGCTGACATTGGGTATCCCACCCCTGCCGGTGGCCAATCGCTCAGCAATGGCACCTGGGCTGTCCAGGGCGGTGGCAACGACATTTACGGGTCGTACGATCAGTTCCACTTTGCCTGGCAGGCAGTGACTGGCAATGCAAATGTCAGTGCTCATGTCACTTCTCAGACCAATACTGACCTCTGGGCCAAAGCTGGCGTGATGCTGCGCCAGAGCACCGATCCGAGTGCCATGTACTACGCTGCCGAGGTGACTCCAGGCAATGGTATCTCGATCCAGTATCGTCTCACACAGGGTGGACAGGCGCAGCAGATCGCCCAGATTACGAACGGTACGCTGCCTATCTACCTGAGCGTCTCCAATTCCGGCAACGTCTTCACCGCTTATACGTCGAATAATGGTACCAACTGGGTGCCGGTCTCCGGCTCAAGCGTCACCATGAGTATCGGCGGAAACTTCCTGGCCGGCCTGGCTGTGACCTCGCATAACTCTAGCGAGATCGGCACAGTTTTCTTCGACTCGGTCTACACCACCTCAACCGCCAGGCCAGCGGCCTGTCCGACTAACTGGAATTGTGCCGACATCGGTGGTCCGACACCCTCGGGCGGTCAGTCAGTCAACGGCACCACCTGGACGATCACTGGTGGCGGGGCCGACATCTATGGACCGGCTGACCAGTTCCACTATATCTGGCAGGCTCTAGCGGGCAATGGCAGTGTGAGCGCCCGCGTGGTTTCACAGAGTAACAGCGACTCCTGGGCCAAAGCTGGCGTGATGATCCGCCAGGACTCGACGGCAGCCTCGGCTTACTACTTCGCTTTTGTGACCCCCGGCAATGGCATCAATATCCAGTACCGCACGGTTTCGGGTGGCCAGGCCGCTATCGCGACCTCGTACACTGGGACAACGCCAGTGTACTTGAGTGTGGCGCGTTCGGGAACGACCTTCTCCACGTATACCTCAACCAATGGGACAAACTGGACCCTGGTGGCTGGTTCGAGTGTGACTATCAGCATGGCTACGTCTGCCCTGGCTGGCATGGCCATGACTTCACATAACAACAATATTCTTGGGACAGTGACGATGGACTCGGTCAATATCTCGACCAGCAGCTCTTCTCTTAACTGCTCAACAGGTTCCTTCTGCGGCGATATCGGTAACCCTGCTCTCGCGGGCAGTCAGTCGCTCAATGGCAGCACCTGGACTGTCAACGGCGGCGGGACCGATGTCTTCGGCAATTCCGACCAGTTCCACTACGTCGCCCAATCCTTGCCTGGCAACGGCAGTGTGACCGCCCACGTGGTCTCACAGAGCAATAGTAATACCTGGGCCAAAGCTGGCGTGATGATCCGCCAGGACTCGACGGCAGCCTCGGCTTACTACTTCGCTTTTGTGACCCCCGGTAATGGCATCAATATCCAGTACCGCACGGTCACGGGCGGGGGGGCAACGCAGGCAGTCGCGCTCACTGGCACGGCACCCACCTACCTGGCGGTCTCGCGCAGCGGCACTACATTCACTGCCTACACTTCTAACGATGGTGTTACATGGACCGCCGTAGCAGGCTCTGCCGTTAACATCACTATGACGGGTTCAACCCTGGCTGGTCTGGCCGTCTGTTCACATAGCGCTACCGTGCTTGGAACAGTGGTCTTCGATACGGTCACACTTGGCTCGACTATTCCTTAACTCATCCACGAATCAGCCTCTTATCTGGCTGTTTCCATCGCTCAGCGGGGTCGTCATCAGCAGCGTTTGCACTGGTGCGGCCCCGTTGCTCATATATTTGGGACCAATCAGACCTTTTCCAGGCGCAGCGAACCATTTTCCTCAAGCTCTTCCAGCATCGCACTTGGCTTGCGTCCCGCAGCGTGCGCCATCATTTTGCGCAGATCCGCCACTGACATCCCCAGATACATCGCCTTCTGAAGATCTACACCGATCTTTAAGGCTTCGCTCTCAACCTCATCGAGCGCCATATCGGCCTGTTTTAACAACGCAGTCGCGGCAATCAGATCAGTACGCTGGATCGTCCGCAGACCCATGTCGATAGCATGCTCTGAACGACGACACCTGGCGGCCACACGGCGCATCTCAGCGGCCTTGCTGTTCCATTTAAACGCACTCTGCAAACCCGACAAGACCGCAATAAGCAGGCCTGCCAGCGCATAGATCAATACATTCAAGAGGTTCGTCGAACCGATTAATGTATCCATGACAGCCTTTGTACTGACAAACGCGCCCAGGACAATCACCCCTACCGTAGCAGTCGACGAATATCTACCCATGCTGAGCGCGTGCTTTGACAACTCCATCCCAGTTATCTGGAGGTGCATGCGACAATCCCTCACATAGGCGAGCGCGGTACGCGTCTGATGCTCGCTAAACCTATCCACCCGATCCACAATTCTCGCAGTGTAAAGCTCGTTGCTCTTCATATTTCTGTTGCGTACTCCTTTCGTGATATATATTACTGAAAAATACTCCAATGCAAAATCTTATATGCAAATCCCTTTTTATTAGACCCTGCCGTCGCACTTCTTTTTTTAACTGCCCGCTCCTTTTATAAATAGATCAAATCAAGC
>DAOTTJ010000322.1:0-7789 GCA_034437695.1 Ktedonobacteraceae bacterium
CCTCACCCCAGTGCTTCGCCACAGCGAGGCATCCAGGAAAAGGGGCAGAACGTCGCAGGCTTGAGCTGAACTAGCAAGTCCGGTATACCTTCTGTAAAATTGCGCGGGACGTTTGCTAGTCTGGCGCGTCTAAAGTAATATAGATAAAGTATCATGTATTTTCTTTGTGAGAAGAAGCTTTGTGGGTTTATAAGCTGTTAAATATGAATGATATCGGGTGATAAATGCAAGAAGAAGATCCAGGTATATCTAAACAGGTAGCAGGTGTACAGACATCGCCGCGCCCTGATGAGGAGAATAAGCAGAAGCGTGACCAGGAGCGTGAGCAGTTTATTACGTCGTTGAACCAGCGGGGGAGGGCGTTAAGGAAGGCGCAGCCCAGGGTTTTCTGGCCGTGGTTGGGTGGAATTTTAGTAGTTGCGCTGGTGCTTGGGATGGTGGTCACTTTTGCGGTGTGGGGCTGGTTGAATGGAGTGCAGCATGTCCTGACCGCTGTGCCGTCGCAGAAGAACACGGTTGCTACCTTCGATGTGCAAAGGAGTGCGACCTATGCTGACCTTCAGTTCACGGTCAAGCAGGTGCAGTCGGCGGCGACCTTCAGCGATGATACTATTCGCATGGGGGCGGTCACGGCGCGGGTGATGATCGTGGTGAAGAATCCCACGCCGAACGCCAGTGCGCTGGCTTATTACGATATAATGCGTCTGCTCTTGCCGGGTCAGCAGCCGATTGCGCCCACGAACCTGACGCTTCCGGCGACCATCGCAAGCGGCGCAACGCAGAGCGGTTGGATTGATTTTCCGCTGACGAAAGATCTCGCTTTGAATACGTTGCAGTTGAGGTTAGGCAACGCCGCGACTCACGAGGTACTGGTGACAATTCCCATGAGTGGGACATATAACCCCAACCAGTTCAGCGATCACCTCTATCATACGTCGGTCACGATGGACTACTATTATGCCGGTTATCACCTGGTTTACCACTTGAAGAGCGTCGATGTGCGCTATGCATATAACGGAGTTGAGGGGAATATAGGTCAGCAATTGTATGTGTTGAATTTTACTGTAGACAATCCCAACGGTGTCTGGGTGGGACCGGGGTATGGCTTTGACTACATCCGGTTGATTTTGAGCAATAATCTTCCGCCAATCTATAATACGTTGCCGAATGGCTTTAAAGCTTACGCGCAGGGGACGGGTGGTAGTGTGACATACGCGGCTCCGTCGGGTCTGCACACGCTCAATATCGCGCTTTTATATCAGCTTTCGGCTGGTGAATATACGTACTCAGTCTCTTTTTAAGCAAAACAGTTTTGCTGTGGATCTGCTCGTTAAGCAAAAGGGTGGAACGGGTTTCTCGGCGAGCCAGCTCGCCGCAAAACCCATTCCACCCTTTAAAAAGCTTTACGCCGTCGGGTAGCGGACGCTGGTCGTGGTCGGCTGCGAATCGAGGGCGTGGGCGACGATCTCGGCGATATCCTCGATCTGGATCTTTTCCTCGGCTTCGATGCCTTTGACGCCGTCGTCAAACATAGTGATACAGAATGGGCAGGCGGCTGCCAGGACCTCGGCTCCGGTCTCCAGGGCCTCTTTCATGCGCACTTGATTGATGCGTTTGCCGGTCTTCTCCTCCATCCAGGCGCGACCGCCGCCGCCGCCGCAGCAGAAGCTCTTGTTGCGGTTGCGTCCCATCTCGGTTACGCCATTGTTGTTGAGGACATTGAGCACGCGGCGCGGCTCCTCGTAGACATCGTTGTAGCGACCGATGTAGCAGGGGTCGTGATAGGTCAGCTTGCGCGTATCGAAGTTTTCCGGGAGCGTAAGTTTCTGGTCGCTGAGTAATTTGTCGATAAAGACCGTGTGGTGGACCACCTCGTAGTCGCCGCCCAGTTGCGGATACTCGTTGCCGAGCGTGTTAAAGCAGTGGGGGCAGGCGGTGAGCACCGTGCGGTGTACAGGTGCTGCGCCGCTATGGCCGTTTGAGGCATTTTTTGTGCGGTTGAAGCCATAGCCATCGAGGGTGGCGATATTGTGCTGGGCCTGGACCTGCCAGAGATATTCATTGCCGATGCGCCGGGCTGGGTCGCCAGTGCAGGACTCCTCGGGTCCCAGGATGGCAAAGTTGACCTTAGCCGCTTTAAGAATCTTGGCGACTGCGGTGGCGACTTTCTTATTGCGTTGATCGAACGAACCCATACAGCCGACCCAGTAGAGCACGGAGGCGTCGGGATTGGCAGAGAGCAGCGGGATATCGAGGCCTGCGGCCCACGCGGCACGGGTGTCGTTGCTGATTTCCCAGGGATTACCGTTGCGTTCGATATTGTTGAACAGCGAAGTGACCTCGGGAGGAAACGCGCTCTCCTCCATCACCAGATGGCGGCGCATATCGACGATCTTTGGCACATGCTCGATGGCGACCGGGCAGATTTCCATGCACGCTCGACAGGTTGTGCAGGCCCAGAGCGCCTCGGTTGAGATCGCGCCGCCCACCAGGGGTCCAGGCTCCTGGCCCTTATGGACCACTTCGCCCGAGCGCGTTCCCAGGGGAGCCAGCTTGACCCAGCCGCTCTTGAGGCCCAGGATATCCGCGCTCTCCTCGAAAAGACTCTCTTTGACGCCCAGAATAATCTCTTTAGGCAGCAGTGGCTTGCCGGTATTAGTAGCGGGACAGACCGTATTGCAGCGTCCACACTCGGTACAGGCGTAGCCGTCGAGCAACTGCTTCCAGGTGAACTGCTCGGGCTTTGAGACGCCGTAGTCCTCGCGCTCCTCGATATTCTCCATCAGAGGGAGTGCGCCGCGCGGTTTATAGTTGCGAAAAAAGACATTGAACGGCGTGGCCATCAGATGCAGATGTTTCGAGCGTGGTAGGTAGCTCAGGAAAAAGAGAACGACCCCCACGTGCAGCCACCACGAGATGCGGAAGAGCACCACGTTGGCGGTATTGCCCAGACCGTTGAACCAGGGACCGAGCCACTGACCGAACAGCGACCATGCGGCCCCGTTGCTGGCAGCGTACTCGAAGGCCTCGGTCAGGGCCAGGGTCACGAGCACGGCGAGGATCAGACCGAGGATCACATAGCCGTCGAGTGGACTATGGCGCGGACTCTGGAGCTGTTTGGGATGGAAGACAGCGCGGCGGATGGCAAAGAAGACCAGAGAGACGGTTACCAGCAGCACAAATATATCAAGAGTGGCTACAAAGCCTGGATTGCCGCCGATAAAAGGGATTTCAAAGCCAAAGGCACGAACGAGCAGATCGAGTAGTCCGACCTGAATGATGATAAAGCCCCAGAACGTGAAGAAGTGCGCGATACCGGGCAGGGGATCGCGCAGGACACCGCGTTGTCCGAGCACGGTTAAAAAGAACTCGCCGATGCGGTCGTCCAGATGATCGGTGCGGTCTTCGGGTCGTGCCTTGAGCAAGAGCGCGACCAGTTCGCCAGCGCGAACAGCGAACAGGCCGAAGCCCACGGCCAGCAGGAGCACAAAGAGCACGACGCCAATCCAGTTCCCGGTTGGTGAGACGATGGGGGTCATAGCGTAAAACCTCCGTTGGTTGAGAGGCAGAAGAGCGGCACCCGATTATCGGCCTCTCTGAGAAAAGTAGCCGGGAGCACCTTGATCGACTGAGAATGAGATGCTCCAGGAACAGTTCGGCATATTTACTGCGCTTTGCGTTTCTTTATCTCTGCCGTCAATTGTGGCAGGATAGTCAGTGCATCGCCCACCACGCCAAAGTCGGCCACGGAGAAGATAGGCGCGTTCTCATCTTTATTGATTGCGACAATATATTTAGAGCCTTTCATACCTGCCAGATGTTGAATTGCGCCACTGATGCCGCAGGCAATATAGAGAGTAGGTTTGACCGTTTTGCCGGTCTGGCCGACCTGGTAGCTATAGGGGAGCCAGCCCGCGTCCACGATAGCGCGAGTTGCGCCGGGAGCGCCGCCCAGAGTAGTGGCCAGTTCCTCCACCAGCCTATAATTTTCCGCCTTGCCGAGTCCACGTCCGCCGCTGACAATCACGCTGGCCTCTTCGAGAGAAGGGCCTTCGTTCAGTTCCTCAATGCGTTCGAGGATCTTGATCGACTGCGAAGCGGGATTGAGAGCAAAGTCGAGTGTAACTATCTCGGGGGAAGCGCCGCCGACTTTCTCCACACTAAAGGCCTTAGGGCGGGTCAGCACAATGCCGGTTTTGCCATGTGGGTGGGTCGCCGTGACCACCGTTTCGCCGCCCCAGGGGACAGTGACCTTGAGGTTATCGTCAACGTATTGCAGGTCGGTGGCGTCGGTGATCAGACCCAGATTCTCCCTGACATTCAGGCGGGCCGCGATGTCGCGGGCATCGTAGGTAGTTGGAAAGAGGAGGAGATCGGGTAGAGAGGTTTTGAGGAGTGCGCTCAGAGTATCGACGGCGGGCAGGGTCAGGTAGGTATCGTAAGAGGCGTCGGCGTGTACGTAGACCTTTTGAGCGCCGTACTCGCCGAGTTGTGCAGCCACCTCGGCGGCCTGTGCGCCGAGCACAATCGCCTCGGCGCGGCCCAGAGTAGCCGCTTTGCTCAGCACCTCCAGCGAAGAACGGGCGGGTTGGCCGTTTTCGATTTCGATCAACGTCCAGATAGTTTTGGCCATGTTTTTCTTTTCCTGTCTATCTATGCATCCACCTGGGAAAGCTGATGAGTGAGTGGATTGACATTACAAAAGCTGGTAGCGCTGGAGAAAGTCGGCGATCTTCTGCGCGGAATCGCCGCCGTCCTTGATCACCTGACCGGCGGCGCGGGCCTCGGCCTTACCGATGCTCAGAACGCTTTCGCGAGCGCCGGCTGTGCCGACCAGCGAGGCGTCGATGCCCAGCTTTGCCAGGTCAAGTTGCTCGAAGGGTTTCTTCTTTGCGCCCATGATGCCCTTCATAGTTGGATAGATAGCCTCAAACGAGCCGCTAGCGATAGTCACGACGGCGGGCAGCGTTGTTTCGACGACCTGGTAGCCGGCCTGAGTGACGCGTTTGACGATAGCCTGCTGGCCCTCGATCTTAATTTCGCGGACGAAGGTCAACTGTGGGAGACCGAGAAATTCAGCGATACCGCCTGGGACCATGCCGGTGTAGCCATCGGTACTCTCGGTCGAACAGAAAATCAGATCGGCGTGCTCGCGTTTGAGGACCGCGGCCAGGACGCGGGCGGTGCCGAGCGCATCCGAGCCAGCCAGAGCGGGATCGGTGACCAGGATAGCGCGATCCACGCCCATAGCCAGAGCGCGGCGCATAGCTTCCTGTGCGCTAGTCGGACCCATAGAGATCGCCGTCAATTCGCTATTGCCGAGCGTATCGCGCAATTTAAGCGCGGCAGAGATCGTACTTTCGTCGCCTGGGTCAAGGACAAGCGAGACACCACTGCGAACCAGACGCCGAGTGTCTGGATCGAGCTTGCTAACCACGGTGTTAGGGTCGGGGATCTGTTTAATACAGACAGAGATCTTCATCGCATTATTGCCTCATCTTTAGTAATGCTAAACGCAAGTATAGAGCTTAGCCGCTCAATTTATTGGCTTTATTATTGTACCTGTCGTAAAAAGAGCGTGTCAACGTTGCTGGCTAACGCTTCGCGGGGGAAATGCTTGGTTGGGGTCGCGATAAGTGTCTGATTGCTCAGAGAGCCATTGTAGACGGAGAGCAGGAGAAGAGCGCGGTGATCTTTTTGTGCGAAAAAGCACAGGTTAAGTAGGGGTTGGTTGCCATGTGTTACTATCAAATAACTGCCAGTAATAGAGGGCTATTAACCTCAGGCTCTTACTTTGATCGAGCAAGCGTCTGAGAAGCGCGGGGTGTTGGCCTTTGATCCAGGGAATCTGACAGAGCGCGTCAAGAGCGGTGCAAGCCTGCCTTGATTTGGTTATTTACACATAAAGTAAGGTTATTTGGATCAAAAATATAGTAAAAGATAGCCTTCGACAGGAATCTATGGTATCCTTTTACTAGAAATATTCATAGCAGAACGAATCATAGAAGTAGGTATTTGATTACAATCCTTTCTAGGAAGGATCTGTATGAGTTGGTTCGTACAGAAGATACAGGTATCCGATATTTCTCATCGGGACGCTCATTGTTTGGTATACCACCTTTTATATTCTGTAAATGTCTCTAGCGAATGAACCGAAGGAGTTTTTTATGGCTCAGGAGAATCCCCTTGGCTTAATAGAGCTTATTAAGCAAATTAAACATGAACTGCTCACACCTGAAATAAGTGCGGGAGGAGACATACCACTTTTCAGCGTTGATGAGGTTTCTTTAGAACTTCAAGTAACAGTACATAAAGATGCTCAAGGGGGAATAAAAATCTACGTTGTCGAGCTTGGTGGAGAGATATCGCGTGATGATGTACAAAAAGTACATATCACGCTTACGCCTCTTTTGAGCAAAGAAGAGCGAATCCAGCTTTATAAGAAACATAGCTCAAATAATTGGCAATGGGTTGAGCGTATGAGTGTTGATACTGCTATGAAAGGTGATGCCAATCCATTAGGTGAATCGTATAGCTAAGCCTGGAGAAGCATAGTGGAACACCTTTTAAGCCTCTATCTTTCACCTATGAGCAAGATGCATTTTAAGATTATTGTATCTAAATCTCTCTTTGGTAGTGGTATTGAAGGCGAATCTAGTGTACCTTTTTTAGATAGTGGTATTGACCGACGCATTACTATCTTGAAAGCGTTAGAAGCTACAACATTTTGTTCACAGGATTTTACTGCTGATGGTGAGCAAGATTGGATGGTAAAGGTTGCTTTACTTACAGAGGATCGATCTACTTTCTTGCCAGCTATGCGCCAGCAGATTGGGCAAGAACTGTATAAAGCTCTATTTCCTGACGGTAGTCCTGTAAAGAAAATACTAGAAGAATCTATCGCTATAGCTAGATATGAAACAGCATTATTGCATATCCAAATCGCTGTAGGAGCCTATCGTACACATCGGGATATTGTAAGATTAGCTGATTATCCCTGGGAATTACTTTGTGACGAACAAGGTTTCTTAGTTCGGCGTCAGATTGTCTTCTCTCGTTACATTTCTTATAATGGAGTGGTACCTAGCCTCTCTCCTGTTGAAAAGACTACTGTTTTATTCGTCTCATCCTCTGCCTTTGATTCTGCACAAAATATGTTGCGTTTCGAAAGCCAGGATAAGTCGGCGCTGGACGCCGTTCTGAAAAGAGCTGAGTTGCCAGGACGTATGCAATATAGCCATCCCCTTAAAAATGCTACTTTTAACAACTTACGTAAGTACCTGACTGAGCAACGAAGCGATGTAGAACCACATATCCTTCACTTTGATGGACATGGCTATTTTGGCAAACGCTGTACTCATGTGGGGTCTGATAACAAAAAATGTGGTCATATGGAGAGCGATATTGGCGCTACTCATTGTAAAATCTGTCATGTTCTGCTCCCTGCTGACCCAGAAGGCTTTCTGCTTTTTGAGGATGGCAAAGGTGGGTTTGATTATGTAAGTGCTCAGGCATTTAGTGATCTTCTCAGGTATGCTAAGATTGTTTGTGTTGTCCTTAGTGCATGTCGGTCAGGTTTCTCTCAGGGGAGTGCAACGATCTTCAATGGTGTTGCTCAAAGCCTAATTGGCTCTGGTATTCCAGCAGTTATTGCAATGCAATATAAAATCAGTGTACTCGCGGCAGCTCAGTTTGTTGAACAATTTTATCGATCATTAGGTCAACGATTATCACTTGTATTGGCTGTAAATTGGGGACGTGAAGCTATAGGGTTAGGGGGCCATGAGTG
>DAOTTJ010000323.1:0-32214 GCA_034437695.1 Ktedonobacteraceae bacterium
GGCCATGTGTAGAGTTTAATCATTGTTGGGCATCTCCTCAGGGCAGACCGTGACTTTGCGCCACCCTATCAGCACCAGCAGAAAGGCGCAGAGCGGCGGGATCGTCACAAAGAGGCTGACCAGGTAGAAACGTGTCTCGAAGAGTCCTCCATTGAAGAGATAGGTAGAGAGTGCGGAGAAACTCAGCGCGATAGTCAGGGCCAGAAGTGCCGCCTGGAAGCGGTTTGACCACATTGGCAGGCAGACAGCAGCGAGGCCAAGCAGCCAGATAACATACCACGAATAGAACCAGGGAGAGACCAGTAGAACCGCTGTCAGGGTTGTGAGGGCCACCAGTAGAAAGCTTTTGAGCGTCGGACGCAACCAGAGCCAGAGTGTTCCTGGAAGCAGGCAGAGGACGATGGTGCCATAGGTAATGTTGTCCCAGATGTGGCGTTTAACCAGCATGCTGAAGAGGGGGATTGAGTGCAGAGTCGGGTGGTATTTCAGCCATTCGATCAGCGAGCGCAGAAACGAATTTTCTGCGCCGAGAGCCGAAGGTGTCGTTTTAAAGCTGCTATTGATGGCCTGCCAGCTATGTCCGAGCCAGAAGGGGGCATAGCTAGCCAGCGCGAGCAGGAGCGCGGGCAGTGCCGCACCGAGCAGTGTACGCAGGGCAGGTAGGCAGTTGGGTAGGGCCAACAGCGGATTGAGTGAAGACATGGACGATGGCCGCAGCGCCTTACAGAGCAGCCAGATGAGATAGGCGACCAGCACAGGCAGCGCGGTGAATTTGACCAGCGCCGCGAGGGTCAGTGCGAGCGTGACTGGCAGGTAGCTGCGCAGGCGTAGCGCGGTGCCGTCGTGCTCGGCGCGTGCGGCCAGCAGCACGCCCAGCAGCATAAAGGTAAGCATCAGACCATCGTTGTGACCGCCCAGACCGCTTTCCAGCAAGACCAGCGGGTTCCAGGCATAGAGCAACATGCCCAGCGTGACCGTGCGCGGCGATCTCCCAAGCGTCTGAAGCGTGCGGCCTACCAGCCAGACATTGAGTAGGTGGCAGGCCAGTGCGCAGATGCGAAAAGCCAACACGTAGGCCACGGGTTGAGTGGGCAGCGCCCAGCCCCAGAAGCCGCAGATAAAGGTCCAGATCGGACCATAGGCCGAGACAGAACTGGCCCAGTAGTTGATAGGAGTGAAGGGATCGTGTGGAAAGGCGGAGATCGGAGTGAAATATGGGTTGGCGTGGTAGACCGCCCAGACGCGGCTGTAACTGGCGTAGACCAGGATATCGTGTGAGAGCATGGCGGGCGTCAAGACATAGAGAGCGCCCGCCAGGACCGTACCCAGCCAGATGGCCCGGCGGATCGAGAAATATCGCGCGGCGACGGACTCGCGCTGAATGAGAAGAGCCGCGATCCCATAGCAGCACGAGGCTAGAAAGAGCAGGACAAAAAACTCGCCGTACGCGTTTTGCGGCGTCGTGCCAGGCCACGTGGGGAGCCAACTACTCAACCAGGCAAGCGCCTGGCCGGGAGCGAAGTGGAGCGTAATCACCGGGTCGGGAACGCGCATGAGGGGCGTCATCATAAGCAGCGTAGCGAGAACCATACCGAGTGTACAGAGCAAGAAGCCTGGTGGAAGGCTTTGACCAGAAGCTATAGTAGTAGGAGCCAGGTCTGGATCGGTATGCGCGGCGGGTGAAGGAGCAGGCATCGGCCCCTCTAGTCTATTTTCTAGCATGCAGAGATACCTCTAAACCATCCAGCGATTAAGCACAAAGAGCGCGGCCAGAATGGCCTGTAGAAAGGGAAAAGCCAGCAAAACTATAGTATGCAGGCGTGGATATTTGAGTCCTAGAGCTGCTAACACGAGAAAGGCGGGAAACATCTCTAGAAGAAAGCGTTGGTTGGATTGGAGCGCATCGGCCTGGGTGAGAGCCGGACTGATCAGCATAAACACGACCAGCAGGGTGATCCAGAGGGCGTAAGCTGGGCGAAGTGTGCGCCAGCACGCCACCGTCAGGACCAGAGCACCGAGGGTTGCGGTCAGGTCGAGCAGGATATGGGCCTCGCTAAACGAGCCAAAGGGCTGAGTATAAAAGAGTTCGACCAGGGAGTTGAGCAGGCCCATCCAGGGTAAGGCGGTCGAACGCGCCCAATGGATCTGGACCGTTGCGAAGGCTAGTGGATTGCCAAAGGTGCGCCAGCAGAAGAGACAGTAGGCGAGCGTACCCAGCGGGAGCAGCACGACCGGCAGGGCCTGTGGCAGTAAAGCCAGCGTCTGCGCCACAGGTCCGGGTCGTTGCTCGCGTGAAGCGTCGGGCCAGACTTGACTCTGCCACACCTCATAGAGAAAAGGCAGGACCAGCAGGAGACCAGCCGTGCGCGTCAGAGCGGCCAGCAGTCCGAGGAGTCCAGCCAGCCACCAGCGTTGACGGCGCAGCGCCAGGAAGGTCGCGCTGGTTAGCAAGAGAAAGAGCGACTCATTATAGGCTGCGAAAAAGAAGAAGGCGGTAGGGAAGAGACAGAGATAGAGCAGTGTGCGCCTGCTGCCCTGTTCGCCCAGAGCGTCGAGCGCGATCTGATAGAGCACGAACAGAGTGGCCAGCAGGGCGAGATTGCTGAGGACCATCCCGACGGCTGGAAAAAGCTGATTGCCGAGCAGGAGAGCGCCGCCTTTTATAAGCAGAGGGAAAAGCGGAAAGAAAGGCGAGTCGAAGATTGTCTGGTAGCCATATTGTGCAATATGGACATAGCGCTCGGCGTCCCAATGGTTCCAGGAACTGAGCAGACCCGCCAGATCGACCGGTGTATTGGGATAGACATGAGGCGGAACCGGAAACAGGATAAAGCTGAAGTATGTAGCTATAACAAGAAGAAGGCGTGTTCCCAGGAAAAGCCAGAGAATATCGGAAATAGGCACACGTTTCATAAAATAAAAGTCAGTAGCTCCTCTCAGATGTATTTACTGGATCATGCATCAGGATGGCAAGATGTATCTCGATCTCTGGTACTACTAACGTACAGAGGGCTTTTATAAGTAACAATCGGTAGCAGGTAATTCCTGTCTGCCGGGCATAGTGCTCGGCGACAGGTCTGCTTAGATCATCCAGCGGTTAAGGACGAATAGAGCGGCCAGAATGGCCTGGAGAAAGGGGAAGCTAAAGAGCATCGCCTGGTGCAGGCGTGGATACTTAATGCCCAGAGCGGCCAGCGTAATAAAGGCGGGAAACATTTCAAGGACGTAGCGCTGGTTTGAGATCAGCGCGTCAGGCTCGGTGATCGACGAGCTGCTGAGTATAGTTAAGAGCAGCAGGATTATCCAGATGGTGTAGGTAGGCCGCAGGCGGCGGATGCCCAGGATTGTCAGCAGGATAAAGCCCAGCGTTGCGCCGAGATCGAGCAAGATATGTATTTCGATGAAAGAGCCGAACGGTTCGTGGAAGAAGATGCGCCACAGGCTGTAGAAGATACCATACCAGGGAAAGGTAGCTGTTTTCCCCCAGCCTTTTTCAGCCGTCAGAAATGCCAGTGGATTGGCGAAGCGTCTCAAGCAGTAGAGGCAGTAGAGCAGTGTGCCGGTAGGAGTCAGCGCGATAGGCAGAATATCTGTGAGCAGGCGTTTAAACTGACTGGAAAGGCTTTGTGAGCTATCGTAGGTGAGCCAGATTTCGTAAAGGTAGGGGATGACCAGCAGCACTCCTGCGGGCCGTGTTAAGGCGGCGAAAAAGCCAAAGACGCCAGCGAGCAGCCATTTATGGCGGCGGAGAGCAAAGATAGATCCACATGTAAGAAACAGAAAAAGCGACTCATTGTAGCCAGCGAAGAAAAAGAACGCGGTTGGGAAGAAGCAGAGGTAGACGAGTGTGCGGCGACCGACCTGTTCGCCCAGGATATCGGTTGCGATCTGATAGAGCAGAAAGAGAGTCCCGAGGAGTGCCAGATTGCTAACCAGCATCGCGGCCAGAGTATAGTGGTGGTCCAGGATCACGGCCAGTCCTTTGACGAGCAGAGGGAAGAGCGGGAAAAAGGCTGTGCTGGCCAGGTTCGTATAGCCTTGTTGTGCGATCGTCGTATAGATAATGGCGTCCCAGTGGTTCCAGGAGGTCAGCAACCCTGAGACATCGACCCCAGGGTGGAGATAGACGTGCGCGGGAACTGGAAAGAGAACAAAGCTGACGAAAGTACAGAGCATGAGCAGAAGGCGAGTGCCACAAAAGAGCCAGAGAATGTCGCGTACAGGTGTCGGTTTCAGTGGTGCCATTTCCGTTGTTTGCATCGGTCGGTGTTGCCTCTCTAGGATTGTCGTAGCAGAGACTATAGAAAATGTCCAGGGCAGTCATGGTTCGGTGTCAGTTTCGCTAGTGCTGGAGCGCGACCAGTTGCCTGAGCATAGAAAAGTATATTTGCCGAGTGCTATTATAGCGCACCGGGGGAAGTTTTGGCGTTTTGTAGCCCAAAAAGCTGTACTTTGACAGTTTTCCTGATGTTAAGCGAAGGCGCACATCCCTGGATGGCATGGACTCTCCACCCACCCAATCGATTAAAGAGGGAGAATCAAGCGTCGACGCTTGATTCTCCCTCTTTAAAAAGGTTTGGCGAGGTTTGCCTGTGAACAGAGATGGCTACTCTTGAAGTAACTCGTGTATGCGTGCTTCGATGGTTTGTGAGGTGGGAAAGAACGCATTCTCTTCAGGGATATTATAGGGTGCCGGGGAGGCCGGCAGGGCTGAGATAAAGGCGGGCGTGCCATCCAGGTCATAGAAGCAATGTTGTACGATCCACGAGTGTATATGGCGTCCAAAGCTAGTCAGGTCGGCCTCTTCGGTGACGACCATGACGCGGTTGGCTGCGTGTACGGCGGAGCGTATCGCCTCCTCGTCGAAGGGGGCGAGGGTTCGCAGGTCGACGACCTCGATTGCGCCGCCTTGCTGATTGACCACATTGGCGGCAGCGGTGCAGGCTTCCAGGACCATCGTCCCCCAGGCGATAATTGCGAGCATGCTGGGACCGGTCCCGATGAGCAGACTGCGTGCCTTGCCGATCGGCAGTGTATAGTATGTTTCGGGAACGTACCAGTAGTCGGCGAGAGCTGCGATCAGCTTGCCCTGACTATCTTTGGGCGGCTCGGAGCGGTAGAGGCGTCCACGTTCCAGAAAGGCGACCGGCGATTGCGCTCTGGCGGCTTCCAGCAGCAGACCTTTGGCATCAAAGGGCGTCGATGGGCAGATCGTGATCATGCCTGGCACGCAGGTAAACCACTGTTCGCCCGAGTTTGAGTGGCCGAACGCGCCGCCGCCAGCGCCGCCGCTGGAGATAGGGCCGCCGCCGCCGCTGCCCGACTTGGTGCGCAGGAGCATAGGCACGGTCCAGTCGCCGAAATTCTGATAGAGAATGCGTGCGGCCAGGCGAATCGTTTGCGCTGCCGATTGGTGGTAGTCGACAAACTGGATCTCGGCGCAGCGGGCCTTGCCCTCGACCATCCCTGCGCCCGCCACAACGCCGATGATCACCTGTTCATTCAGTGGACTGCTGACTGCGCGTGTGGGCATCTGATTGACCAGCGTGGCGGTTGCGCCAAAGACCCCACCTTTGGAACTGCCAACGTCCTGACCATAGACAAAGAAGCCGTCATCGCGTCTGGCCAGTTCAAGCAGTGCCTCGTTGATTGCGCCGATCATGGGTAGCTGCCGCTGCGTCGCTGGTGGTGTATTTTCCCGCCAGACAGGCACGTCCAGCACATGTTGCATGACGCGTGTAGCTTCTGGCTCGGCTTCTTGCAGAATATCCGCCTCGGCCTGTTCGAGCTGCTTCTTGATCTCTTTGCGCTGCTTTTCAATCTCGCCATCGGTCAGATAGCCGTGTTCGATCAGCCAGCGGCCAAAGTTCTTGACTGGATCTCTGGTCGCGGCCGTCGCCTCGATCTCTTCTCTGGTGCGGTATGAATAGATATCGGTGCTACTGGAGTGGGCGTCGAGCAGACTGAGCCGCAGGTGGATCAAAACCGGTTCGCGCTTGGTCCTGACGCGTTCGGCCAGGCGTAGCGCCGTTTCATAGGTTGCGACGGGCTGTGTGCCGTCGACTTCCTCGGCATAGATGCCGCCTGCTCTGGCCCACTCGACCAGCGAGCCGCTCCACTGGTGGGATGGTTGCGTAGTGATCGCCCAGCCATTGTCTTCGATCACCATCAGGATCGGCAATTGATGTACTGATGCCTGGCGAAAGAGCGCGTGAAAATCATTGGTGGCGACGCCGCCATCGCCGGTACTAAATAAAATGATTTCCTGCTTTTTATGCCATTGGAGAGAGAAAGCTGCGCCACCGGCAAAGGGAGCGAGAGCGCCTACTTCGCTAAATGTAGGAAGAATGCGCACCTTTTTCCCGCTGTAGTGCGAGGGCATATTGCGTCCGGCCCCCATCGGACCGGTTGAGCGTGAGTAAGCTTCGCGCAGTGGTCCATAAAAATCGCCAGTGCGCTGGAGCCATGCCGCCAGATCGCGGTAATACAGCGCGAGCCAGTCGTCGGGTTTGAGGGCTGCAACCACCGCAGCCATTGTCTCGTGTCCGGCGCAACCAATATAAAAAGGGAAACGGCCCTGGGTTTTGCGTGTCTTGAGCAAATCGTTCATTACCCGAGCCGTCAGCATAGTACGGAAAAGTGCGAGAAAGTTCAGCGGCTCTGCTGTGGGATGCTCTCCCGTGGTGCGGATATTAAGGGTCATGTATCTGCCTGCCTTTCAATATGTGGGAAGACATATTGATTGCTGTACTTTGATCAGTTGAGAAGTCCTCCTGACTTCTACGTCAAACAGATCGTCCTACAGTGCACCGCATTCCTAAAAGAGTATGTGGCCCCGCCAGATAGGCAAGAAACCGCAGCGAAGTCTCTCTTTCTCGTCTTCCGTGCAAAAAGCCTGGTTCCAGGAAGGAACCAGCTTCGACGCTCGGAACGAGGCTACAGTTCCCTGCACTTTTGCATCATTGCAAGCATGCCGGTCACGCTCTATAGGTCTGCATTGACTTATCTGGGCCTGATTCTGAAATGTCTGTGCTGCGCATCCATTATAGAACCCTGATGGATGAAAAGCAACGGAAAAAATTTTCGGGGTGGACAGCAACTGTCTTTGTCTGGGTACCCTGAAATACAATCTCTATAGTATAATGGCCAGGAAGCTTCGACTCTCAAGACCTCCGAGGAGATGATGCGACGATAGGAACCTGTCCTCAGGAGTGAGTATATTCTTGGAGAGAGAGAACTGCAAGTGTTTGTGATTTTCAGCACAGGGTTTCTCAAAAGTCACCGGTAGCGGGATTGTCAAGGGCTGCAGCCCTTGACCGGAGTGTGAGGTGTTCTCACAAAAGAGGTTCTTTTAGGGTGGGTGGGTGGGGAAGAAAAGACTTTTGGGAAACCCTGATTTTCAGCACTAGAAGAATATAGTAACTCATGGGAATTCATTTAGAGGAGAGTATGCAGGGTTCGTTTGGGCCAGTCTGGTTGCGCGATATGTATGTACGCATGTTGTATACTCGTCTGGTAGATGAATGCGCCTGGCAGGCCTGGCAGCAGGGTAGCCTGGGATTTGTTGCCTCCTGTCGTGGACACGAGGCGACCCAGGTCGGGAGCGCGGTCTGTATTCAAGTGGGCCAGGATTTTACGTTACCCTACTATCGAGATCTGGGTGTCGTTTTGACGATTGGTATGACGCCTTACGAGGTTTTTTGCACGTATCTGCAAACGCGGCAATCTCAGGTTGAGGACCCCAATGGGACTGGCTCTCCATCGCAACAACCTGTGGCGCACTGGGGCTATCATAAACACAATCTGGTGACTGCTCCTGCACCGGTCGCGACGCAGATCATGCACGCAGCCGGGATAGCTTTTGCGTGTAAACTACGCAAAGCGCGGGCCGTGACTGTCGCCTATTGTGGCGATGGTGCGACCTCCGAGGCAGACTTCCTGGAGGGGCTGACGTTTGCCGCGCACCATCAATTGCCGGCGATTTTTATCTGTGAACAGGACTGTCCGGCCGCGCAGGCCTCTACCTTGAGTCGCCTTACTCTGCCGGCTGCTCTGGACCACCAGCGCGTCGATGGCTCGGATATTGTGCTGGTCTACACCGCTATGCAGGCCGCGATCCAGCGCGTCTCGGCTGGTCTGGGACCCGTCTTGCTCGAAATGGCTGTAACCCGCGCCACGCCGGGTCAGGTTGGCGAACAAGATCCTCTGGCGCGTTGTCGCGAGCTACTGCAAGCGTGTGGAGGCTGGGACGAGACCTGGGCATCGGACCTGCAAGCACGCCTGAGCAGTGAGGTCACGCAGGCTTTAGCCGACGCGCTGCGTGGACATTGAACGCCCAACTGTTCAGGACTTTTGGGTTTTTCATTGAGATTTTTAGAGCGTAGACACGCAGGGGGAGATCGCAGTATGCATATCTCGGTTGTTGAGAGCTATGAAGACGCCTGCCTGGCGCTGGATAGGTGGGGGATGCTGCCGTTGTCGAGCTTTATTCCCGATCATCCCTCTTTGGAGGCGTTGACTCGTCCTGAGGCGTGGCATACGGGGCAAGAGACCGATCCCTGGCTCTGGCGCGATCGCGTGGCTGGCGAGGGCATGGGCGCGTATGGACGTTTTATCGCTGGCAAGCCGCTCCTGGTGGCGCGGGAGATCTTTCCACTGGTGCAATCGCTGCTCAGGCCAGCGCAACCCGTCGAGGAGCGCTATGCAGCCGGCATCCTGGGTCGCGCTACTCTGCGCGTCTACGAAATCATTGCGGAACATCCCGGCATCGATGTCAAAGCGCTGCGCAAGGGCGCAGAGATGCAGCAGAAAGCTGACAAAAACGAATTTGATCGAGCGCTGAACGACTTGCAGAGCACAGGCGAGGTGGTGATCACGGGTATCTCTGGTAGATTGAACGAGCACGGCAATAAGAGCGGCTGGAACAGTACGTGTTACGCCTTGAGCGAGTGGTGGATGGAGCAGCACAAGCTTGCTCCTCTTGAGGAGACTTCAGCCGAGGCCAAGCAGCAATTTTTTGCCTGGATCGCGACGCGCTGGCAGGAGAACGCTATAGCTTTTCTGCGTAAGAAGCTGCACTAGATATGAAAAGGGGTATAATGTGATCCAAAAGGGGGACTGGGACGACTTTTACCAGGCAACCAGCAGTCAGCCAGCGTGGCCGCGTCTGGTACGCGCCGTGGCGCAGTTGGGCCATAGTGGCACGGCCCTGGATCTGGGCTGCGGCGCTGGACGCGATACGCGCTATCTGCTCGATCAGGGGTTCTACGTGACCGCAGTCGATCGCGAGGCCGCGGCTCTGGCGCTGCTGGCCGACCTGCCTGCCGAGCGTCTGCGCCTTGTTAAGTCGGCTTTTGAGGACTTCACCTTTGAGCACTACGATCTGATCAACGCCCAATATGCTCTGCCTTTTATCCAGAAGGGACAGTTTGACGCGGTTTTTGCGCGACTCAAGGCGGCTCTCAAGTCCGGTGGGATCTTTACTGGTCAGTTCTTTGGCGTCAACGATAGCTGGAATACGTCTGAGACGACCATGACCTTCCTTACATCCGCGCAGGTGCAGGCGGCCTTGCGCGAGCTGAATGTGGTTGAGTTAAGAGAAGAGGACGCCGATGGCACGACTGCCGTCGGGACGAGCAAACACTGGCACGTCTATCATATAGTCGCTGCGCGGCCTTGAGTGAGCGAGATAAGTGGATAGTTAAGTCTGCTGGTCCTCTGCGGTGCTGCTGCGCTGCGCACGCAGGATCGCCGTGGGCTGCTGTAACAGCGCGTCCAGCACGCGCTGGCGATGTTTGGGCAACAGGCGTGGCGGCAGTGCGTCGGTGGCAAAGTACTGGCTCTCGTCGATATCGTCGTCGTGGATGGCGTTGAGCGTGCCGCCGAGGATGTGGCAGCGGAAGGCCAGCACGATCTCCATCTTTTGCGGCTTAGAGTAGATGCCGACGAGTTGACCAACCGCGACCTCCAGGCCAGTCTCTTCGCGCACCTCGCGTACCAGGGCCTCGTCCACCGTCTCTGACGGTTCGACCCCGCCGCCGGGGAGATTCCACCAGTCGATGGCGCGTCGATGGGCCAGGAGTACCCGTTCTCCCTCAAAGATCAACGCGGAGACGCTGACCCGAAAGCAGTGGGTGGCATCGTACAGTTTGTCTATCACGCTTGTTACCTTTAACCGATCATACGTTTGCCTGAGCGTACGATTAGCTGATTGTACGCTTAACTGATCATGCATTTAGCTGATCATACGTTGCCTGTGCTGCACGTGGACTGTTTCTAGCGTGTCTCCAGACGCGCTCATGCCCTGCCGGGCAGGTATACAGCATATCTTAGAGTCTGTAGATAGTATACGCACTATTATATACATCCTTTTGCTTCCTTTTCAATCTATCTTGAGTGCAGTTTTATGATAATTACATGTCGTACTGGAATAGTGCTCTAAGGGCTTTTGGGGATCTTTAAGCGTCATATCACGCGGTTCCTGCTTGCTTTTTTTCTAAGGCAGCGCTATACTTGGGCGACGTACACGCATTGTAGTACGCTGATCTCTACATAGAGTAGAAGCAAGGGCATCCCAGTACTGCGTAACCCCGATCGTGCCTGCACATTCACCGACTACTTGGCACGCGACAAAACTCGTATTACTTTGCTTGAAGGAGCCGAACGATGGATAGCGCATCTCAGCATACCAGACTTATCAAAGCCCAATTAGATGATGGAACGATGTTTGATATTCAAACCAGCCTCCCGAGCGGCGAAGAAGATATCATTGCGCTGGCGCACTATCCCTTTCACGAAGTCACTGACAAGATTGAGAGCATCTCTCGGTCGCTGCTGGCCACGCTGCAACGGGTCAAGCCGCACAGCGCGAGCATCGAATTTGGACTGGAAGTGGGAACCGAGTCTGGTCAGTTGACGGCGCTCCTCGTCAAAGGCACGGGAACCGCGCATATCACCGTCACCCTCAACTGGTCCAATCCGGCAATAGAGGCGAGCGGCGGAAACGAAAAAGGATGAGTCGCCTGGCGTGATGAGTGCGCCATCTCGTTCGAGAGGGAAAGACCATGCATGCTCACGAATCGCTCCTTACCCTGGTCCACGACTGTGTCGGGCGCATCCAGACTGCTAAAGGCTCTGGCAGCGGTTTCTTTGTTGCTCCTGACACCCTGCTGACGTGTGCGCATGTCGTTAACGAGACGCGAGACATCCGCCTGATCTGGCAAGGTCAGTCATATGTCGTCGAGGTCCTGGACATCCACACGGGAAAGGTCGCAGGCTCCGACATCGCCTATCCCGATCTCGCTCTCTTGCGCGTGGTGGGACTGGGCGACCATCCCTGTGTGCTGCTCGACGAGGAGGTGCAGCTTGCCGATCCGCTCTATAGTTTTGGATACCCCGATCTCGACCACTATCCCGGTGGCAGTCCGGTCACGTTTCACAGCGAGGGCTGGCTTGGTGGTGATCCTGTCCTGCTCAAGCTCAAAGATGGGCAGGCCCGTCCAGGATTGAGTGGAGCACCGCTACTCAATCGGCGCACGCACCAGGTCTGCGGGATCGTCAAGCGGACCCGTGGGGCAGATAGAGATCTGGGTGCCTATGCCATTCCTGTTCCGACCGTCTGGCAATGCTTTCCCGAACTCCAGGCCCAGCAGCAGGCGTTTCATCAGCGTGATGCTCGCTGGCGCTCCTGCATGCTTCCTCCCGCACCTCATGACGAGCATCAGCGCAACAGGCCACCGCTGCAACTCCCTCGTCGGGTTGAGCATTTTACTGATCGCCAGCAGGAGCAACAATGGCTCCGTGAGCAGCTCGCCCCTGGAAAGGTGGTCACCATCTGTGGTCCTGGAGGCATGGGTAAAACCGCGCTGGTTGCCGAGGTGCTCGCCACCCTCTGTCCGGCCGAGATGCCTCCCGAGGCGTTCCCAGATGGTGTGATCTTCCACAGTTTCTATGGGCAGCCGAGCGTAGCCGTTGCGCTGGAGCAGATTGCCCGTCTCTACGGAGAAGACCCACTGCCTACCCCTGCCCTGGCCACGCAGCGAGCTTTGCAGGGTCGGCAAGCGTTACTGGTGTTTGATGGAGCCGAGGAAGCAGACCATCTTCGCCAGGCGCTGGCGGCCTGTACGGGACAAACCGTGCTTATTACGAGTCGCAGGCGGAGCGATGCCGCTGATCTCGACGCCTTGCGAACGCTTCCTGCGCTTGCCGACGCTGACGCGGTTGCCGTGGTACAGGCGTGGAGCAGCAACCAGACAGACCACGCGGCGAGTACGGCCCTGGCTCGGATCTGTCAGCTTGTGGGCAATCTTCCCCTGGCCTTGCGCCTGGTTGGTCGCTATCTGGCCTTGCACCAGGAAGAAGCGACGGAGTATGTCCAGTGGTTGGATGCTGGTCCACTCCCCTGGCTCGATCAAGGAACCTCGCAGCAGGAAAGCGTCCCAGTGCTGCTGACCAGGAGTATTGCGCACTTCAGCGAAGAGGCTCGTTTGCTGCTCGCAGTGATTGGTCTGCTCGCTCCAACCACCTTTGATCGTGCGCTCCTGACTGACCTGCTTGACTGGTCTCCAGCACAGGTGGGAATGGCACTCAACCAGTTGCAGGAGTATGGCTTGCTTGTGCGTCAGCAGGGTTCGTATGAAGTCAGCCATACTCTGATCCACACATTTGCGCAGAGTGTCGTGCTCCCAGCGTATGCGCTTCCGCGGCAGCGAGAGCTGGCGCAACGGCTGTTTGAGGTCTTTGCACAGCGGGTTTCCCAACCCGAAGAAACGACGCTCGCAAAGTCGCTCGTCCTTCATATCCAGGGATGCGTGGCCCTTGTTGAGCAGTATAGCCTCTGGACCCCTGAAGTGGCGGCGCTTTGTGGCCAGACCGGATTGTTGCTGGAGGAACAGATACGCTATGGAGAGGCCCAGCCACTGTTGCAGCAAGCGCTGGCGATCAGGAAACGCGTGCTGGGCTTGGAGCATCCCGACACGGCGACCAGCCTGAATAACCTGGCCTTCCTCTACGCTCGCCAGGGCAACTACCCAGCCGCCGAACCGCTGTACGAGCAAGCGCTGGCGATCAGGAAACGCGTGCTGGGCTTGGAGCATCCCGACACCGCAAGTAGCCTGAATAACCTGGCAGGACTCTACGAGAGCCAGGGCAACTACCCAGCCGCCGAACCGCTCTACGAGCAAGCGCTGGCGATTTGTCAACGCGTGCTGGGAGAGGAGCATCCCACAACAAAGACGGTCCGGGCCAATTATGGCTGGCTCTTGCAGCATCGGGAACCCGATCATGAAGGATAGCCTGGCTTACGACTTCTTGACCTGTCAAGCTGGCTGGCTTTCTTTCTTGTCGATGTGGTTTGACGTTGGCGGGCCATGCCGGGCAGCCGGTTTAGGCGGAGTTTTCTAGAGCCGGTAGACAGTATATGCGGTGTCGTGTAAGACCTGGTAGGCCAGCGTGTAGGCCTGGTTCTCGTCCAGTTCGTCGGCCTCGATCATCTCTTCGAGCACCTGGGCCAGAATGCTGCGTCCACGAATGGCCGCCGCCCAGTGCATCTCCGGGACATGGATACCATCTGAGCTATACAGCAGTTTACTGGCCGGTGCAATACTCAATGCCTGACGCGTGAAGGCGAGCATTTCCAGCTTTTCGACGAAGGGGATGGCGTAGGAGAGGTCAAAATACACCTGGGGATAGACGGCTGCCAGGTACGCGCCCAGTTGTGTATAGGGATAGCTTTCGTGGAGCAGAATCACGCGCATATTCTGGTAGTCGTCATTTTCGAGTATTTCGCGCAATTGCAGTGGATTGCCGAGGCGCATATCGGTATCTTTGTCGCCGTAGCCGGTATGAAATTGGACAGGTAGCTCCTGCTCTGAAGCGTGCGAGAAGGCGATATGCAGCAGGTAGTCGAGCAGTGGCTTGTGGTTGAGGCGCAGTTGACCGTCCTGGATGGAGGCCCGCGCTTCCTGGAACGAGGCCGCAGCCTGGTCTTTGTTCCAGTGCAGGATTTGCAGACCGGTGCGATACGCGGCGATGCTTTTCAGCGCAACGTAGCCGTGTTCGCGCAGCTTCATGAGCGTGTGGTGGTAGTGGTTTAACATATCATTAAAATCGTCGTAATCGACGATCAAACGCTGCATCAGCGGCTCCAGGCGTAACATCTTTGCTACGCGACAGTGACCAAGCTGACCGAGCCGTTCGGCTGTATAGCAAAGGTCGGGCGCGGGGTGTGCGACATCCAGGATCAGCGTATCGATGCTTGCGGCGCGGTAGAGTCGTTCGATCAGCGTATCAGCTTCCAGGCGATTGCGAGCGGCGAGGATCTCCTCTTCGTCGTCGCTGTGCTGGCAGCCAGAGAACATCGCCATCTGGCGCAACATCCACAGGTAGTAGACGCTATTCGGCACGTGTTGCTCGGCAAAGGTGGGATGGCTGGCTTCGGTGAAGTATGAGCGAAAGGCCAGAGCGTCCATTTTCTGCTCTAGCAGGACAGGGTGACAGTGGTTATCGACCACTGGAATGCTGGTCAGGTCGAGCATACCGCATGTTCTCCTTAGGCTGAAGAGTAAGTCCGGCAGGATTGTCGGACCGCAGGGTGTGGTGCAATTGTATCACTGTTTTCCCGCAGGTGGGTAAAGATAGGGATATTCTGGGAATTATGGCGCGATAGTTCGGGTCTTCCTGCCTGAAACTGCCCGTTGCGTTTGGACGTGTTTGTAGAAAGCATGTATATATCAAATAGAGGAGTCATAAAGAGAAACCGTGGTTGTGTCTCTTTGCAACCATAGTGGTCTATCTACCATCACGCTAGGCGGTCAGAGAAGTCAGGAGTAATCAAGGGTGTGGTCTTCTTCTGCTTCTCATATCTCTAAATAGATGGCACACCCCTTCTATTGAGCAACAAATTGAGTACCAATTGGGCGATACATAGCCTGAATGAAGAAAGAAGGTTTATCAGATGAATAATTTTGTTAAGGGAGTTCTGGTAGGGATCGGCGTTAGCCTCCTGTTTGCTCCTATGAGTGGAGAAGATGCTCGTCGCGCACTGAAAGATCGTTTTGACGAGTGGAAAGAGTCGCTGCCAGAGGACTCGCGTTTAAACCAGTACACGCAGCAGGTCTCAGATAAAGTTTCTGAGACGAAAGACAATCTCCAGGTCTACACGCAGCAGGCGGTGGCTAAAGCCAAAGATACGCGTGACACGCTTGGGGACAAAGCTCAGCAGTCGATCTACCAGGCCAAACAGGCCGGCCAGGATATGATGAACAAAACCCGCCAGTCGGTTGACTCGGCGCGTAACGGCGGCCCTTCGTCGATTCGTGTCACTCCTGATTCCGATCTGTCGGATCTCTCGGGCCTCTAGGCAAACACGAGCAAACGAACTCAAAAAAGCAGAGCTACCAGACCTATGGTCCTGGTAGCTCTGCTTTTTGTGTCGCTGATTAGTATTTATAAAAGTGTTGAAGCGTCTCCTGTTCGGGCGTTGTATCCGCGAAGTAGTCGCACTCGGCGCGTTTCACCGCTATATAGGAAGCGGTCAGCAGTGGACCGAGGGCGGTGGTAAGCACGCTATCGTTTTCCAGTGCGTCGAGCGCTTCGTTCAGCGTGGCGGGTAGCTGAAAGATGCCGCGGGCCTCGCGCTCTGCGTCGCTCAAATTGCCTGGATCGATCTCCTGCGGTTCGCTGGGTTCGATCTGCTTGTGGATGCCGTCCAGGCCTGCGGCAATCAGACAGCCCATCGCCAGGTAGGGGTTGCCGCTGTGGTCTGCGCTTTTCAGTTCAATGTTGATCGACGACTGTTCGCGTCCCCGGAAGGTCGAGGGGACGCGGATTGCACCCTCACGGTTGTCGAAGCCCCAGGCGACGTAGGCCGAACTCCAGTAGTGTGGAAGCAGACGGCGATACGAGTTTGGACTCCCGCAGGTGAGTGCGAGCAGTCCGCGCAGGTGATGCAGGACGCCGCCGATAAAATATTTGCCCGTCTGGCTGAGATAGCCGCGCTCGTCGGCTGCATAGAAGAGATTTTTGCTGGTTTGAGTGCTATCGTCGGTTCCCCACAGGCTGAGGTGGATGTGTGCGCCGCTGCCTGCCTGGTCCAGCCAGGGCTTGGGCGCGAAGGTGGCAAACAGATTAAAACGCCGGGCGACGCCGCGCACCGTTTCTCGCACCAGGCAGACCGTATCGGCGGCGTGGAGGATATCGGAGTGGTGAACCGAGATCTCCTGTTGTGCGGGTCCCAGTTCGGTGTGAAAAAGCTCGATCGAGACGCCAGAGCTTTCCAGCGCGTCCAGTATCGCGTCGATGACTTCGGCCTGCTCGTTCAGACCAGTGCTGCTGTAGCAGAGGCTGTGATCCGCAGGTACATATGTGTGATCGATCTCGCGAGCCAGGTAAAATTCGTGTTCAACCGCGGCTTCGGCCTGCATGCCCTCGGCCGCCAGTTGGGCGCTCATCCGTTTAAGAAACGTCCGTGGACAGGCCTCCCACGGCCGACCATCGAGTCTTACCATATCGCACAGCATGCTGCCTGTGTTGGGGACGTAGGGCAGGACCGTAAAGGTGTCGGGGTCGGGGATCAGACGAAATTCGCCGACCGGCCCCATGCCTTCGACTGCGGCCAGCGATTCGACGCTGGTAAAGGCCTGCATGGCCAGCGTCTGGCCGATGCCTTCTTGAATACGCGCGGCGATCTGGCTGGCATGTGTCGCTTTGCCGCGAATAATTCCGCCATTGTCACAATAGAGAAAGCGCACTAGGCGCAGTTCGTTTTCCTGCGTGAGTTTGATAACATCCTGACTATTCATAAGAGAGAAACGCTCCAGTCTAACCACGGCTAACTTGCCATCTGGTATCTATTTATAGACACGTCCAATGTAGATCATCGATCCATTCATAATCTGCTGGGTTAACTATCTGTTGAGCACTCTTTAAGTATCGTGATTCTTCCTCCTCTAAAATCAGCTTACAGTGCACCAATGGCAGCAGTGGCGTGAGTATAGTATGTTCTTCGTAGATAGTCAATGAAACGAGCAGGCGCTATTTGGCCTCATCACTACGTCGGCCAGGGGAGAGACCAGGCGGCTTATCTCCTCCACCGCTGAGTCGTTCCACGTTGGGAGAGGTACTCAAGAACACTCAAAAAATTGGTTCCCCGGCACGCGCTCCGTTTCCGAGGGCCATTGGCAAAGGGGAATAAACAATGCTTTCTTTCCGTTCGTCTTCATGGTGGCATTTTGCTAAAACGCTGCTAGCAGAGGCCGAGAGCTGTCGCTTGACCTACTTTCTGATTGAAAACGAACTGACCCATGCCGACTGATTGAAAACGAACTGACTCATGCCGAAAAACGACAAGCATCTTCTTCGCTATTTCTGCTGTTCCCAACGATACTTCTCGACACTGGAGATACTGAACGATGATACCCGAACAACAGCCACTGACCCTTTGGGGCGTTGGTTGAGGGTTGTGGATCTCTCACGATGATCGTACCCGTGTCGAGTTGCTACGCGTCTAGCCTCCCTGCACGCCACCATCGAAAGGCTGTTTTGTCGCTCACATTCATCTGTTTTGCATAGTGGCTCAGTCTCATGAGGAGAGAGTATCACCAAAGGATAGAAATGTCAGCATTCTTTGTTGCTGTTACTATCCCATTCCTGGCAGCTATGTGATCGCACAAGACGGCACGATTGCTCTCGCTTTTGTCGATCCCGATTATACTCATCGCCTGGAACCTGCCGCGATTCTCGCAGCTCTTGAGCAGCTCAACTGAACCTCTATGAGCAGCCAACCAGGCGTTTATACAGGAGTGGTTTCTCCGGCAAAGGCACTGTCTCGCAGTACCTTTGTCGGTAGATTAGTCTATCAGGCCTGTTTCTTTTCAGACTCAGGTGCAGCAGTTGCTACCGCAGTGGCGACGGCGGGCGTGGCATAGGGATCGACCAGGTGGCTGGTTGATGCTCCTTCCGCCTCCAACATCTGCAATGAGATGCCGTTGCGCTCCAGGATATGGATAAGCATGCGAGCATGGCGCAACAGTTCGGCATCCTGTGCGGCGAGGTGTTGCATGATCTGTTCGATATCGTGGTATGTGCTCATTGTGGTGCGAAACTGTTCGTCTGCCTGGAGTTCCTGTTTCCGTCCCAGAAGACCCTGACCAACCATAATGACTATCATCAATGGAAGCTGTGGCACGGACGCCAGGCAGAGCAGGAGCGGCCACGGCAGGCGGTCCCAGCCAAAGGGCAAAAGGTTCAGGAGTATCCAACTGATAATCCAGGTCATAATGCACCAGAAGGTGATCATCGATTGAAAGACCTGAGTCATACGCACGGCTACGCGCTGGTTAAAGCCGGCAGAGGCTTTCTCGGCTTCGGCCACTTCGTTGATATTGCGCGGCTGGTGCTGACGAGATTCATGGTGAAAAAGACTATTTGGGTGGTAGTGATGTGGCTGTGGCTGTGGCTCTTTCTCCACTACAGTAGATGAGTTGGTTGGCTCTGGCATACAGATTGTACCTCCGGTTTCAGATAAAAATAAAGGACGAGTCTCCAATAGGATTGTAACTATAGTTCTGATTTTGTGGACACGTATGCCCACGCCCACCTTTATACCGCAAGCGATATTGGATGAACTACGCACCCACTACTTCCTTGCACAAAGGCCTCAGAAGCTACTTTTCTGAGAATGTTATAGCTGCCGTTCACGTCGGCATTATAATGCTTGCCTGTCGCTGATCGGAATAAGCCACGCTTCACCCGCTTGCCTGCATAGACCTCATGCTTGCCGATTGGCTCAAGGTCAAGGAAACTGCACTTACTGGTGTGCCTTTCCTCGGTCATGACCACCTGAATGCCTACCAGTTCAGCTTTGTAGGTGAGCATATGGATGAAACGCGCAAACGGGATGTTGACAAAGTTCTGGTTATTGCGCTTGCCAATGTTCACTTCTTGCTTCCATTCCTGATTGCCGCCGATGACCAGCGTGCCTATTCCCTCGCTCACCAGCAGATCGATGATGTGTCGGGAAGCCACATGCAGGTAGTGGTCAATCTTGCGTGTGCGCTTGTTGGTAATCCTCTCCAAACGATAGGAAGTGTGCCGTTTGGCGTCCATCTGAGCGAGTTTGCTTTGGAGATCTGCACGCCGTTTATTGCAGTTCTGGTTGATCGACTTGACAGGACGCCCGTTAACAATGCGCGGTACAAAGCCGCTTTTGTTTGACGTTAGCGTAGCCAGATTGTTGATCCCCAGGTCTATTCCAGCATACAAATCAGGATGTACTTCTGCTTGTTCGCAGTCTTGCTCATAAACCACCTCTACCACATAGAAGCCCTTGCGTGGCACAATGCGTACCTGATTGACTTCAGGACAAATGCTTACGACCTCGATATCCAGTTGAGACGGGACAATCACTCCTTTTTTGCGTCCCGGTATGCTCACCGCCTGAGCCGTATAAATCAGGACGTTACGACCTTTCACCTTGTCTTTGTAGTTGGGAAGTTTAGGCCGCTCTACAAACTGCTCAGGATGATCTCTCTACGCGGCGATAGCCTTGAAGAACGCTTGCCAGTTCTTATCCAGCACCTTTAAAACCTGTTGAGCCACCTTTGCGGGCAATGCCTTATATGCCTCATACAGCTGCATTCGCTTATCCATTGGATTATAAGTAAGATATATCCCGTCATGGATAAAAGCTTGCCTGATTTCATACAAAGCCGCATTGTAGAGATTTTTGGAGGCGAAGCACGCGGTATCAATCGCAGCATAGTCTGGATCAGTGTGCTTGATGATATGGCTCTCAACCAGTTGCATCCTGCGCCTCCAATTCCTGCACAATTTTCTCGGTTTGGCGTTTGGCGCGGCGTTGGCCGTAGAGCCTGGCACAAAAGCTATAGATTATAGCCGTGAGATCAGCAAGCAAGTCCTCTGTGCTGTTTTCTGCCTCTTGAACCACTTCGAGAGTACGTCCCTGTCCGCGCAAGAGCGTTTCCAGATAGCGAAAGCCAAACCGCGTAGCCCGGTCCTTGTGTTCTACAACAATCGTTCCAATGCGTTGATCTTCTAGGAGTGCCAGGAATTTCGGACGGCTATCATTGATGCCTGACCCTACTTCTTTCACGACCTTCCCCACTTGATAGCCGCGTGCCACACAGTAAGAAACAAGTCGATCAGCCTGACTATCCAGCTTGGACGTGTTCTCAGCCGAAGACACGCGTGCATAAATCGCCACTTTTGCAGGAGAGAGAGCAACCGGTTCATCCTCTGTGACGAGGATCGTTCCCGTATCCATCTGCTCGCCAACAATTGTACCAGCCTTATACCAGCGCCATGCGGTCTTGTAACTGATGCCCATTTTATGGGCGTAGTCGATAAGTTTCATGGAGACAGTATCGTATAGCTGTCCTTTCCTGTCTATAGCTGTCCATTCGTCAATGGAACGTCGTCAATACCATGCTTTGTTATTCATGGGTAGGTAGAACTACTTACTCAAACGTATAGCCAGGACTTTTTTCTCGGACTTGTCAAGCTGGCAGGTCTGCTATAAAGTATAGCAAGAAAAGAATGATGTAGCTTATGTATTGTGTGAGGAGTTGATTGCTATGTCTGCTCATCCGCAGACAACGGCGATCGTTACGCCCGTTCAAGCGAGCGATGACGCGGCGATTGTCGTTGAGAAGTTCTGTAAAAGGTATGGCTCTACTCTGGTTGTCGATCAACTGGATTTTACGGTGCGCCGCGGCGAGATTTTCGCGCTTCTGGGTCCCAACGGCGCAGGCAAGACGACGACTATCGAGACGCTTGAGGGCTATCGCTCAGCAGATAGCGGAACGGTACGCGTGCTCGGCCTGGACCCCTTGCGCGAGGCCAGTCTGCTCAAGCCGCAGGTCGGTGTGATGCTGCAAGAGGATGGCCTCTACCGCGATCTGAGTGCGCGTGAAGTTCTCAACCTCTTTGCCAGCTACTACGAGCAGGCTCAGAGTCCAGAGACGTTGCTTGAGCGCGTTGGACTGACAGAGGCCGCGAAGACGCGCTGCCGCCGTCTGTCGGGCGGTCAGAAGCGTCGTCTGGCACTGGCTGTTGCTCTGGTGGGTTTCCCACGGCTGGTCTTTCTGGACGAACCCACGACCGGCATGGACCCCCAGGCTCGCCTGGCGACGTGGGAGATTATCCGCGAACTCAAGCAGAACGGTGTGACGGTTCTGCTGACTACTCATCTGATGGATGAGGCCGAGCGTCTGGCCGATCGCGTGGCAATCATCGACCACGGACGCCTGGTCGCCCTCGATACGCCCGCCGGACTGACCGGCGTGCAGGACGCCAGCGTCGTGCGTTTTGTCGCTCAGGCTGGCCTGGACTGTGAAAAACTTGCCGCGCTGCCCTCCGCTCGTAAGGCCGCAGAGATTCGCCCTGGTAGCTACCTGCTTGAGACAGACTCGGCTCCCGCTCTGCTGGCCGAGTTGACCGCCTGGCTGCGCGATCAGCAGATCACGCTCTCCGAACTGCGCGTCGGCCACGGCTCACTGGAAGATCTGTTTTTGCGTCTGACCGGCGCAGAGGTGAGAGACTAATGGCTGCCAAACCACTTGACTACACGGGTCCCGCACAACCACGCGCTGCTTCGTTCGCCCGCCTGCTGCTAGCGCAGACGCGCGTTGAGCTTAAAATGACCCTTCAGCAGGGCGAGCGCATCCTTGTCACGCTCTTTATCCCCGTTCTTCTCCTGATCTTTTTCTCTGCACTTAAAATCGTGCCTGTGACCGCTGCGGGGAGCGCCAGCGATGTTCTCTTGCCTGGCGTACTGGCCCTGGCGATCATCGCGGCTGGCATGGTCAGTCTGGGCATTGCAACCGCTTACGAACGCTACTATGGGGTACTCAAGCGCCTGGGGACCTCGCCTCTGCCGCGCAGCGCTCTGATCCTGGCTAAGGTCATCTCGGTCCTGGCGCTCGAACTGATCCAGATCATTCTGCTGATCGCGGTTGCCGTTCTCTTCTACGGCTGGCGACCGGCTGGTTCGCTGCCTCTGGCCTTTGTGGTGATGGCGCTCGGCACCGTGACGTTCGCCGCCCTGGGTCTGGCGATGGCTGGCGGCCTGCGTCCCCAGGCCACCCTGGCCGGAGCCAACGGGCTGTACCTGCTCTTTGTCCTGATCGGCGGCGGGATTCTTGCCCTTGACCGCCTGCCCGGTCCGCTTGCCGCTCTGGCCCAGATCCTCCCGCCCGCCGCGCTGACCGAGGCCCTCCAGGATACTATGCTGGCCGGACGACCCTTCCCCGGCGGCGCAATCCTGACCCTGTCCATCTGGGCGGTGCTGATCCTGGCCGTGGCGATCAAGACCTTTAAGTGGGAATAAGATGGTTGTCTCCTGGCTCCTTTACCTGCTTGCCTGTCGACCGGGCGCAGGTAGAGGAGCCTTTTCGTCCTCGTCTTCGTCCCACTCTTCTTCCTCTGGCTGGCTCTCGCGCAGACGGATCAGCGCGATCATAAACATAATTACGATCATCACATGCAGAACCGTACACCACACGCATATATTGCGAATGAGCACGATCTCAGCGTAGACCAGGTAGAGGACGGTCAGCAGGCCTAGCAGCGTCCAGGCACATTCGGCACGGCGCAACCAGCGTCCCTCGCCGCGTACGAGTCCGAATATGGCCAGCCCGACGATGACCAGGCACCAGCCCAGGCCGGGAAAGGTGATCGGCAGGTTGGTTCCCGGTATATAGGAGTATTTGCTGGTGATTACCGTGGCGCAGTTTATAATGCCTGTATTCGGGCAAACCAGGGAGACCTGGTCGTTGTAGTGGACCAGGGTCAGGTAGATGGCGTCGGCGGCTCCCAGGATGCCCAGGAGCAGGAGCGCCAGTTGTGAGCCTGAACGGCGTAGACTATTCATTGGGTCTTTTCTCCACACGTGCGACAAAAAATTTTGTATAGAGTCTATCTAGTACTCTGTTCCTCTTCATTTACTCTGCCGCCTGCGGCGGCGAAGAAGGAGAAAGCTGAGGCGCAGCCCTATTCGCGCGAACTGTAGCAGAGGATACCTCTCTGTACTCCTGTTTTGCCTGTTTTGCCGGAGGCAAAACAAAAGAAAAAGTTTGTTGGGGACACCCCAAACCCCGGTTAAGGGCTGCTGCCCTTAACCATCCCGCGCTACGTTCGTGTCCATAGGGCGCAGCCCCAGGACCCAGCTAAGTGGTTGCATCCCTTGCATCCCCGCTTTTTATATTAAGGGGAACAGTCTACTAGATATAGCATACAGTGCGTTAGAATGCTGTGTCAACGCGTTTCTTGAGTTCGCGGCGCACCAATTTGCCCGCCGAGTTGTGCGGGAGCTGATCGACGAAGATGATGGCGCGTGGGACCTTATAGCGGGCCAACTGATGTGCGGCGTGTTCGCGCAGCGCGTCGGCGCTGACCTGTCTTCCAGGATAGAGTCTGACAAAGGCGATAGGCACCTGGCCCCACTGCGGATCATCTTGACCGCAGACGCCTGCCTCGGCTACGTCCGGGTGGGCCAGCAGTGCGCTCTCGATCTCGGCTGGATAGACATTTTCGCCCCCCGAGATGATCAGGTCGGAGCGACGATCGAGGACATAGAGAAAGCCCTCTTCATCCACGTAGCCCACGTCGCCAGTGCAAAACCAGCCGTTGTCAAAGGCCTCTGCCGTGGTCTGTGGACGGTCGGCATAGCCCGGTGTGATGCTTGGACCTTGCAGGTAGATCACGCCTGGCGCGTTGGCTGGCTGTACCTGGTTGGCCTCTCTGATCTGTAGCTGGACGGGCAGCAGCGGATGGCCTGCGGAACCGGGCTTGCGCAGCGCGTCGGTGGGCGCAAGTGTGACTGCCTGTGAGCACGATTCGGTTAGCCCGTACGTCTGTACGACCGGGATGGCGAGACTGGCGCAGCGTGTGAGCAGCGGCAGCGGCGCAGGGCCTCCACCCAGGAGGACGCAGCGCAAGGTGGCCGGGTAGTGGACCGCCTCGCCCTCTTCTTCCAGCGCGTTCAGCATGCGTTGGAGCATGACAGTCACGACCGAAAGGATAGTTACGCCGTCCTGCTGGATGGCGCAGTTGATGGCGTGTTCGTCAAACTTCTCGTGGACGATGATGCTGATGCCGTAGATCACGTTTTTCATCAGAATGGAGAGTCCGCCGATGTGAAAGAGCGGCAGGCAGGCCAGCCAGCAATCGTCGGGCCGATGGCCGAGGTTGAGCGCCGAGCCGAGTGCATTCCACCAGTGCATGCCGTAGGTGATAAGGACGCCTTTGGGCTGACCGGTGGTGCCTGAGGTATACATGATGGACTGCGTTGCCGCCAGGTCGAGTACGCTCTGCGTGACGCCCGCACTCTCTGGATAGGGCGTACCTGTGGCGTTGCAGAGCACGATCTCCGCGTGCGCTGGCTCGGGCGTGAGCGTGTGTAGTTCGGCGTGGGGCAGACCCGCCAGCGAGGCGGCACTCTCTCTGGCGCGAGTCGCCAGCGCGGGATCGCTGACCAGCAATCTGGCGTGAACGTCGGCGAGCTGCCAGCCGATCTCCTGTGAAGTCAGGCGGGTGTTGAGCGGCACAAGGATTGCGCCCAGGCGACCGAGCGCGTGGACACAGACTACATAGGCCAGACCATTGGAGGCCAGGAGCGCCACGCGCGTCTGCGCTGTGACGCCGAGTGTGGCAAACTGGCTGGCCAGTCGATCGGCCTGCCGGGCCAGCTCGGCAAAGTTCCAGCGTATCTGTCCGCACTGGACGGCCAGGTGCTGTGGCGTATGCTCGGCGGCGCGGGTTAGCCAGTTGGGAAGCGAGAGCGAATGTAGCATGGTGAACCTTCCAGATAGTGTGCGAGTGCGGGCAGATCGAGTGAGATGCCCAGACCTGGCGCGGTGGGGACTGCAAGCATGCCACCCTGCGGGGTCAGTTTCTCCTGTAACAGGTCGTGCTCCAAGAGGTCGAGTGTGGCCAGACCGCAGGCAAGGGTGATCTCAGGCGTGGCGGCGGCCAGGTGCAGGGTCGCCGCGATCCCCGTGCCGGTCTCCAGTGTGCTGGTGAGCACGCAGGTGACGCTGCGCCGGCTAGCTTCCTGGATCAGGCTGCGGCAGGCGCTGAGACTACCGCCGATCTGGAGTTTGAGGATCAGCACATCGGCGGCTTCGGCGTCGAGGACGCGGCGTATGCTGGCCTGACTATATAGGGCTTCGTCGGCGGCCAGTGGGATAGGCGAGCTACGCCGCAGACGAGCCATGCCAGCCAGGTCGTCGGCCGGGAGTGGCTGCTCGATGTACTCGATATCGTAGGGAGCGCAGTGTGCGAGTATGCGCGTTGCCTCGGCCAGTTGCCAGGCCGCATTGGCGTCCAGGCGCAGGCGTGGAGTGGGTCCGAGCGCCGATCGTACCGCAGCAACGCGCTCAAGCACGCTCTGCTCCTCGCCGACGACCTTGAGTTTCAGACAGTTGAACCCGGCAGCAAGTGCTGTCCGGGCCTGCTCTAGCACCTGTGGGATAGTTGCGCCGCCGAGCACCGCGTTCACCGCGATGCTCTGGCGCGGACCCAGCGCTGCGCCCTCACACAGGAGCGCGGCCAGGGAGAGTTCCCTCTCCTGGGCGAGCAGATCGAGGACGGCGGTCTCCAGACCACAGACCAGCGCGGCCGGGAGCTGGTCGTTCTGCTCAGCTAGCCAGCGCAGAATAGCGCCCAGTTCGCGTCCGGCCAGCTCGTGGGCCAGCGCGGGCAGCGGGTCTAGCGCGTGGGCGAGGTCGCGGCCACCGAACGCGGGCAGCGGCGCAATCTCGCCCAGACCAGTGCGGCCATCGGCGCTTTGCAGATGCACGAGTGCGCCCTGCCGGTGGCTGAGTGAGCCGTGGGCTGTCACAAACGGACTTTTAAAGGGAATGCGGTATGGGTACCAGACGAGCCTGGTGAGTTTCATCGTACACGACTCAATCAATCAAGGCAGGCGCGGGAACTTGGAGAAGTCGGGTTTGCGCTTTTCCAGAAACGCGTTTTTGCCTTCCTTGCCCTCGTCGGTCATATAGTAGAGCATCGTCGCGTCCCCGGCGAGCTGTTGAATGCCCGCCAGACCGTCGGTATCGGCGTTAAAGGCGGCTTTCAGGAAGCGCAGAGCGATCGGACTCTTCTCCAGGATCTCCTGGCACCACTGGACTGTCGTTTCTTCGAGTTCGGCCAGCGGCACTACGGTATTGACAAGTCCCATATCCAGCGCCTCCTGAGCGTCGTACTGGCGACAGAGGTACCAGATCTCGCGGGCCTTCTTATGTCCGACCACGCGGGCCATGTAGGTGGCACCCCAACCGGCGTCAAAGCTGCCGACGCGTGGACCGGTCTGGCCAAAGCGTGCATTGTCGGCGGCGATCGTCAGGTCGCAGAGCAGGTGCAGGACGTGGCCGCCGCCGATTGCGTAGCCCGCGACCATCGCAATCACCGGTTTGGGCAGGTATTTGATCGATCGTTGCAGGTCGAGCGCGTTCAGACGCGGCACGCCGTCGCCGCCTACGTAGCCGCCCTGCCCGCGTACGCGCTGGTCGCCGCCCGAACAGAAGGCCTTATCACCTGCGCCGGTTAGCACAACCACGCCGATCTCCTGGTCGACGCGGCACAGTTCAAAGGCCTCGATCAGCTCGTCCAGCGTTTCGGGACGGAAGGCGTTGCGTACCTCTGGTCGGTTGATAGTGATTTTGCCGATCCCTTCGGCTTTTTCAAAAAAAATGTCGCTATAGTCACGGACTTTTTCCCATTGTATTGGCATAACGTTGCTGTCTCCTTCTCTCGATCAACAGGTGTGGTCCCTGTGGGTGTCTGGCTACTCTAGGCATATGTCCACGCGTGCCTGAGAGGCGGGTGATCCTCTCTACGCTCCCGGCTCCTGCGTGTATGGACCGATTCCTAGCATAGTGTCTCGCAAAATCGATGCACCAGTCTGGTAAACATTTCTGGTTGCTCTAAATGTATAGTATGCCCGGCCGATGGCACAAGCTGCAAGTGCGCCTGAGGGAGTTGCCGGGCCATTTCACGGGCAAGCGTGCAGAATTTCTTATCGAGTTCGCCCGCCAGCAGCAGGACGGGCAGGGTAAGCGTGGGTAGCCGCGCGTACAGCGACGGTTGCGTGCCGGTCCCGGCTCCGCGCAGACTGTTGGCCAGGCCGGTTGGACTGTTGTGTAGGCGCTGGCTGCGCAGGGTGGTCTGGACCTTCGGTGGCAGGTTGTGCAGACTGGCAAAGAGCGGCAACTGCTCCCACTCGTTGACAAAGGCTTCTATTCCGGCGCGTTCGATGCGTGCGGCCAGGGCGTTGTCGCTCTGCCGACGCTCTTCGCGCTCGGCTGGTTGGTCTAAGCCGGGCGAGGCGCTTTCCAGGATCAGTGCGCGGAAGAAGCCGGAGCAGGCCGCGTAGAGCGCCATCCGTCCGCCCATTGAATAGCCGAGCAGAATGGCCTCGCCGGATGCAACGCCCAGCGTGCGCAGGACCGCGAGCAGGTCGGCGCGACAGTGCTCGATACTGTAGCGAGTCGGATCGGCTGGCGCGTCGCTTTGACCGTGGCCGAGCAGATCAAGCGCGACGACCCGGTGTTTGGCCGTTTGCAGGTCTGGCAGTAGTGCGCTCCAACTCGCCGCGCTGCCGGTGAAGCCGTGGAGCAGGACCAGCGTCTGCTGATGTGGAAGAGCGTCGCCCCAGGTGGTCACGCCCATATGCAGGCCGTTGACTGCGATACGCAGGTTCTCCATGCTTACGCCTCGTTTCCAGGCAGCAGATGCGCCTGCGCCAGGGCGCGATCGACCACCGGCCAGAGTGAACGGTGGAGCACAACGTTGCGCTCGCGTGAAGTAGGTACCTCGATCACATGGAGTGAACCGGAGGTCAACGCGTGCTGCAAGGCCTGGCGGAAGCCCTCCCAGGTCGAGATGCGCTCGAAAGTCCCGCCGTACATTTCAACGACCGGGCGGAAATCCAGATCGGTGGGAGTGCCAAAGAGCTGCTCGAAATGCTCCGGGTAGGCTGCCTGCGGAAGGAACGAGAAGATCCCGCCGCCATTATTGTTGACAAGGACGATCGTCAGGTGCAGCCTGTGCAGGCGAGCTGCGAGCAGTCCATTCAGGTCGTGAAAGAACGAGAGGTCGCCGATCACCAGGACGGCGGGCTGCTGCGGCTCGCCCGCCGCGCTGGCTCCCAGTGCGCTAGAGATGACCCCATCTATCCCGCTGGCCCCGCGATTGCCCAGACTGAGCGCGAGCGGGTGTGGTGGCCAGAAAAAGGTATCCATGTCACGGATCGGCATGCTATTGCCCGCGTATAGGAGCGTCTCGGGTGGCAGGCTCGCGGACAGCTCGCTGAAGACGCGTCCCTCAAAGATCTCGGCGCGATCGTGCAGCACGGCGGTCAGGGCCTGGCGCGTCACCTGGTCAGCCCTGGACCAGGCTGAGTGCCAGGCTAGGTGTGCCGCCGAGGGGGCGTCCTCAAGGCTCAGTGCGAGCGAGCGACAGAACGTGGCGGGGTCGGCATAGATCATCTGCGCGGCGAGTTGCGTGGGTTCTTCCCAGCCACCCTGGCCGTCGATCACCACCTGTGGGCAGGCAGGGTAGCGTTGCAGGTAGAGCAAGAGCGCTTTTGATGTGGGCATAGTGCCAAAGCGCAGTATGAGGTCTGGTTGATAGTAAGCGCAGAATGGTTCATTGCGTAAGAACGCGTCATAGCTGACAATCGGTGCGAGATCGGTCGCGGTTGCGCCGCGCAACTGCGCGAGCGGATCAGCCAGCAGGGGATAGCCGCTGCTGGCGGCAAGGCGCAGAAGCGGGTCGACAAGTGCTTGCGAGGTCTGTGGACCAACGACTATCAGTCCACGCGGAGTCTGCGCGATTTGCCGGGCGAGCTGCGCGAGCTGTGGCGTGGAGACGGCGGGCGTGAACGGAGTCTCCACCTGGATATACGGCTGGTTGGCGGGTCGACCCTGCCAGGCCAGTGGATCGCGAGCGTCGTCTGGTGGCAGGGGCATAGATGGCAGCGCGGCGGGCGTGAGCGGCTCGCGCAGGGGCATATTGATGTGAACCGGGCCAGCGGGAACAATTTGCGTCAGCGCGAGACTGCGGTCGGCGATCGTCCGAATATAGCGCAGCGCCTCATTGGTCGCCTCGGGGAGCGCAGTTTCACCCAGCCATTTCGCGTGTGTGCCGTAGAGCCGTTGCTGATCGATAGCCTGGGGAGCGCCGCACTCGCGCAGTTCGGGCGGCCGATCGGCGGTCAAGACGAGCAGTGGAGTATGCGTCAGGTGGGCCTCGACGATGGCGGGCAGGAAATTGGCCGCGGCGGTTCCCGATGTGCAGAGCAGCGCCACCGGTTGCGCCAGGCGGCGGGCCATGCCCAGAGCGAAAAAGGCCGCCGAGCGTTCATCGACGTGCATCCATGTACGGATAGTTGGGGAGGCAGCGAAGGACAGGGCCAGCGGAGTTGAGCGCGAGCCGGGACAGATCACGATGTGCCGGAGGCCGGCGCGTGCCAGTTCATCGACGAAAGCGCCGATATATGCGTAGGTCGGATTGTGTGGAGTGGGTAATGATGGGGAAGTGCCTGGCAGCATACTGGACCTCTATTCCTGGCCACTCAAACTACGTGAGATTACTTGAAGTTTCAGACAGGACTCGGCGTATTCGGCTGTGGGATCGGAGTCCGCGACAATTCCGCAGCCCGCGAAGAGATGGGCCTGGTCTTTCTCTAGCAGGGCCGTGCGTAGAGCCACGGCAAATTCGCCATTGCCCTCAAGGTCGATCCAGCCGATCGGCCCGGCGTACCAGCCGCGATCCAGGTTTTCATATGCACGAATAAAGGCCAGAGCCGTAGCCGTTGGCGAGCCGCCGACCGCGGGAGTCGGGTGCAGGGTCGCCAGGGTTTCCAGGATGCTGCGACCGGGCAGAAGTTCGCCGACGATAGCGGTTTGCAGGTGCTGGATATTTTTCAAGCGCAGCAATTCCGGGGTATCGGTCACCCAGACCCTGGAGCAGAGCTGCGTCAGGGCGTCGCGTATGCTGGAGGTGACTATTTCGTGTTCCTGGCGGTTCTTGGGACTATTCAAGAGTGCGCTGCCGAATTGTCGATCCTCCTCAGGAGTCGCGCCGCGTGGGGCTGAGCCGGCAAGGGCCACTGTATGCAGCGTCCCCTCCTGTGCATAGACCAGGCGTTCGGGCGTGGCTCCAATGAAAGTAATTGTGCCACGCTGGAACGCGAATATATTTGCTGCGGGATAGTTCTCGCGCAGACGCTGAAGCGTGGCGGCCAGGCTAAACTGACCTTTGCCTGCGGCGACATCGACTGCGCGTGCCAGCACAATCTTGGCGTATTCGCCTTGCTGGATGGTCTGGACCGCGTGCTTCACCAGGTTTTTCCAGGTCCGGGCTGGCAGAACATCGTGCATCGCGTACGGTCGCCTGGGAGGCAGCGGGACGATCGTCTGCTGTCCGTCGCTGGCGAGCGAACGCTGGAACTGCTCCAGGTCTCTCGTCAGCAGGCAAGCCAGGTGAGCGAGATCGTCGTGCGCAGTGACCATCTGACTGAGAGTCAGAGTGGCCAGCAAGCTCTGCTGGCTAAAGAGCAGGCGTGGCAGGATCAGTAGACCGGCGGGAAAGGCCTGCCAGAGGGGCGTCGTCGGGTGCAGGTTATCGAAGCGAAAGCCGCCAAAGAGAACTGGTCCGTGGGCAGTCGGCGTCGCACTGGCGGTCAGATCGTGTATCACAGCCTGAGTGCGTAGCGTCTGCCAGGCCTGAACAGCGTCAGTAAAACGTTCAGAACCCGTCGCCGCTATCGCGAACGCGCTGCCTGCCCCGACCAGTGCCGTTTGCCTGGTAGGTTGTTCCCAGTAAAAACACTCACCGTTATATCCTTGCTGGAAGGCCTGGAAGACGCGCAGAGCATCGCCAGACGAGGCGGGCAAGATCAGGCTGGCCAGAGTAGCCTGGCCTGTTTGGGCGGCGCGAGTGGCGGCCTGTTCAAGGACAGCCGCAAGCTGTGTATTGTTAAAAGAAGCAGACCAGGAGCCTGCGATATCGCAGGGGTCCGCACTACCAACGAAGACTCTATCCATTTTTCTCTTTATGCGTATCTCTAAATTTATAGAGAGTCGTACGGTCTGTGACGTGACCGGTGAGGCTCATCAGATGTGGTAGAGGTTTCATGCAAATCATCGTCAATAAGCATGCTCTCTCCTCTATTATAACACCCCCTGGTAAGAGTGGCCAACCAGGTTTCTTCTTCCTTTTCCCCACGGGGCGAGGGGGCCGCAAGCCTCCATAGGCATGGAATTAAGCGGGAGTGCAGAGGGCGGCAGCCCTTTGCTGGGGTTTGGGGTGTTCCCACTACACTTTTTCTTTTGTTTTGCCTGTTTCGCCTTCGGCGAAACAGGCAAAACAGGAGTGCAGAGAGTACCTCTCTGCTACATTCATGGGGGATCGCAAGCCAGAGGCTTGCGGAAAATAAAAAGCCAGGCAGCTATCTTTTTGGTAGTTTTTTTGCTACAGTATAGAAAACATAGCAAACGTTGCTGTCATTCTACGGTTCAGGGAAAGGATGCCTACCGTGTCTCGACGACCATCAACGAAGACTCGCCAATCGCAAAGGAAGCGGTCAACAGAGCCTTCGCTCGCAAACGATGTACAAACCTCTACCTCTGCTCTGGCCCGCCCCTGGAGTATCCGCTGGCTCTGGCTTGCTGGCGTCTTAGTGCTCCTGTTAGTCGTTGGTTTTGGGGTCTGGCATAGCTTCTCCGGCGGCCTCGTACCTGCGACTTCGGGACCCGCCATTACCAGTAGCAGCAGTGGGCAAAGCTGGCGAAATCTGCAAACATTTAGTGGCCATACAACGAGTAATGCGACCCAGAAGACGCAAACATTTCAGGTGAGCAATACATGGCAACTGACCTGGAACTGTCAGGGAGCGGACGGCGTTGACGACTGGCTGTATGTTGCCATCTACCACGCAGACGGGACGCTCTATAACGCTGGCGCACAGATTACCTGTATCGCGGCTAAACCGGTGGCTGGCAGCGTGCAGGAAGCCCAGGGTGGAACCTACTATTTGTCTATCGATGCCGATACTGACTGGAATGTTGCAGTTCAGATCTCTTCATAGCGCTAGATTGGACCGGCTCTGCCCGCTTTTTCGGCGAAAGGCTTAAAGCGCACTGAAGGCGTAGATACATATGTATCTACGCCTTCAGTGCGCTTTAAGCC
>DAOTTJ010000324.1:0-5764 GCA_034437695.1 Ktedonobacteraceae bacterium
TCCACTCTTGTTTTGCCGCAGGCAAAACAAAAGAAAAAGTTCGTTGGAGACACCCCAGATTACCTGTCCATCGGAAACGGTGGCGGCAAAGGGCTACCGTCCTCTGCACTCCCGCTTCACTTCATGCCTATGGGTGGGGAATATCTATCGGGGCAACATGTATACAAGGAGCGAAGTCATGAGTATTCAATCAATCAACCCGGCAACGGGTGAAATTCTTGAGACGTTTGAGCTATTTAGTCCGGCGCAGATTGACGAGGCGTTGGCAGCGGCGCATACAGCTTTCCAAGCCTGGCGTGAGACCAATTTTGCTGAGCGGAGCGCCCTTTTTCGGCGGCTTGCTGTCTATCTACGGGCGCATAAAACAGAGCTAGGACATCTTGCCAGCCTGGAGATGGGCAAACCCATCGCTGAGGGCGAGGCAGAGGCAGAAAAATGTGCCTGGAACTGCGAGTACTACGCAGAAAATGCCGAGCGTTTCCTGGCTGATGAGACGATTTCCACGAACGCGACCGACAGCTATGTTTCCTATTTGCCGCTTGGCGTTGTGCTGGCGCTCATGCCCTGGAATTATCCGTTCTGGCAGGTCTTTCGTTTTGCTGCGCCTGCACTCATGGCGGGCAATACCGCAGTCCTCAAGCACGCCTCAAACGTCTCGCGCTGCGCTTTGGAGATGGAGCGCATCTTCCGCGAGTGTGGTTTTCCAGAGGGAGTCTTTCGCACCGTGCTTGTGCCAGGCAAAGAGACCGCAAAGCTGATCGCCGATCCTCGCATAGCCGCTGTCACGTTGACTGGCAGCGAGGAGGCAGGTGTCGCCGTCGCTTCCACCAGTGGTCGGTATCTCAAGAAGCATGTGCTGGAATTGGGTGGTTCAGATGCCTTTATTGTGCTTGAGGATGCGGACCTGGAGGCCGCCGCTCAAACTGCTGTCCGTGCTCGCTTTCAGAATAACGGACAGAGCTGTATTGCGGCCAAACGCTTTATTGTCGTTGCATCCGTTGCCGAGGAGTTTGAGCGCATATTTGTCGAGGAAGCCGCAAAACTGCGGATCGGCGATCCACTGCACTATGAGACGCAGATCGGACCCGTGGCCCGCGCTGACCTGCGCGACGAACTGGACCACCAGGTCCAGGCGACGGTTCAGATGGGTGGGCGTGTCCTGCTTGGTGGCAAGCCGGTTCCAGGCAAGGGCAGCTATTACGAGCCAACCATCGTGACCGATGTCACGCCTGAGATGCCGATGTTTCGTGAAGAGACATTTGGACCAGCCGCAGCGGTTATCCATGCCCGCGATACTGAGCATGCGCTGGAGCTGGCGAATAGTTCTCAGTTTGGTCTGGGCGGCAACCTCTGGACGCGTAATATCGAGTTGGGGCGTAAACTGGCTCGGCGTTTAGAGTCTGGGGCAACGTTTCTCAACGGCATGACCGCAAGCGACCCGCGACTGCCATTTGGAGGCGTCAAGCATAGTGGCTATGGGCGCGAACTCTCGATCTTGGGCATCCGCGAGTTTGTGAACGTCCAGGCTGTGTGGATCGGGCCGGTACTCGGCGCTGCTCCAGCAACGCCCGCGAGCGAATAATATTCAATGGGAGTGCAGCAAGGCGGGAGAGCCGGTCTGATGGCCTCGTGACCACTGTGGCGAGCAGACACTTGAGAGGGATGAGTTAATTGCGCACCCGCTCTAGACTTTTCTGTGTATGGCCATAGAGCGTGCTAGCAAGCACTAGAGAGGCTCGTGTTGGGTGAGGAGATGGATAGGTATACCGGAAAGGGCGATTGAGCCTCTGAGTCCTGGCATAGAAGTGGCTTGAGAGACTGACCATTGCCTTCCAACGTCGTTGTTGGTTGGTGAGGTCAGGGGACGCCAGCGCCCTGTCCACAGTATACCCTGTTACCGCTTTCGATGCAAGAACCCCTAAATGATTTCTTTAGCGAGTGGAAGCGCCTGTGCAATCAGATGCGCGGCTGTCTCAAAGGAGAAGAGGCCGGTATTGATCAGCAGGTGATAGGGTTCGGGTTGAGTCCCGGTAGAGCCATAGTAGTGACGGAGATAATTTTCTGTCTCGCTGTCGCGGCGTTCGATAAATTCGGTGGCCTCGTCGCGTGTCAGATGAAAATGGTTCATCACGTTCTCGATACGATTGGGAAGTGGAGCAAAGACATACACGTGCAAGACGCGTGGCAGGCTGCGCAAAAGAAATTGTCCGCCGCGTCCAATGATGACCGCATTGCCGGTGCCAGCCATCTCCAGAATGACGCGCTGTGTCAGATAGAAGTACGCCTGTTCGTGCGTCGGTGTCTGGGCTGTGGTACGTAGTTGCAGGATTTTGCTGTAATTGAGATTAAAAGGAGTGCTCGTGTTGAGTGCATTAATGGCGTGGCCAAGCGAGTGAGCTGTTTGCTCATCCTGGTTCTCGATCTGTTTGACATTGACGCCTGAGCGGCGAGCGACCTCGTCGATGATTTCGTGATCCAGGTAGTGCAGGTTGCGCTCATGGGCCAGGAGGCGACCTATTTCTGAGCCACCGCTTCCGCACTGACGTGAGATTGTCACGACGATGCTGGTACCCTGAGGAACGCCTGAGGGTAGAGCCAGCTCGGCCTGGATGGTCTCGGGAAGCTCGTCGGTTGTGGGGGTTGATTTGTGCGCGGTCGCGTTTTGCGCTTTGCTACGGAATAGTGCCATCTCTCTAATCCTTGTTCTCTCAACATCTATACTGGTACTTTTATGCTACGCCTATGGTACAACGTTGTTTGCTTGTAGTGCAAGACAGCAGATTGCTGTTTGCCTGATACGTTTGTAAACGCAGAAAGATCAGAGATTTGCGCTCGTGCCAGGCGTTTTTTGCTCATTGAAGGCAGTATAATGGAAGCATATTCTGCGTTTGCGGAGGGTCGTTTATGCGCACGCTTAACCTGCATCAATTGGCTACATTTCAAATTGTTGCGAAGCATTGTAGCTTTGTCCGTGCGGCTGAAGAGCTGCACTTTAGTCAGCCTGCGGTCTCAGCGCAGATTCGTCATTTAGAGCATACGTTGGGGGTAAAGCTTTTTGACCAGATTGGGCGTAAGACACATCTTACCCAGGCTGGTGAGGAACTTTATCTTTATAGCCAGAAGATCTTTGCCCTGATTGACGAGACATTGGACAGTATTGAGGCGTTGCGCAGTCCGCACTATGGGCGCTTGAGTGTAGGTGCGGACACGACGGTGGGTACCTACGTCATTCCGGGTCTGCTAGGGAAATTTCACCTGATTTATCCGCAGGTAGAGATCTCATTGGAAGTTTTAAATCGGGCATTGTTGGTAGATGCGCTGGCAAGTAACCGGGTGGACATGGCGATCATGGGTAAAGTGCCGGCGGATATGGCTGTAGAGATCGAGCCATTTGCTTTTAACGAACTGGTTCTTGTCGCAGCGCCCACGCACCGCCTGGCGGGTCTGACCCAAGTGCCGATCGAAGAGCTGGGTCGCGAGCATTTCTTATTGCGCGAGCCGGGATCGGGGACGCGTGCGGCGCTGGAGAACGTCTTTCAGGAAGCGGGTGTACCCTTGCACGTCAGCATGCAGGTAGGGAATAACAGCGCGATTAAGCAGGGAGTGGCGGCTGGTCTGGGCATAGCGTTGATCTCCCAGGTAGCGCTGGACATGGAGTTAGAGACGGGTCGCCTGGTTATTTTGCACGTTGAGGGTTTTCCGGTCGTGCGTCAATGGCGTCTAGTGCATGTCAAAGAGAAGCATCTTTCAGCGACTGCCAAAGCATTCAAATCATTTTTAGTGCAGCACGCCGACAAGCGGTTGCGCAGGAAAGAGGGAAGCAATCAGCCTGGTGAATAGGCATAGGTACTGCTGGCCGTCGGCATTCGTTGCCGGATGGGAAGAGGGGCGAGCAGTGGATACATTGAAACGAATCCTCTAGTGAGTGGTTTCGTGCTGCCTGAAGGAGTGGGCTAGCGGGCGCACAAAACCACACATTGAAGGATAAAAAAGATTGGTATTGCGATAGAGACTTGTGAAAGAATGCCGATAAAGCGTCTCCTGCTTAGCCTGTGGCTTTATTATAGAGATCACAGATAATCTCAGTTGCTTCAATCTCTCCTACTTCTTTAACCAGTTGGTCATGGTATCCTTCTACGCAGGCCATGCGTGCCGATATAAACGCATGGATTGCCGAACCCTCGGCAAAGCCGTGTAGACCGCGCATCATCGCTTCGTACTCCTGTTCTACCTGTTCGCGCAGGCGTGCAACGTCGCTAGAACTCATCTCATAGTGCCTCCACTACTTGCGTGTCGCAAAAGCATCGCATCCACATGTAAACAACCAGCTATTCAGAAACCCCTTGCTTTGTCTATATCAGGATGAGTGGCGCTCTCCCAGCCAGATCGATGCAGGCTATAACAAATTGGTGTCAGATTTCATTCTATTTTATCATGTTGTAGTATTTTGTCAAAAAACTTGTATAAACTTGTTAGCGATATGTATAACAATCAATACATCAATATTGGTCATATGTTTGAGGACAGCGACGTCTGCGAGGTAGTGTGGATGCGCAGGGGCGGAAAACCGCATTCCATTGAGCAACGTTATGAGATCTTTCTCACCGCTTTTTCGTATGTATTAGTACGTCGATAAAAATTGTGTGACCCGGCCTGGCGCGGGCCACACACGGACGATCCCGTCGATGTGCGGATTCTCCCCCGCATACCCTGTTTTGCTCATGTGAAAGGCAGCATCAATTCTATGTATCGTATCATCAAGCGGGTCAAATCGGTCTGGTTTTCATTGCCATTGTGTGGATAAAATCCAAGATCTGCGAGTCGACCGAGAGCGCACTCGCAGATCTTGCTTACAAAGCAAATCTAGCGGGGTTTTTCAGAGAAAAGCCTTCAATAGTTCTTGCTTACGCCTTCAGATGCTGGTGCAGGAAATCGATTGCCAGGGGCCACGCGGCAGCGGCAGCGGCTTCGTTGCCCATGCCATGATCGGGATTGAGAAAGGCGTGGCCGGCGTCGTAGACTTTGATCGTCAGGTCTTTGCCAGCTTCTTTGTAGAGGCGGGCGATTTTCTCTTGCTGAGCTGGGGGAACACTCTTGTCCCGGCTTCCATAGACAGCCAGGATGGGGGCATTGACTCTGGCTACTTCTTCGGGTGTCGGATCATAGCCGCTGCCATAGAAGGCGATGGCGACGCCGAGATCATTTGCGCGAGATATGACCGTGTAGACCAGGAAACCGCCAACGCAGAAGCCAATTAAGCCCAGTTGCTTGGGTTCGACGCTGGGCATAGCTTTGAGCGTTTCCAGTGCGCCGTTAATCTCACTGGCGGCGCGGTCGACGTTCTGTCTGAGCATCATGCTCATCTTCGCTGCCTCGTCAGGCTCAGTCACGATTTTGCCGTGGTAGAGGTCTGGTACAGCGACCACGAAGCCCTCTGCGGCCAGGCGTTGAGCTAGATCGCGGATATGTGGTTCGATGCCCCACCATTCTTGAATAAGAACGATGCCTGGATGATTAGCCTCGTCGTCGGGTTGAGCTATATAGGCATAAGCTCCATCTCCATTGACTTTCAGATCTACATTGGAGGTACGAATTACCGCCATAGATTGTGCTCCTCTTAGAAAAAATAAAATAGTGTAAAAAAGCGACCAGACCGGCGGCTTTTCTCTAGTCTATCATATTAAAAAGAACCGGGAAAAGAGGGTGAGTGCTGAGGGAAAAGGGACAGCGATTTTATGCAAACGCGTGGACCTGTCTGCTTGTC
>DAOTTJ010000325.1:0-18031 GCA_034437695.1 Ktedonobacteraceae bacterium
AAGTAAAATAGGTGGTTTTCGCCCGCCCATATCTTCGATAATATCTATAAAGCGCCAAAAGGTACCCGAATGCTTGACGTTCAACCCAGCCCTGTTGCCTGCAAGGGAAAGATCCGTACAAGGGAATGAGGCTGTAGCCATAGTTATAGCAGGTATCTGTGTTGCATCGATATTATTGATATCATTTAGGATAAAATGTTGATCGGTATCTGGAAACTGACTACGATACATTTTTAGCTTTTGAGGGTTATTATCGTTGGCAAACACAACTCTCCACCCATGCCTTTCTAAGCCCATTCTCACTAACCCTATACCTGCAAAAAATTCAGCAAATGTTAGCATAATCTTTTCCTCGTGATATCGAAAATACGAGCTTATCATAGCATAGAAGATAAAGGATAGCTAGATTCTGGTGGAAAGGAACAGGGCTATTCCATTCTCAGCAAGCCTCTGGCTTGCGACCCCCCCCACTCCAGGGTTTTGGGATCGTGTTGTGAGCGTAGAGGCCGCAGCCTCCACGCTCACAACACGATCCTTGTTAAGGGGGAGGGCCTACACGTCGAGCACTGAATAGCCCTGGGAAAGGAAAAGTAAGAAACATTCTTGTCAGTTAGCTCGTACTATTAAGTAGTAGTGCCGTCCAAAGGACAGGGAATGATCTATGAGCAAACAGACAGACGATAAGCAGGGTGAACTGTTGGGGATACCGTATGATTGGCGACCTCCAACTCAGGAAAGACTTGAGGAGGCGCGGCTGGCCGATGAGGCCGATCATCGTATCCTGGTTCCTAAACGGTTTGGTTGGGGTTACCGGCTAAATTTTGCTGAACTTGGACGCAGGTTGCAAGGGCGTAGATAAATGTGCAGAATGCGAAAAACGCCTATGTGGGCGGGTGAAACGGCGACGCCCTATTTTCCCGTGGGGCTGCCCCCAAAGTATCATCGGAGCTGAAGAGCTTAACTTCCGTGTTCGGGATGGGAACGGGTGTACCCTCTTCGCTACAGTCACCGGTTCGCCTGCACATACAAGCGTTTCTTTTTGACAAGGCGTATACTACCAGATACTCGCCAACTTGTCAAGTGGTTTTTTGGCAAGTTTTTTCTTCTCCTCCCTGTGAGAAGATTCTGTTGGCAAATGATATGTTCCTTTTTTTGGCACGTCGACCACATCCATAAGCATGAAGTTAGCAGAGGAACATCCTCTGCACTCCTGCTTCACTTCATGCCTATGTCTGGCACGTCGACCACACCCCAATCTATATATTGCTCAAAGCAAGCTTAGAGCAGCCGCCCGCAGCCTGATTTGAGCAATTGAGAAAAAGGGCGGTTTGGAAAGGAAGCGCGACGAATTCGCCCGCAGCCTGATTTGATGTACTTATAAATAGGACTTCCTTATATATTTTTGTGAGGACGAGGCTAGGCCTGCTAATGCTGGGAACGCTCTGGCTAGATAAGTAGATGATCTTCTCGCAGACGCTTCTCTTGTGCTACAATAGCGAAGGCGATTTCACTAAAAGGCAAGGAGATTTCGTGATGGTGGCTGTAGGTGTTATTGGCAGCGGTGCCTGGGGAACTACTCTGGCCCGCCTGCTGGCCAACAAGGGCCTGGATACGACGCTCTGGGAGCACAATCCAACCCGCGCACACGCTATGCGCGAAGGACGCGAAAATCAGCTTTTCTTACCAGGATTCTATTTTCCTGAGAACCTCCATATAACTTCAGATATCGAGGAAGCGGTGCGCGAGAAAGAGATGCTCTTGCTGGTGACACCCTCACAGCGGTTGCGCTCGAACCTGCGCCTGCTCGCCTCTTCAATGCATAAAGATACGCTACTCGTCAGCGCCAGTAAGGGCATTGAAATCGATACATTGGAACGGATGAGCGAGGTGATCTGCGACGAGCTTCCCCAGGCCGCCGATCGTCTGGTTGTTTTGAGCGGCCCTAATATCTCACGCGAGGTTGCTGAGGAGAAGCCCACCGCTGCTGTGGTGGCCGGATATGTACCCGAGGTGGCTCTGCGTGTGCGTACACTCTTGACGACCGCGCATTTCCGCGTCTATAACTCAGACGATGTGATCGGCGTGGAGCTAGGCGGCGCACTCAAGAATATTATCGCTATCGGCGCAGGCTTTAACGATGGAATGGGCTACGGCGAGAATGCCAAAGCGGCCTTTATGACTCGCGGTCTGGCCGAGATCTCGCGCTTAGGTCAGGCCGCAGGTGCCAATCCTCTGACCTTTGCCGGTCTGGCCGGGATCGGCGATCTGATCGCGACCTGTGCCAGCCCGCTCAGTCGCAATCAGCAACTCGGGCGACGACTGGCCGCGGGCGAGAAGCTGGCGGATATCCTGGCTTCGACGCATTCGGTAGCCGAGGGCGTTTTTACGACTCAGGCGGCTCTGAAGTTCGCTGAACGCTATCAGATCGAGATGCCGATCACCCGTCAACTCAGTATGGTGCTCTTTGAAGGACGCGACCCACACCTGGTCGAAGCAGAGTTGATGATGCGCGGTCCAAAACACGAGTTACAGGGTATCAACGAGCACACTTAAAGCTCGGGCGCATCAGGAGTAGTTGGCGGCGTGTGCTCACTCGCTAGCTGTGGCCTCCGTAGCCTGCGACCGCTGAGGCTCCCTGTGTGCTGGCCGTCTGCCAATAGCTGACACGCTCGGCGACAAAGACGCCGCCGTTAGAGCTGACAGTCAAAGCGCTGGCCGCGCCATCCAGCGGCCAGCCCAGTCCACTTGCAAGACGTGTAAGCCAGATGGTTCCGCGACTCTGCGCGGGCAGATAGACCTGATAGGTTATCGTCTGTCCGCCGCGCACGAGGATGAGGGTGAGTAGTTCGCGCTGGACCGTGGGGTTGAGCAGGGTTAACCATGCGTCGGTGCTACTGGCGAGCGAGCTATCGGCAAAGGTCTGCGCAGATGTGGCGGCACTCGTCAGTGCGCCGTTCGCGCTAGTCAGACCAGTCAACTGGCCGTGCCGAAAATACACGTTGCGTACGACTGCCAGCGCAGTATCGGCCTGCACCGCCAGCGCGACGTTGGTTGTTGCGTGAGTGCTTGCGGCGACGTGGGCATTCACGTCCCAGGTGGACTGACTGTGGGCGGCGATATTCGTCTGCAAGGTCTCGTGCGTGCCGTTGGCATAGTCCAGGGTAATCGTCGCATGCGCGGTCGCGGCGGTGAAATTGGCCAGCACCAGATTGGTCTGAAAGCCAGGAGCGCTTGAGCCTTCTGCGAACAACCAGCCGGGAGCAGTCTGAGTCGTTCCCACGACTTCGGCAAATCCCGTAACTGCACCCACTTTCCCGGCGTTAAAATGGATGAGCAAGAGTGAGTAGGCAGCTACAACGGGCTGATCAGAGGTAAGCAGGGCCTCGCTATGCGCAGGCAGCCCGGCTGGCGGACGGAAACTATTGGTGGTGAGAGGCGCAAGATTGAGTTGCTGCTGTCCAACCTGGCGGCCAGCGGCAAAATAGCTGACCGTCACGTGCGCCTGAAGTGAGCCGGGATTGAGAGCCGCCAGAGCCGCGTCCGCCTGGTCGCCTGTGCTGATATCGGCAAAGGCAAACGTTGTACTCGCAGAGGTCAGTCCTGAGAGCGTACTGCCGTTCTCCACCAGACCAGGGATGGCGACCTGGATGGTGCGTTCTACAACGATACCAGTACACCTGGTCCCACGCGCCGAGACGATGGTCCCTACCTGGACGACCGGCGCAGTGCTGACTACCCCTACGTCGCTATTTACCTGGACCGTTAGCTGATCGAGCGCAGCCATATGCAGCTTCGCAGTCTTGACGCTGGTCGCGTTTTGCTGCGATCTGAGCAGATAACTCACTGTTACATCGCAACTGTAAGATGAGGCGTCGTCGAGAATGAGTGTCTGTGTGAAGCCACCTCCCACGGGTTCGCCAGGGAAATACCACTCTTGATCGACCGGACCGGTGCCCGGATTAAAAGGACTGAAGCCGGTCTGCGGTGTAACATCTGCATAAGCAAGCAACGTGCGATAAACAAAACTTCCCATCAGTGGAGCGGGCGTGCCGTTATAGTCGTCGATCAGTTCGGGAAAGCCACAGGGATTGGCTCCAGCAAACCAGGACCAGCCGATCCAGCTCATCTGATGGGCGTCAAAATAAGGCACGAGCTGACTCAGGAAGCTCGCTTTGCAGTCGTATTCGCCGCTTTCAGCCGCGATAACTGGATAGATCTGGCTCAGTTGACCAAAAGATTTGTCCCACGCGCTGACCGTGTCTTTGCCGGCGTAAGGATATGGATGGGTATCATAGACAAGATTTATCCCCATCAGCGGCGCATTCTTGAGTCCAGACAACTCATAGCTCCAATTTACCCCCCCGACCAGCAGCAGATTCTGTGCTCCAACCTGACGTACTGCGCTCACCAGGGTCTGCATGCCGACTCCCTGATAGCTGAATAGCTTCTGACAGCCACACGCACCCTGAGCCGATGCATCGTTGACAACCTGGCAACCCGAGCGCCAGCAATTCCAGAGCGCGGTCGTATCGGCCAGCCAGATATGCGGCTCGTTATACAACTCAAACAGAACGTTGGAGTAGCTTCCATAGACCTGCGCGGCCTGTTGCCAGAACGTTACGCTATCCGCGTCAGGCAGGTCCCAGGACGCACCAGGCCCATGCCCACCTGCGTCACTCCACTGTAAATCGAGGATAACGTTGAGGTGAAGGAGCGTCAAAGCGTCGATAGTCTGTTTAAGCAATTGTTGGTAGCGAGCCGGCGTACAGGACTGGCCATTTTGTGTCTGCTTATAGAGCCAGAGCAGCTCCGAGACGGGCAGGCGCACGGTATTGCCATACCAGAAAGTACCACTCAGACCGGCAATCTGCGGTCCCATTAAAGCCAGGTAACGCGGAGCCAGGGAAGGATCATCGGCACAGGAAAATTCTAGACCATCGCGAGCCACGCCATGAAAATAGTATGCCTGACCCGTGGCGTCCAGGATGCGGTTGCCGCTCGTGCGATAGGGACCCGCGGCGTAGGCGCTATAGCGTAACGCCGGGTGATGAACGGCGGCCGTCGCAGGCGCGGGCAGCGCGTAGAGGCCTCCGCCTACAAGTATAGCAATGAATAAGCAGATGAGTGCCATCTTTTGCGAGCGCAACATAGCGTGTATTCCTTCTACCGGGCCTGTCTGTATCGATCCGCCGACCCTTTTCTGCGGTCCTTCTCACAAGGATTAAACGCGGTTCTGGCTGGTATCTGTACATATCTGGCCGACCAATCGCTCACGTCGCCTCTCAGCCTCAGACCTTTCCTATCCTCTTCTCCTATAGAAAAATCGAAATCGGTTTTACAAGCGTCTTATACTACAAGAATAAAGATTATCGTGCGCTCAAACGCCTGTGCGTTGCCAACCGATTACTCGCTCGCAGTTGATCCAGGCGGCTAACACTGCTTCTGAAGCAGAAGTAGATCATGGAACAAGCGCACGCTAAACTGGACCGAAACCGCATAACGCTCCAGGGCCTGACACAGGCCAACCTCACTTGAGGCGTGGCCAGTGTGAGTGCCTTGTTTAGCTCGCTGCATTGTTTGTTTGTTCAGGTAGAAACAGGCCACCAGACTGGCGGGATGGTGCTTTCACACACTCATACGCACCCTCACAGGGTACACATGAGTGCATACTGTGGCATGCTATAATACTGGTGTATAAGTGAACCACCTGGCTAAATGCTATACCATGAGGGGGTAGCCGATGTCGAAGAAAATTCTCATTATGGACGACGACCCTACAATCGCTGATCTGCTACGCGAGGCGCTGGCTGATGAGGGATATGAGACGCATATGACAACGCAGAGCCTGCGTTTCTACGATTCCGTCACCGAAATCAGACCCGATCTGATTCTATTAGACCTGATGATGCAATACCTGGATGGACGCGACGAATTGCAGTTGATGCGTATGAGCGCGTTTCATATCCCGGTAATTGTTGTAACTGCCTTCCTGGACGCGGATAAAGAAGCAGAAGAGTTCCGTGGTGCAGGGGTGGTCCATATTGTCTATAAACCATTTGACCTGGATCAATTAGTTGATCTGGTTAGAGAAACTATAGGCGAACCATAGACATACCGTTGAAAAGGAAATATGCATGAGCGCGAATGTCCGTGTTGCCCTGGATGTAATGGGAGGAGATCATGCTCCAGGTGAAGTTGTGCTGGGTGCAGTTGAGGCGGCCCGCGAGTATGGGATAGGGGTGTATCTGGTGGGAAAAGAGGACTCGATCAAGGCCGAACTGGCCCGCTACGATACACAGGGACTCGATCTGCCCATCATCCATACCGATGAAGTCATCCCTATGGATGAGCACGATCCAGCGAAAGCAGCCCGCAACACTAATACTTCGATGGTCCGAGCAGTCCAACTGGTCAAAAGCCAGGAGGCTGTAGGAGCCGTTTCAGCCGGGAATAGCGGCGCGATGATGGCAGCTTCGCTCTTTACCTTGAAACGCCTGCCGGGAGTCGATCGACCCGCACTCGGTGGCCCTTTTCCTACCAAAGATGGACTCTGCCTGGTGATCGACATCGGTGCCAATACTGACTGCAAGCCGGAGTATCTTCAGCAATTCGCAATCATGGGATCGATCTACATGGAGCGCATCTTTAAAGTAAGTTCACCACGAGTTGGACTGCTGGCAAACGGTGAGGAAGAAGGTAAAGGCAACGAACAGGTCCAGCTCACCCACCAGTTGCTCAAACAGAACGCCAGCGTGCTGGGCCTGAATTTTATCGGCAATGTCGAGGGACGCGACATTCCGATCGGGACCGCCGATGTGATTGTCTGCGATGGCTTCGTCGGCAATGCAATCCTCAAACTCAGCGAGGGTCTTTCAGAAACATTGCTCGATCTGATTAAAGAGCAGATTGCCAGCGACCTGGTCGGCAAACTTGCCGGCGCTGTCATCCGCCCACGCCTGCGCAAGATGATGAAACGCATGGACTACGCAGAATATGGCGGCGTCCCGCTCCTGGGCGTCAATGGCGCAGCCATTATTTCACACGGACGCTCAAAGGCTAAAGCGATTAAAAACGCCCTGCGCGTGGCTCGGCAGACGGCTGAAACTGATGTAGCCGGGGCGATTGCCGATGGCCTCGCCAAATTGAATACAACCACCCGCCTCTAAGTCTCAGACCTGAACTATATAAGTGAAGGTGCCTGAGCGCACGCTTTATATAGAGAAGCATTGTCTAGCAGAAACGCAGCTCTTCCGTCTTCTCAATCGGAGGAACTGCGCTTCTGCCTTTTAGCTTCCCCACCCATCTTACCGATGCGACGATAAAAATCGGCGTCCTGCCGCTCTCTGGTTGTATTGCCACCCTTTTTCCCCAGTGCAGAAAAATGCTCGTTCCCGTACTTGAGCTTGTTCGCCATCCCCCCCTTGCGGGCAATATGACGATAATATTCGCTGCCACGCCTGGCTTTAAGCGCGGAACCACCCTTTTTCCCGATCTGGCGGTAATAATCCTCGCCATATTTAGCGCGAACCACATTCCCCCCTTTGCGACCCGCTTCTGTGGTCGACATTGGGATCGGTTCCTCATGGCTATCCGGCGACATGGTTAACCCCTTTCCCGGTTTCATACCTTGCGCTCAACTGGCTGATCCCAGGTCGCAATGTCTAGAGCGTAAAGAAATGGTCCAGCTTTAAGCTCTATGTGCACCAATCAAGCAAAAACCAGATAGATAGGGAAACGACGATGCCTCTCCACGTATCCATCTGGTTTTGTCGAGCATGAGTCTGGCGAGCATCGTCACGCAGGTGAGACTGCGTGACGACATGACACTACTGTTTAGCTAAAAATCACCGCAGTCACCGAGTACGGTGCAAGCACCTCGGTCGTTGCGTTGTTTGTATGGCTCGAACGGGCCTCAGTGGTGTTCTCACCATACGTGAAGACAAGTGCTTTCTGACCATTTGCACCCGCAAGATGAACGCTGTAGGTCGTGGTCGGGTCGCTGTTGATCAGTAAGACCGAGAGCTTGCCGTCGTCACGCTTGGTCGCGAAGGCATACACTAGACCTTGACTGGACGTTGTGGCCACGAACTGCGCCTGGTCTTTGAGCACTTTGCTGATAACCTGCAAGGCATAATAGGCCGGGAAGGGGGTTTCCAACGCCGGCTCGCAGTTGCCCGTACCAGCACAACTGGCATTGGATAACAGACCATAGTCGCCGTACTGCGCGTTTCCATAGAGTGTGCTGCTGTTGTTGTTCCCACCGCTCGCGCTATTATGCACGCCCCACCAGTCGACGTTGGTAACGCCATTTTCCAACCAGGTCAGGTAGTCTTCAGCCAGGAACAGACCATTCACCAGGCTCACTGTCTGTTTCCCAGGGTTGTAGGAAACCGAGTTGGTCTCGGTCACCATGATCTGAACCGCACTGGCGTGGCTGCCACTATATTGGCCAATCTCGCCGCGCAAGGTGGCAACCATCGAGGGGATAGACGGCGTATAACTGACGCTTGTGCTCTCACCGCTGGAAGGCGCGGCCAGCAAGCCTGCATCGCTTTCACCCCCTGGACCCTGCGAGTACCAGTGGACGATGCCGAAATCAATCTTGCTGCCCAGAATGGAGAGCACTGTGTGGTTCCAATCCATCGTATCGCCAGAGGCGACAACTCCGTCCGGCCAGTTGCCAGGAGCTGTCAGTACAGCACCAATCTTGATCGAGGGATCAACCACTTTCATGGCCTGGATAAACTGGGCGGCATTGTTGGCGTAGGCTGCGGGACCCTTCTGCGCGTGAAGGTCGTACTCCCAGTTCGCACCGTAGCTTCCGTTGCCGTAGATTTCGTTGCCAATCTCCCAGTACTTGATGTCGTAGTGTTTGGTAATATTGGCATACTGCACCCAGGCCGCAGCTTCTTGAGGCGTGCCTGACCCGTAGTTGATCGTGATAACCGGCGTCGCACCCGTGGCTTTGACAACGCCCATAAAAGCGTCAAAGGTGTTGGCCGGATCGGCATAGCTCTGACCCGGCTCGGTCGTATTTGTCTGCCAGTGATAGACATCGGAGGTCGAACCACCAGGATAGCGCATGACTTTGACACCTGCATTAGATAACAGGTCAGGCAACTGCGGATCGAGCAGATTGCTATCCCAGACGGCGTCGTTGACTCCCAACGACAGGCGCGAAACTCTGGCCAGAGCTTGTTGGGAGTTGACAGTCACTTGCGCACTGACCACACCACTCCCGGCTGCATATATCGGCGCAGCACTGGCGAATAACACGAGTAAAACACCCATCAACAACGCGCCACCTGTCCAGCTATGCCAGCGTCCTCGCCTATATAGGTCGGCCAATCTTATTGCCATAAAAACCTCTCTGTTTCAAAAGCAGCTTTTACTGCCGCTGTCACTTCATTCAGTCAGATCCGTGAGCTTGAGCTTCAGACCACGCGACAGGCAAGACCATTCAGTGTAAAGGCAGTGGGGGGCGGATTGCTCCCACTCCATGTGCCATTGAAACCCGGCTGGACCGTCGCACCCGGCGCAAGCGATGCAGCGTATGGTTCATTGGTAATAGTCACCTGACTGCCCTGCTGGGTGAAGACTCCATTCCACCCCTGAGTAATAGTCTGCTGGCTGGTAGGAAAGGTAAACACAAGTGTCCAGCCGTTGATGGTGGTCTGACCAGTATTTGTGAGAGTCATTGCAACCGACATACCTCCCTGCCACTGACTCTGAAGCGCATAGTGAACGCTACAATTTGAACTGGCAGGTTGCGTTGAGGTCGGTGTAGGCGCAGGGGTATGCGTGGCATTGGGCGTCACCGTAGGTGTACTCCCTGGAGTCGGGGTAGCGGTCGGCGTGCTCCTTGGAGTCGGGGTAGCGCCTGGGGTCGGCGTGGTACCGGGAGTGGGCGTGAGAGTCGTGCCACCGCTCAGGGCAACCTCAATCGGCGTCAGGTACGCCTGCTTGGCCTGGTTCACCGTGAGCCAGTCATCTTGAAGAATACCACCCGTATCGCCTGAATCAGGATTCCAGCACCAATAGGTCCAGTTGATACCTGTCACACCTTTACCGAGGTAAGACGTGATAGCGCTAAACCACGCGGCATCCTGGCTGGTAGCCAGGGTCGTGCCAAATTCACCCAACCAGACCGGGGCGATATTTTCGCGGGCGATGTAGCCCCAGTGCTGATCCCAGATACCAGGCATATTATTCGGGAAGGTGGGATCGCTGAACCACGGCTGTGAGGCCACGTCGGCTGGATAGTCGTGCGCGGAATAGACCACGCGATTGGCGACGTTGAGCTGCACCGGATATTGCGCGACTCCCTCCAGGTTGCCGCCCCACCAGTAACAATCACCGCTGGTGGCACCGCCAGGACCATAGCAATCGACTCCCTCGACAAAGACCAGCCAGTTGGGGTTAATTGCCAGCACTGCGTTCCCACCGGTCTCAGCCGCCAGCCGCCAATCGACAGAGGCGTTGCCACAACCCCAGCAAGCCGGAGAATGCGGCTCGTTGTGCAGGTCTGCACCAATGACCGCCGTGTTCCCCAGATAATGTTGCGCGAGCATTTGCCAATCAGAAAGCCAGCGCGATTGAGGATACTGGGCCGTATACCACAGGGCCGACTGCGCACCCGAGTCGGGTCGGTGCTGGTCCAGAATGAAACGCAGGCCAATGCTCCCACCATAATTAATGATTTTATCCATGATCTGCAAACCAGTTAGACCTTGCAGATCGGGATTCTTGTTAAAATCAATACTATTGGGGGTACTACCAGCGTCGAATAGCTGGTCGGAGAAGGGAAGACGAATGGTGTTATAGCCCAGACTGGCAATCTGATTGAGCATATCTTTGTAATTGCGCGTCCAGAGGCCATGAGCTACATAATTGGAAGTCTCAAAACCAAACCAGTTAATACCAGTAATACGCACTGGCTGATTATTTGCATCGAGGATCTGACTACCATTGGTGTGCCAGTAACCGGTACCAGCAGCATGGGCTTTAGGAGTGGGTACGATCAGGTTAGAAATCACCAGCGATATAGCAATCAAACACAAACAGACCAGAAGAACACCGGCATGCAACACATAGCGCCAACGACGACGCGGCTGATCCGATGGAGATAAGAAAGACATCATGTCTGCCATTCCTCCCTGAATGTGGACGTCCTGTCCCAAACATAGACCCGGTAAAGAGACACAACCGACCTGAGAAGCAACTCCTCAGGCAAGCACATAGATAGCCCTGTCGGCGGTCTCTGTAATGTTAACGCTCCCGTAATCGTTTACGTGAACGATTACGGAAAGTATACCCGGAGGAAACTTCCTTTGTCAAGGATTCTTGGTGGCCTGCCTTTTTGCATGGAAGCCGGCGGCTTCCATATCAACCCTTTACAAGCATAGAGTTTTTAGTTCTTCTTTGTTCATAAGGCGAAATTGTCCCACCCCCGGAGTAAAAAGTGCGGCAAGGTGTTTTTCAGGCGCATTCCATGCGCCTGAAAAACACCTTGCCGCACCTGAAATAGGTGCTTCGCCTGAAGCGAAGCACCTATGAAAGAAACTGTGCCTATAGAAGATCGCCCCATCCAATCATAAAAAGGGCGGGCGGTTGGAAAAGAAGCGCTATACATTCGCCACAGCGAAGCATCCAAAAAAAACTTATCTGTGCTAAACATCTCAAAACCTCTGCAAAGGGCTGCGCCCCGAACCCACAGCCAGAGGACTGCCCTCCTCTGCGCTCTTGCTTCACGGTGTGTATCTAGGTCGGGTAAAATCGGCTCCATCCCCCTATGGCTTGCCGTAGGTAAAATTAAATAAGGTGAAATAGCTGCCTGGACGCTTGTCAAATGAAATACATTTGTTATAATAGCCCCGTAATCGTTCACGTAATCGTTTACGAATGCATGGGGTAGATTGTGTTTGTTAGATAGGCATGCATGGCTATTTCTAGCCATTTTCTCTATTTGCGCAAAAAGATGTGTCGCGAAATGTCTGGTGAAGGTGTGTATACATTGATCTTGCACCTATCTTTCTGTATACTTATTTCGTAAACGGTTACGCAGACGGTTACTTTGCGGGAATGTCCTTCAGAGAAATGAGATGGATAAGAGGAGATTCTCGTTTTACGTAAGAAAAGATAGTCTTCATGACATAGATACGCGAGCCTGAGAGGAATTTTACATGGCTGACAAACTTACTATCCAGGATATCGCCCGCCTGGCAAATGTATCCACTGGCACCGTTTCACGCGTCCTGAACAATAAGCCAGATGTCGATCCATCGACACGCGAACGGATTTTGCGTATTGTAGAGGAGAGTGGATATGTACCAAGCATTACTGCTGCCGGGCTGGCAGTTGGGCGCAATCGCTTGATCAGTGTGCTGGTCCCAGCACTGACGTGGCCGCTGGTCTCCGAGCTTATGCCAAGTGTAGCTGAGATAGTTGATATGACTGCTTACGAGATTGTGCTCTACAGTATCAGTACTTCGAACCACGAGCGCGATTGTAGTAAGGTTATTGATCGCATCCTGGCGACTAAATTGACTGCCGGTCTGTTGGCGGTATTTCCTGGTCAATCGGTTCAGCATCTGACCGAATTGCGCCAGCATGGTTTTCCTGTCGTCTTGATCGACGACCAGAGTTCTCCGTTGCCTGGTATCCCCTGGGTTGGCGCAGACAATCGGGGTGGTGCCTATGAAGCGACTCGCTATCTGATCCAGCGCGGCCATCAGCGTATAGCGTATATTCAGGGTCCCATGAAGTATAAGGTTTCGCACGATCGCTACCAGGGCTATTGCGATGCGCTTCAGGAATCGGGCATCTTGCTCAATCCTGAGCTGGTGCAGGAGGGTGACTTTATGCCTTCAGGCGGCAGAACTTGCACACGCTCCTTTTTCGAGCTGCCTGAGCACAGGCGGCCAACAGCTATCTTCGCGGGCAGTGACCTGATGGCATACGGGGTTCTCTCAGCGGCTGAAGAGTTTGGTCTGCACGTTCCCGATGATATTGCGCTGATCGGCTTTGACGATAATCCGTCTTCGGCTCATATGCGCCCGGCCTTGACGACGGTGCGCCAGCCTTTCTCTGATATGGGTACACGGGCGATTGAATTGCTCTTTAGTCTGATCGAGCAAGCCCAGCTCGCCCGACGCAGCCGACAGTTCCAGGCCTCGACCGCGGAGGCTCCACGCATTGAGCTGCCAACCAGCCTGGTCATTCGCGAGTCGTGCGGCGCTTCGCAGACCAGCGCTTCTTTTTGACATCCCACGCAGGTGCGAACCAGGACAAAACGCTGCTGCCTGGTCCGCCCCTTTCTCTTTTACTCGACAGGTTGACTCACAGTCCCCCAAGAGGACCAGTGCGCACAATCCGTGGACGGTGGCTCTCTGCGCTGCGTTTGAAGTAAGGGTTCTTACGGGCCAGGCGCAGACGTTGACGGCGCTCTCTAGCCTCGATAAACTCATTGGAGAGTCGTCGATAGAGCGTCTCCCACTGCTCCAGCACTTTGTTGCGATCGTGGGCCGCGATGATATCAAGGCTTTGTGCTCCCATTGTGCGGCGCAGATTGGCGTCTTCAAGCAGACAATCCAGGTGTCGGGCCATCTCGTCGCTCTGACCGGGCGCAAACAGGAAACCGTTAACCTGGTCGTGAACCAGTTCAGAGAGTGCATAGGCGTTGGCCGCCACAATCGGAAGACTACACGCCATCGCATTCATGGTGGTCAGACTTTGGAGATCGGCCTCGGAAGGGATGCCAAAGACATCAGCCAGACGATAGAGCGGCACAAGATCTGCATCTGGGACAAAGCCCAGGAAAGTCACACGATCGCGCAAATTGAGTTCGTCAACTCTGGCCCGCAACTCGGCCTCGGCGGGTCCACTGCTGGCAATCGCCAGATGGGCAGGCTGGCGCATCCTGGCCAGCGCCTCAATAAAGACATCAATGCGCTTCTCCTGGCTCAAGCGATTGACCGACAGCAAAAGCGGCCGATCGGCGGGCAATCGCAGACGCTGACGCACCTGCTCGTCGCGCGGTCCAGGTGAGTAGTATTGCAGATCGATACCGTTGGAGATAGCGCAGGCCGGCGCACGCAGACCGTGTTCGTAGAGTAGATTGAGCGCGGTTATAGTCGGAGCGGTCACGTATTCGCAACGGTTACAGAAATGCACCAGGTAAGAATAACTGACAGTGCTAAAAGGCTTACCAAAGACACGATCGTTTATGAGAGAACGGCTGATGTTCATCGGCAGATAATGGTTGGTAGCAATGACAGGTTTGCGCAAACCTCCAGCCAGAATCTGAGCGATATTGCCCAGTACCACAGGCGAATGGATGTGAATCACATCGGGATCAGCCTTTTTTAGAAGCTTGCGCATCGGAATGAACGGTAAAAAAGGTATACGTAGTTCTTCGTAGGTTGGCCACTCAAATGAAGGTAAGCGATAGACACGCACCTTCTGCTCAATACGATATACCTCACGTGCGCCATAACTCGGCGCGACCACCCACACCTGGTGGTCGCGCTTGACGAGGTCTTCTGCTAACTGACGTGTGACAGTCGGCACACCGCCGATCATCGGAGGATACTGATCTGTAACAATGACAATACGCATGTCTATCGCTCGTTTCTGGTTAGCTTCGAGATGGTCAGGCTTGAGATGGTGTGGAAGTCGCAGCCGCCGCTGGTTGCGCAGAAGTCTCTGCCGCTTCTGCCCGCACCGCACGCGGCGCTGTCACTTTGGCAACTGTCTCTTCAGGGTCGGTGACCAAGTTGTACTTCTCAGGCAACTTGATATCTTTGGCGTGGATAGTCTCGTCGATATGCTCCAAACCGCTGATGTCTACTTCGACGAAGTCGACAATATCGCCCGCAGCACACTCGATTTCCAGACTCTCCAGCTGATGCAACAGAACACCACCCTCAAGTTTCACACCCGGCGCGGTCCCGACAAAGTGCAATGGCACCTTTGAAACAATCCGATCAGCCAGATTGACGCGCAAGAAATCGATGTGCAAGACTTTTCCACTGATTGGATCGCGCTGCACATGGCGAATCAAGGCCGTCTGCGCCACTTTGATCTCAGGCTGCCTGAGCGCAAGCATCCCGGTTGCGTGATGCTCCCGACGCAGACCCTCAAAAGCTGACTCTTCCACCTGCACTGCCTGGGATTCTTCTCCGCGACCAGAGATGTTGGCCGGGATGATCCCCTGTCTGCGCAGCTGTTTGGTAGATTTTCCAGTCACCGAACGTGGACTGATTGATAACTCTACATTTTTTGCCATATATATAATCCTTTCCAAATAACACGGCTATATTCCATTGGTCTATTATCGCATATCTGTCCAAATTCCGCCCGTCTTTAAGACCTTTAAACAGGGAGTTTTGCCGTGTTAGACAAGTATCTGGTTCATACGCCGTTCACCAGAATATACACTCGACCCTCAGGCCTTGACGCCTCTAGCAGAACCGCTGATATCTCTATCACGTTACACGACTCTGCGCGGCAATCGGCGGCAACTGTTGCTACACTATCAGGCAACAAGGCCGAGGTCTACAATTTCTCTACCAGCAGAGGTCAACTCGTTCGTTATATAGACGATAGAGTCATTTTTTATCGCTATCATTATGCCCGGCGTCGCTCTGTTTTAGAGATACGCACGCGAAAACGCTTATCGCAATTCGACCACTACGGAGGATTGTTATGCTCATGCGTATTCCCACACGCACCTATCCTTCCAAACCGACCAGCCAGCCCCAACTCTGGTCACTTCACCGTCGACTCTTGCTGTCGATGATTCTGACACTGGCTGTGTTGCCCTGCCTGGCTTTCTCGTCTTCCACACGGACATATGCAGCCACTCCGACGATTACCTGGGATCAAACAATGATTTATCCCGGCCAGAATAACGGCAATCCCTGGGGACCACCCGGCGAACATGTGCTCGTACATGGGACAAACTTTCAAGCAGACCAGCAAGTAGCGCTGACCCTGGTGGAGGGCGACAGTAATACGAGTCCAATCGTCTGCGCAATCAATCCAGTGCCTGTCATCCAGGCTACAGTCACTAATACTGGTAGCTTCGAGGCTCAGTTTATCTGGCCCGGCCAGGTTAATAAGCCCGGACAGGCCTATAGCATCTGCTCCCAATCGGTCAATGCTGGCGAGCCTGTCGTGCTCAGCCGCCTGGATAGTCCCGGTCCCTTTACGATCCTAACCACCAACTCACCCGCGATCGATGTAACTCAGACCAGCGTGAAGGCAGGAGCAAACATCAACGTTGAGGCGATGAACTGGGTTCCCAACCAGCCAATCAATGTCGAGATAGTCCCAACCAGCGGTTCAGGCTTCATCAGTCGCACACAAGTTACGCCCGGCAACGCCACACCAGGGAAGTTTAGCACGACGCTCGCCATTCCAGCCAATACAGCTACTGGCAACTACGAGGTCACAGCCTCAACCGTCCAGAACAACCTGCTCAGCACTAGCTACACACATACCAACCGTCCACTGAGTATCGCAGGCACAGCAGTCACCTCCACCCCAACTGTCACTACGACGCCTACACCGGTTGCTACCCCTACTGTGAGCGTTGCATCGACCCCGGCCGAAACACCCGTAGCCACGACAACCGCGACTGCTGGCGGCGGTGGGAGCAATGGGACAACGTTGCCAGGCAATACCAATAAGAGCCTGATCTTCGTCCTCCTGATTGCCCTGGCAGCCTTAATTCTGGCCATCGGCGTCCTGCTCATCTTTATAGTGGCGCTGCGCAAAGGTCCAACCGCACCCTTGCCCAACACCGTTAGCCCAGGGAGCGGCCTGTACGACCCGTATGGCCAGCCTGGGCAGTCCGCCGCCGGTTATCCCCAGCCCGCGCTCTGCGCACGCTGTGGACGCCCGCTACCGCCCAATTCGTTGCTCTGCCCGGCCTGTGGCTTCCACAATGGGTTAGTACTCGACCCCAACGGACCCACAGCGATGTTTTAGATACAAATGGAGAGCGGAGATCTGTACTATGCAGTGCAGATCCCCGCTCTCTCTGGGTCTACTTCCTAATCCAGGTAGTCTTTCAGTTTCCGGCTGCGGCTGGGATGGCGCAACTTGCGCAGTGCTTTCGCCTCGATCTGGCGAATGCGCTCGCGAGTTACATGGAATTCTTTCCCGACCTCTTCCAAAGTACGGCTACGGCCGTCGTCCAGACCAAAGCGCAGTTGTAACACCTTGCGTTCACGCTCAGTCAGGCTATCCAAAACGTCTTCAACCTGCTCTTTGAGCAGTTGATGGCTGGCGGCATCGGCTGGAGCCAGCGCAGTGTGGTCCTCGATGAAGTCGCCCAGGTGGCTATCCTCTTCCTCGCCAATTGGCGTTTCGAGGCTGACCGGTTCCTGGCTGACCTTGATAATTTCGCGCACCTTCTCCGGGCTGATCTCCATCTGCTCGGCGATCTCCTCGGAGGTAGGTTCGCGGCCTAGATCTTGCAACAGACGACGACTGATGCGAATCAAACGATTGATGGTCTCTACCATGTGGACAGGAATGCGAATCGTTCGAGCCTGGTCGGCGATTGCCCGTGTAATCGCCTGACGAATCCACCACGTCGCGTATGTACTAAACTTATAACCTTTAGTGTAGTCGAACTTCTCGACAGCGCGGATCAGACCGATGTTGCCCTCCTGGATCAGGTCCAGCAGGCTCATACCACGGCCAATATATTTTTTTGCCACACTTACAACGAGACGCAGATTAGCTTCGGTCAGGCGGCGTTGAGCCTCTTCGCCATCTTCAATCAGGCGATAGCCGCGGTTCGTCGCAGGCTTGAGGAGTTCAGCCCGCCCACGCTCCATACGTTGTGCCAGGCGAACCTCTTCCTCCGCCGATAGCAGAGGTACACGTCCGATTTCGCGCAAGTACATCCGTACAGGATCATCCAGGCTGCTCTCAAGATCCGCCACTACAATGCCAAAGCCATCTGGCAACTCATCCCATTTAGCCTGGGCCATTTCCGCATCTTCTACATCTTCAGGTC
>DAOTTJ010000326.1:0-11797 GCA_034437695.1 Ktedonobacteraceae bacterium
ATAGTGATCGCGGCTGTCAATACACCAGCCAAGCAAGCGCAGACGCGTCTTGAACAAGTGGGAGCGGTAGTCAGTATGTCACGTAAAGGGAATTGTTGGGATAATGCGGCAATGGAGAGTTTCTTCGGTTCCCGTCACGCGAGGAATGCGTAGGCAACCAGGTCTATACCTCCCATGAGCAGGCCAGGCAAGCACTTTTCGAGTATCTCGAAATTTACTATAATCGACAAAGGTGTCAGTGCCGGTGAAACTCCGAGCCGGTTTAGGCGCGTTTTGGCTTCAATGGCTGAGCAAGTGTAGCACGCTTCTCAGCCATTGAAGCCAAAAAAATAGTCATTTCTTTCGTTCTCAGAAAAGCTGTCATTTCAGCCCTAAACCGGCTCGTAATCACGTCGGCGTTAATAAAAGCAATAGGCTCTCCTAATTTGAACCGTGGTATCAGGAATTGGTCAAACGGTTCTGCCAGAACTGGCGTCAATCAAACTCCCAGGGCAGGCCCGCGTAGTTTTCAGCCAGACTGATCGAAGCCGCGCGCGAACGCACTGTATACGCGAGTTGCGCGCGCTGTAAGCGCTGTTGAAAAGCGTCATCTTCGGGAAAACGATGCAAGAGCGAAGTCATCCACCAGGAAAAATATTCGGTGCGCCAGACACGCCGCAAGCAAGCGGCTGAATAGGCTTCCAGTAATGCGCTCTCGTGCTTCTGGTAAAAGATCGCCAGCGCCAGCGCGAGGTGGCGCACATCGGCCACCGCCAGGTTCAGGCCCTTGGCACCGGTCGGCGGTACAATATGCGCTGCATCTCCAGCCAGAAAGAGTCGGCCATACTGCATCGGTTCTATGACCAAGCTGCGCATACCGAGAATACTTTTCTGGATGATCGGTCCGGTGCGCAATTGCCAACCATCGCTGGTTGTCAGGCGTGCTTGCAGTTCCTCGATAATCCGCTCGTCGGGCCAGAGCGCGATGTCATCATGAGGATCACACTGCACATACATGCGCTGGATTTCCGGCGAGCGCGTGCTGATCAGGGCGAAACCGCGTTCATGATAGGTATAGATCAATTCACTGGCCGAAGGTGGTGCCTGGAGCAAGGTGCCCAGCCATCCAAAGGGATAGGAGCGACTGAACACGTGCTTGATGGCGTCGGGGATGGCCGAACTGGAAACGCCGTGCGAGCCATCGCAGCCCGCGATAAAGTCGCAACGCAGTTCAACGTCCTCGCCTTCATGCAGAAAGCGGATGATCGGATGCCCGGTGGCAACATCTGCCAGCCGCACATCTTCCACGTTGAAAAAGATCACTTCGCCTTTCTCCAGACGAGCCGCAACAAAATCCTTGATCAGTTCATGCTGAGGATAGATGGTAATGGCCCGTCCGCCAGTCAGTTCGTACAGGTCGATGCGATGGCCCGCGCCATCAAAGCGCCACTCAATGCCATGATGCACGAACCCTTCGCGCCGCATGCGTTCGCCCAGTCCCATAGCGATGATCAGGTCCACAGTGCCTTGCTCAAGGACGGCAGCGCGAATGGTCGATTCGATCTCGGCCCGGCTGCGATTTTCCAGCACAACCGAGTCGATGCCCTCCTGAGAGAGCAGGTGCGCGAGCAATAAACCAGCCGGACCGGCTCCGATGATGCCTACACGTGTATCCATGATCATGGCGCTTGTTCCTCTGCTTTCGCTATTCAGGATCATTTTTCGAGAAATTCCAGCAGGCACTGACCAAAGGCTTGCGGACACTCCCAGCTAGAAATATGAGCTACCTGTGGAAAGATATGCAACTGACTCCCCGCGATGGCCTCGTGCAGTTCCTGAGCTTGCGCTGGCGGCGTCGCTTCATCGAGTTCGCCTCCCAGAATCAAGGAGGGAACGGTAATCGTCTGGACCTGACCACGCAGGTCGGTCTCGCGTAAGACCTCACACGCGGCTATATAGCCCTGTGGGTGACTGGCCATCAATATCTCTCCCAGCATATTCGCTGATTCTTGATACTGCTGACGATAGTGCATGCTCAGAAAACGAGCCAGCACGGCCTCGCGGATAGCTGCCATCCCTCCGCCTCTTATCGCAGCCATGCGCGCATCCCAGATCTCCCTGCTGCCAATGCGAGCGGCGGTATTGGCAAACACGGCTCGCTGCAAGCGCCAGGGATAGTGAATGGCTAGCCAGAGCGCAGTCATACCACCAAACGAGAGGCCGCAGATACTGGCACGCTCGATTTCCAGGGTATCCAGTAACGCGAGCAGATCGTGTCCAAGATCCTCGATTGTACAGGACACTTTCCCTGGCTCGGATTGTCCATGCCCACGCGTATCAGCGCGAATAACGCGGAACCGCTGAACCAGGTGAGGCAGCAAGGGCTGCCACATCCGCAGATCTGTGCCCAGTGAATTGACCAGGATCAGAGGAGGTGCCTGCACCGACCCATCGACCCGGTAAGCGAGACGTACTCCGTTATGCTCAAAAAAATCCATCGGGTGGCCTCATTTCAGCAGGGTTGTGTGATAGAGCACCAAGGCGCGCTGGATCAAGCTTTCGCTGCTACCCAGATACTGAGCAGGATCAAGCGCAGACGCGATCTCTGACGCGGAAAGATGGGCGCGAACTTCCGACACATTCAGAGCAACCTCACGCAGATGCTGCCCGGACGCCACGGTTCGCTCACACAGACTCGTTACCAGTCGCTGAGCAGCAGGGCGTCCCAGGTGGGGCGCGAGCGCCATGGTCAGTGACTCTGCCATGACCAGGCCAGCGGTTAAATCAAGATTGGCGCGCATACGCTTCTCGTCGACCTGCAAACCTGCCAGCGCCTGATGCAGCGACTCGACCGCCGAGGCGGTGTGACAGAAAAGCTGCGGTATTGCCGTCCATTCAGCCTGCCAGGCCCCGGCAGCGCGCTCCTGCTCCTGAGCCATCGCTGCAAGGATGATAGGTACCTGGCCCAGTGCCAGACGAACCGAGGAGCGAGCACGTATGGCGTCTACCGTGTTCTGCTTCTGCGGCATGGCACTTGATCCGCCCTTGCCCGGTTGACTAGTCTCTTTGACCTCGCCAATTTCGGTCTGGGCCAGCAACACCAGATCACCTGCGATTTTGTCCAGCGAACCCGCGAGCACGCCCAGCGTGGTAGCAATGACAGCCACGCGATCGCGTTCCGCATGCCAGGGTAGATCGCTCGGTGGCAGGTCTAACTCTTTCGCCAGTCCTTGCGCCACAGTCAGACCGTACTCACCCAGCGCGGCCAGGGTACCAGCAGCTCCGCCAAACTGAATGGCCAGCGCCTGCTGACGTTGTGTGCGCAGGGCGCTAAACTGACGGGTCAGCAGGGCCAGCCAGCGAGCAGCTTTCAGACCAAAAGTGATGGGCAAAGCCTGTTGTAGCAGCGTGCGCCCAACCATGACCGTCTGCCGGTGGCGCGTGGCCAGGTCGGCGCAGGAAGCACAGATTGCCTGCACACCCGTCATCAGCAGATCAAGGCCAGTGCGCATCTGCAACATCAGGGCCGTATCAATCGCGTCCTGGCTGGTGGCTCCCCAGTGAACATAGCGACGCGCCTCTCCCTCGACCAGGTCCGTGAGCTGGCGCACCAGAGGAATAACTGGCGTACCGGCCAGTTGAGCCTCACTGGCCAGCGTCGACAAATCAAAAAACTCCACTTTACAGTGCGTGGCAATGGCTTGCGCTGCCTCCAGTGGGATAACGCCTGCCTGTGCCTCGGCGCTGGCCAGCGCGGCCTCAAAGCGGAGCATCTGCTGGACATGGGCTTCTGGCGAGAACAGAACGGACATGCTCGACGCAAGCAACAGGCTGGTGGGGCTTTCTGGCATAGTCAATGCACCTGCTAAAGCTGAAAAAACGCTGTTTCCTGCAGTCCTTGCAAAACAATATCGAAATGATAGATGATCCGCTGATCTTCCACAGCTCGCGTGGCCAGCAAGGTCGTTCGCCGCTCCTCGGGAACGCAGCCAAGCACCACATCTTCGGCGTTGGAGGGTTCGTCGGCAAAGTAGAGACGCGTGCAGAGATGATTGAGCAGACCGCGAGCGCAGATGGTCACACAGATATGAGGTGCCTGCATCTGCGCTTGGCCACTGGTTAAAGGCACAGGGCCGGGCTTGATCGTTTCAAACCAGTAGCAGCCCTCTTCATCGGTTCCGCTGCGCCCAAAGCCGAGAAAAGTCGGGTCCAGAGAGAGGTCGCTACAATCGGAAGGATGATGATAGCGGCCCGCGGCGTTGGCCTGCCAGATCTCCATCAGGGCATCAGGAACAGGCAGGCCGTCACTATCCAGCACCCGACCCTCCAAGCGAATGCGCTCTCCCCACGTCTCTTCGCGGGTCAGGACATGGCGCTCACCGCCTCGCTCCAGCAGACCGATAGAGAAAAATGGGCCAGCCGTCTGCGTAGGGGTCAGATCCCATGATGTGCTCATATCGACTCCTCCATGTTTTCAAAAGGAGTGGCGGCACTGCCGCGTAAAATAATGTCCCAGCGATACCCCAGCGCCCACTCCGGCTCGGTAACAGCGTGATCATAGGTCGCGATGAGACACTGACGAGCTGCATCGGTCGGCAGAGAACCCAGGATGGGATCGAGCGGATGCAGTGAATCGTCAGGAAAATACATCTGCGTCACCAGACGTGCATGCAGAGTTGGTCCCAGGAGAGAAAAATGGATATGGGCTGGACGCCAGGCATTGTGATGATTTTTCCAGGGATAGGCACCAGGGCGAATGGTCAAAAAATGGTAGATGCCCCGGTCATCAGTCAGACAGCGACCCATGCCGAGAAAGTGAGGGTCGAGCGGCCCCGGCCACTGGTCGCGCTTATGCAGATAGCGACCCGCTGCATTGGCCTGCCAGACCTCTAGTAGCATCTGTGGCACCGGCTGGCCGTACTCGTCAAGAACGCGTCCCGTGACAATGATGCGTTGTCCGATGGCCTCGCCGCCGGTACCCGCGTTGCGCGTCAGGTCTGCATCCTCGACAGTAATCGCGCCGAGCGCCACTCCTGGCCCGGTCAGTTCAGAGAGCGTCAGCGGCACCTCGATCAAAGGTAGCGTCGGCGAGCGTCGTCTGGTGGATTGGTAAGCCACGTACAGATAGGGAGGAAAGATCTCGCGATCTCCACGTACAATCTCGCCAATGGTTATCGGATTCATATTCTCTCCTAACGATCTGTCTCTGCTGAACGGGCTTCTGTCGTCGGCGCGTCCGGCTGGGTCAGGATCTTTTTCGCGATGGCAAAGGCCGAGTTGGCCGCGGGAATACCGGCATAGAGCGCGACGTGCATCAGCACCTCGGCAATTTCGTGTGGATCAACATCAAGATTGCGACTGGCTTGCAGGTGAACAGCCAGTTCTTCGCGTCCCAGGGCTGCCAGAATGGCAATAGTCACCAGACTGCGAGTGCGGCGATCGAGGTCCGGCCTGGACCAGAGGAAACCCCAGGCCGTTTCGGTAACCAATTGCTGAAATTCGGCATCCAGATCCGTCGTGCGAGCCAGAGCCTGGTCGACATACTCGTCACCAAGCACTTCTCTACGTGTCTGCATACCGTGTTCATAGCGTTCTTTTTCCATCACGATGTTCTGTTTGCCCCTTTGCATAGATCGAACGTACCGCTGGACTCTCCACGCTGAAATTGGAGAAAAAGATGCACTGCTGCTTTGCAGGACCGGTCAGGCCAACGAGGCTCAGCCCTTAGAAAGAGTATAGAATGTGGAAAGATGATATGTCAAATACTTTTTTTGACTGTGCTTATACGATTTTGATATCACTCTGTTCATGATCTCCCGTTCGTCGTGTGATGGACCTTGCGTTGTGCTTCATGAACTATGGCACTCCAAGGGATCAACACGGGACAAACAAGCAGACGGGCAGGATGTTTGCACAAGGCTCATAGAGAACCAGGCTCATCAATCATCAGCTTTTTATCCCTCGATGTTACCAAGCGGTAATATTTCCTGTGAGGTACTGTACTCCTGACGACTGCTTTATGGCCGCTGGCCCAACCCCAGGAGCTTGACCGCGTTCTCCTTGAGAATCAGCGGGCGCACCTCTGGCCGGATACTGATCTGCTCGAAGTCGGCGAGCCAGCGCTCGGGAGTAAGTAGAGGATAGTCACTACCAAAAAGCATTTTGTGTTTGAGCAGGGTATTGGCATACTGGATCAACTGCGGCGGGAAATATTTGGGGACCAGCCTGAGAGGTCGATATAGACCTGGGGCTTGTGCAGGCAGACGGAGAGAGCTTCGTCCTGCCAGGGAAACGAGGGATGAGCCATAATGATGGGCATATCGGGAAAGTCGATGGCAACATCGTCAAGATACATGGGATTAGAGTACTTGAGGTGTATACCACCGCCGCCGCGCATGCCGGCGCCAATACCTGAGTGGCCGGTGTGGAAGATAGCTAGCAGACCAGCCTCCGCAATGACTTCGTAGAACGGATAGGCTTTGGGGTCATTGGGATAAAACTCCTGTAAGGAGGGATGGAATTTGAAGCCACGCGCGCCGTGCTTTCCGATCAGGCGACGGGCCTCGCGCGCACCCATTTTGCCTTTGGCGGGATCAATGCTAGCAAAGGGAATGATAACGTCGGGATTGGCTGCGGCTGTGTCCATGATCTCTTCGTTGGGAATGCGCGTGGTCCCGGTCGTGGCTTCCAGGTCAATGGTAAACAGCACGCAAGCCATGTGGCGCGTGCGATAGTACGCGACAGTTTCGGCGATGGTAGGCAACTCCCTCTCTTCTTTGAAATAACGCCCTTTTATAGCTTGCTAGCTTGCTGTTGGCCTAGGCCATGAGTTCGCTGGCGTCCTGTTCTGCGTATTCTGGGCGTAAGACGACGAAGACCTTGGGGATCTCGCCAGCCTCGGAATCTGCTTTGGCGATGACGGCAACATCGGCGACGGCGGGATGTTCGAGCAGCAGGGCTTCGATCTGGGCGGGCGCGATACTAAAGCCTTTATATTTAATCATCTCTTTCTTGCGGTCGGTGATAGTGACGTAGCCCTGCTCGTCGCGCTAACCGATATCGCCGGTATGCAGCCAGCCATTGCGCAGAGCCTCGGCTGTGGCTTCTGGAGCCTTCCAGTAGCCCGGCATGACCTGGGAACCCTTAACGAGCAGTTCTCCCACTTCGCCAGGTCCCAGCTCTGTCTGGCCGGTCTCGATATCGACAATTTTCTGCTGCGTGTCGTGGATGGGCAGGCCAACGGTTTCAACTTTGATCAGGCGCGGATTGTAGACCGGGTTCGAATGGGTGCCAGGCGCGGCTTCGGTCAGGCCACAGGAGGTCATGACAGTGATACCGGTGCTCTCCTCGAAGCGCCGGGCCAGCGCAGGTGGCACAGGGGCTGCTCCGCATTGGTTGAAACGCACGCTGCTCAAGTTGTAGGTCTGGAGATCTGGCCAGTCCGAGACGGCGGTAAGCATCCGCGGGACGCTGTAGACGATGGTGATAGCCTCGTCTTGAATCAGTTGGAGCCAGCGCCCGGTTGCAAAACGCTCCATAAGCACCAGGCGCGCACCGGCCATGGTCGCACAGCCCATGAGCATGATCCCGTAGATATGATAGAGCGGAAGGGAGCAGAGCATACGGTCCGCACTGCTGATCTGTACCGTAGCAATCGATTGACAGGCATTGCTGACCAGATTCTTATGGCTGAGCATGACTCCTTTGGGCTGCCCGGTCGTGCCGCTGCTATAGGGAAGCACGGCGAGATCTTCCCAGGCAGGGCTGATGTCTGCGAGAGGCGTCGAGGGGAAGTTGGTAAGCAGGCGCTCGAATGAGAGCAGATCTGAGCCTGGTTGCTCGCGCTCAGCGTCAACAACCAGCAGATGACGCAGGTCTGGCAGTTGCTCGCGCGTGGACTCGATCAGGTGCAGGAGGCGCTACTGGATGATCAGGGCCACGGCCTCGCTGTTGATGAGCTGGTAGGCAATCTCCCTTTCTTTGTACGCTGGATTGAGCGGGCTGGCTACGGCTCCAATGCGCGTGATGGCGAACCAACTGATTACAAACTCCGGGCGGTTGCTGAGAAAGAGGCCGACTTTCTGACCCTAGCCGAGACCCAGAGCAAGCAGGGCATTGGCCAGAATGTTGACCAGGCTGTTCAACTCACGATACGTCAGGCGCGCGTCTCCAAAAACCAACGCGACCTGCTCCGGGTGACGCTCGGCGGTGCGGGCCAGCATCTCCGCGTAGGGGCGCTCTGGATACTGGAGCGGGGGCCGAAAGAGCACACTGCCGACAAAGGGCTGTAGGATTATCCGCGGCGGAAGGCGCGTTGCAGTGCGCCTTTTGCTAGATTCGGGATGAATCATGTTTATAGCAGAGATAACTCATCTTCTAGAGACGCTGGTTTGACAACTTCTGCTTCGTCAGGTCTTTGTGTACGTGTGCGCATAAAGAGGGATACAATTATTGCACTGACGCACAGAACGACACAGGCTAGAGCGGTAAGCTTAAACCCCTGGAAAACAGCCGCTTCAACGACCGCGCGGCTCGCCCCTCCTCCCATGATCAGAAACTGATCAGCAGCCGTACGACTTGCCGCGAGGGAAGTAGAAAGGGTCGCGTTAATATGGAGAAGGTAGATCTGACCCAGGACCGCGATCCCAAAGGCTGTACCGATATTGCGCGCCATCCCGAGCGTTCCCGAGGCCAGCCCAGACTGCTTCGTCGAGACAGCGCTGATCACCGCGAGCGTTGCGCAAGACGAGATGATTGGAATCGCTAGGCCGCGCAGGATAAAGGTCGGGAGCAGGCCATCTGCATAGTTGCTCTGGGGAGTCAGGCTGACCACAATATAGATAAGGCTCAGTCCGATTGCTAGCAGACCCAGCACCAGGAACACATACAGTCGCTTACCAGCCCATTGCGCAATCAGCCCGGTGAGCGGAGTGAAGAGTGCAATCAGCACAGTGGCGGGTAAGAAGGCCAGACCACCTTGCAGCGGAGAAAACCCCCATGTGTTCTGCATAAACAGGCTCCAATAAGGTTGCGAGCCAAAGAGCGCGGCTGAGAAGAAGAAGAAACTCAGGCAGCCCATGACGAAAGGCAGGTTGCGAAACAGGGATAAATCCACCAGCGGCCAGCGGACCCGCCGCTCTACTCTGACAAACAGGCCCAAAAGGATAATCCCAAGCAGGCAACTCACAAGCGTAACAGTGTTTGTCCAGCCCTCATCGCCAGCGCGGGTAAAACCGAATAAGAGAAAGAGCAGGCCCGCAGACAAGAAGAAAAGGCCAGACCAATCTATCGGAATAGCGTTCCCCTCTTCGCGCGATTCTGGGACGAAGAGCACGGCCATAAGGAACGCAATGATCCCCAGTGGGACATTTATAAAGAAAATCCATCGCCAACTATCTCCCTGAACCAGGATGCCTCCAAGGACCGGACCGGCGATCAACCCCAGGCCAGAGATACCCCCGTAGATGCCAATCGCCAGACCATACTGACGTGGGGGGAAGGCTCGAATGATGATCGCGAGTGTGCCAGGTGTCATAATAGCCGCGCCAATACCCTGTATGATGCGGAAAATGATCAAAACGAGGATATTCGGGGCGAGGCCACAGGCGAGCGAGGCGACAGTAAAGGTAGCCAGGCCAGCCAGGTAGAGTAAGCGTTGTCCCCAGATATCCCCCAGTCGCCCCATGCCTATTGGAAGCACACCAATCATCAGCACATATCCCGAAATGGTCCAGGAGACTGTGCCGAGTGGCGCACGAAATTCATGCCCGATAGTCGGCAAGGCAACATTCACAATAAAGAGATCAATGTAAAGCATAAGAAGACCGAAGCAAGCGGCAATCATGGTAAGCCACTTGGAAGGTGCGTGCTTTTCCACGAGAAATCCTTTCTGTCTGATGACATGAGCGAGACGGATAAAGGTTTGAAGGAAGATTGCGCTACCCTCTGTGCCGTATCTACTGGTTGAAGTATATACCACAATAAATCACCAGTCAAGTAATTTTACTGGTGATTTATTGTGGCTTTTATTTGTCCGTAGCAAATCCACTCCCAGATAAGAAGGATTGTCAAAGACGCGTCCCTTGGAATGTGATTTGGGGCTATCCTTCCAATGTTCTCTTTTGCTCTCGCAGGCGATAAAAAAAGGGAGGATGACCTCTTGAAAATCACCAGCAAATATACTATACTAGTAACAATTGAAGAGAGGAAATCAACGTAGATGTTAGAGAGAGATATCGATAGAGACGCATCAGAACCGCTTGCGCTCATCCAGGCGGTTCTCAACACGCGCTATGGTCGCACGCGTCCCGATGATTGGAAGAGTCCTGAACAGGTACGCGCGTGGTTAATACAGCATCGATTACTTGCCGGAGAGAAACCACTTTCCCAGGGGGATCAACGCAGGCTGATTGAGATGCGTGAGGCACTGCGCGGGCTACTATCTGGCAATAGTGATCTGCCCGTTGCTCCCGAACATATTGAAACTTTGAACCATCTCGCCAGGCATGCCCCTCTCATTGTCCACTTGTCCCAGGACGGGCGAACGGAACTTGCCCCTGACATTGAAGGTATCGATGGGGCCATCAGTTTTCTATTTGGCATTGTCTTCACCGCTATGGTGGATGGAAGTTGGACGAGGCTCAAGGTTTGTCGCAATGAACATTGTCAGAAGGCATTCTACGATCATTCTAAGAATCGCTCAGGTACATGGTGCGCGATGGCAAAATGTGGCAGCCGTGTCAAAGCCCATACCTACCGCCAACGCCGCCAGAAAGAGATGGATAGAGGTGATATCCTCAATTGAGCCAGAGGAGGAGTGAGAGTAATTGCTGAGCGACAAGCAGGAAACAAGTTGCAGAGCCGCAGGAGGTTTGGGATATACAATAGTTAGGCACTCAGAGGACCTTGTAAATAACGGGGAAAAGATGAAACAGTTCCCAAAAGATGCCGTGTCATTTGTCAAGCTCGACAATGAAGAGTGTCCGGTCTTTGAGGTTCACTTCATATTTTGGCCTTTTCAGCCTTTGACTATTTGACTTTAACTGACAGGAATGTTGACAGGAAAAGCGATAGACAACAAACGATATACAAAGAAAACAATAGATATTGGAGGGAATGTATGAGCATAGAATCGACATCTATAGACATCGCGAGACGAGGAATGCCGAAGGGGGGAAGGCAGCTCATTTCTGGTTGGAGAATCTCTCCCTCCAATCTATGCAGATTGTGACCCCAGTACGCTACAAAACTAAAGAAAACATGTAACTAGTCAGGTAGGCTAAAAAGAAGGGAGCAAAGGGTGATTGCGCAAGGTGGCCTCCAAAGCGGCAAACAAAGGCAAACATTGTTTTCGCAACGTGGAGAGATAGCCACGGATGCGAGAAAAGGAGACGGCACCCTCATCACTGCGAAAGGAGCCAGAGACTTTTTGCTGAACGCGGGACCATACGCACATCGCGCTCGGCCAGGTTGTTGGACCAAATTTAGGTAGCTAACGAGCTTGTAGAAAAACAACGAAGCGAGCATCGACGTAAGCTTCCTGTCAGTTTTACGACAGTAGCTGTACAGCAGCGCCCGCTTACGATCATTGATGATTTAAGCCAATCACTCATTATTTGTCACTAACAAGTGAATGTGAAAGATGCCAAATACACACATTTCACTCCTACAAGCAGAAGCGTTTGAAGATTGAACCCACCAGAGGCTACGTTGAGCAGACTTTGGTAGGTAGCAATCGTGTAGCAACGCCCCTGTACATCCATTGATTTGTATAGATAACTATTAACTGGACCACTTCTTTACTCGCAAAATCGATACG
>DAOTTJ010000327.1:0-4271 GCA_034437695.1 Ktedonobacteraceae bacterium
ATCCCCCAGACGCAGCCTGGCCCGCCCATGCAACATATAGACCCCGTGCTCGTGCTCGTGCTGGTCCAGAGACGTGTACCCCCCCGGCTGAACGGCAAAATAACGCATGTGAAAGGTCGGTGAGTGCTCGTCGTTGCCAATCATTATCTGACGCGTCGCCCCATCCGCCCCACTGTTCTCCAGCCCATACGCCCGCACCAACACATCCTGCCAGCGCAATTCGCCCCGCTCACTCGCAGCCGCCCGGTGAATAATGCTCAATTTGTCGCTCGCTCTCTGCTCACACCCGAGCTTTAGATAGAAAGATTTCGCCTGCTCGTCTATCTATTAAAATACATCGATCAGCATAGAGCTATTGTACTATATTCACAGTCAGGCCCAAAGCGTTTCCAGGCACAGGCGCGAGGCTTCTTAGTTCTTGTGGGGCTTGCCCCGCGTCTCCCAACACGTGCGAGCGAGGAGCGCGGGGCCGCAGGCCGCACGCTCCTCGCTCGCACCAAAACCAGGGGGTGGGGGCTTGAGCAGAACAAACAAACTCCCCAAGATTCAGTTGATCCAATTCCCCATAACCTACGTATCCACCTGAGGGAAGGGAGATTTCCCCAGGTAAGGCCCGTTTTTCTCTCCTACATCGCGCTCACATGAAAACGGGCCGAGCTTATTCTCCTGGCCGAGATTACCTCGCCTCGCCCTTCCTGCGCCTTCTACCCTCGGGCAATGCTGTCAACAAGATAACTGATTTGGCATGCACTGATATAATACAAGGAGGAAGGACCCCATCTACCTTCCAACTCCGTACACAGTAGAGTACAGAGAAAGCAGTTGCTTTCGTTCCGCTCAGATCGCCGAGCGCTTTGCAGTTCTACCAGTCCAGACATCTGCTGCCAGAACCGCCACATCTGTTCGTTAGAAAGGCAGAAACTATGCAAGCCAAACCAGAACACTTCGATACATCGTTCGCTGAGGCGTTTAAAGTTCAAGCGGTTGTAGACGCTTACCGCTTTCGTCCGCCCTATCCCGCCGAGGTCTTCACTCTCCTACTCGGTCTGCTGCACGACGAGCCTCGTACTATCCTGGATGTCGGCGCGGGCGCGGGCGATCTCGCTCGCCAACTCGTAACCCACGTCGAGCGCGTCGATGCTGTGGATTTCTCGCCGCGCATGATAGCTCGCGGCCAGACCCTCCCCCACGGCGACGATCCACGCCTGCACTGGATTCTCGGCAAGGTCGAGGAGGTGCCGCTCACTCCTCCCTACGCCCTGATTACTGCTGGCGCAAGCATCCATTGGACCGATTGGCCGCTCGCCTTTCCACGCTTTAACTCGCTCTTAACTCCCTCGGGCGTCCTGGCTCTGGTGCATCGTCACGTCCTACGTATGCCGTGGAGCGCCGAACTTAGGACTATACAGGTGCCTTTCTCGATGCGGCGCGACCACCGCGTGACCGATGTGTCCGATGAACTGACACAACGCGGCCTCTTCCAGATCTTCGGCGAGCAGGAGACGGCTCCGATTGCGTTTACGCAGACACTCGCCGATTTCCTCGAAGGGGTGCATTCGCGCAGCGGCTACGCCAGGGAGCTTATGGGCGAGGATCGCGCCGCCGACCTCGATAAGCAGATCAGCAAACTGCTCCTCCAGTTTCACCCCGATGGCATCCTACCACTGCACGTGGTCGGCAATATCATCTGGGGCAAACCCCTTCCCCCGCCCGACACAAGCGGCACAAAGTAAGAGAGAGATTACGGTTGCATGTCGAGCTTCTCATGGGTCTCCATCGTTGGATGCCCGGTCGCAAAGGAGGTTGCCGCTTGAAAAACTTGCATCATGCTATTGGCTGGACCATCCCAGTACTCGGCGCTCATGGCTGTGACTTTGAGCAGGGCCAGGTCGGGATCTTCTTTGCCTTTGGGAAACCAGACGGCGTGCTCGGTCTTCCAGGATTTCTCGACTTTCTTGCGGTCCTGCACAAGCTGCGCAACGCCGGAGACGGAGATATAGCGATTCTCCTCCGGGGACGCGTAGCTCAGATTGACCGGGTAGCCGTCGGCCTCTTCGACTTTGTGCGCACTGGCCTGCGTGAGAAACCAGAGGTCTTCGCTCCCCTTCTCCTCGCTCAGGGTGGCCATCGGACGACTGCGCAGCGTCCCACTCGCTTTATCCAGGGTCGTCAGCATTGCAATTTTAATGCCTTTGATCTTCTCGTTGAGGACCTTTCCTTCGTCGTTCCTTTTGGTGTCTGCTGCCATTTGTTTGCTCCTCCCATTTCTCTACTCAATAAACTACTCTCTCTGACACGCGACTCCACTGCCAAAAGTGACACCACACCTGGCGTTTATCAGGTCGGATGCTTGTATTCAGAGTCGGGAAAGTGCTTGCGCGACAAACCATGCGTGCCTGGCTCGCATTGTGCGCTCGACGCTGGCCTCCAGACCCCACTGGGCGAGCCGCGCAATCGGACGCAGCGCAGCGTACAGGTCCCAAGACGCCAGCTCACTCAGGTCTATGCCCGCGCTGGCTTGATAGGACTGGGTAAAAAGCTGCATGGCTTCGGCTCCAAAGGACCACAAAAATTCGAGCCGACTGTTGGCTACGTCGGCCAACGGATCTCCCTGCGCGGCGTCCTCCCAATCGATGACCGCCACGATCCGCTCGTCTCGCCACAGCAGGTTGCCCGGCCAGAAATCTCCGTGCAACACGACCACCGGGTTCCGCTGAACCAGCGGCCAGACCGCTTCCAGCGCCTCCCGAATCGCTCCCTCGCTCAGCGAGTCGTCGACCACTGCCGGGCAGGCCTGCAACAGTTCGGCACAGGTCTGGACGCGTTGCGGCAGAAAGTCGACCTCCAACGTCGCACCATCTACGCGGTGAATCTGCGCCAGTTGCGCGGCGCACTGCGTCAGAAAAGTCGGCAGATGCGCGGGCGCAAACTCTGTCCGCCCCTCGATATATGCCACGACAAGATAGGGACGGGAAGATCTCGCCCGATTGGTCGAGACTATACGGCACCGGCACGGCCAGCCCAGCAGCGTGCAGACGTTGTAAAAGCGCGAACTCATCGGCTGCAATATGTGCGTTCCTCGCCAGGTCTGCGCCCCCATGCCGACGCACAACCAGCCTCTGCACAGACCCATCGGACCTGAGCACCTCCAACGCAGTCACCTGCGCCGAGACGCCCCCCTGCAACGTCCACGCACGCAGCAACCTGTGCCGGCCATCGATCCTGCGCACCACGCGTTCCCATCGCGTACCCTCGTCCTCGTAGACATTGTGCATGCTACTCTCACCGTCCCCTATACGATTAGCTATTCGCCTGCGTACTTGTCAAATGTGGTTTTGTGTATATAATAATGGTGTAATCAACGCCATTATACATAAATGAATTGGAGACTGAGCTAGCTATGACTAATAAATCCAGCGAACACGACCTCATCACCGCCCTCTTCGGCAACCGCGCCAAATGCACATGGGACGAGAACGAAAGCCTGATCAGCCTCGAACTCAGAGGCAGGAGTTTAAGAGAGATACCCACAGAGCTAATCCAGTTCCCCAACCTCCAAAGCCTCAATCTCAGCAATAACCAACTCTCCCTCCTTCCCATCGAGATCGGCCAACTCTCCCATCTTCAACACCTCGATCTCAGCAGCAATCAGTTCTCCCTCCTTCCCGTCGAGATCAGCCAACTCCTTAATCTCCATACGCTCTTCTTAGGAAGCAATCCACTCACCCGGCTTTCCTTTAGCCTTATGCGATTCGTCAGCCTTAAAGCTTTATCTCTCAATGAGGAACTGTTCAAACAAATATGCATAGAGTTAGTCCAACTGCCCAACTTCCAACACCTCGATCTCAGCAACAATCAACTGATCTTCATTCCTGCTGAAGTTATCCAATTGACCAATCTTCATATTCTCAGGCTCAGTGCTAATCAGTTGACTCACATCCCTACAGAGATTTGCCAGCTCCCTAACCTCGAAGAACTCTATCTCAGGAACAACCAGTTGACTTTCCTCCCTCCTGAAATCGCTCAACTCAACTCTCTTCAATCTCTCTATCTCTCGAACAATCAGTTGACTTTCCTCCCTCCTGAGATCGGCCAACTCTCCTCCCTTCAAGAACTTTATCTCTCGAACAATCAGTTGACTCTCCTCCCTCCTGACATCGCTCAACTCAACTCTCTTCAAGAACTCTCTCTCATGAACAACCAGTTGACTTTCCTCCCTCCTGAGATCGGCCAACTCTCCTCTCTTCAATCTCTCAACCTCTCGGATAACC
>DAOTTJ010000328.1:0-4532 GCA_034437695.1 Ktedonobacteraceae bacterium
GGTGTCTGGATTTGCCCTGCGTAGTAGTTTTTAACCTTGTACTGCGGGTTATATTTGCTTTGACCTTTTTGCGAGCATCGAACGAAAGTTTTTCATCTTCTTCAAGCAATTGCAGGTCCAGGTTTACACCGAAGACTTGCTGCAAAACCGCGTATGCCAGATGTTCGGCAAAGAGGGGAGGGACGGAGTTGCCTATCTGACGCAATGCGGCGGCAAGACCGCCTGCGAACACGTAATTATCGGGAAAAGTTTGTAGTCTTTTGAATTCTTCTAGCGTAAATTTTCGATTGAGCCAGTGGAAAGGTCCTGAATATGCGCCCAATTGGGCGACAATCGTTCTAACGGGTTTATGTGGATCGGCTTTATAGAGAAAATCCGAAAACCTGGATCGCCAGGCGAAGCGCGGTTCTGGATAGCCCATCTCTTTGGTGAAGTAAAGATAATTATGACCAGGAGGTACTTTTTCCAGGAGATCGCCATATTTGCCGTTATATGTGTGTGGTTGTTCATCTTGTTCTTGGAGGTCTGCGATCGCCTCTAAAGCTGAAATATACGCGTGGCCAGCGAGCGAATCGGGTCCAATGGTTGGCCGGGGAAATTTGAAGCCGGGTAAACCCGAGCGTATACCCACCATTATGATGCGTTCTCTATGTTGGGGAACGCCATAACCGGCTGTATCCAAGACGCGATAGAAAAGCCGATAGCCGAGCCTGGTAAAATCTTCTACTATCAGTTTCCAATCCTGGCCCTTGTTTGAACTAAGAATCCCTCTGACGTTCTCAAATAAAAAGCCGGCGGGTCGATAGTGATCGACGAGGTGGCAGTAGTGTTCGAAGAGGCCGGCCCTTGCGTTCCATGTTGTCCCCTCCACTCCGCCAGCGCGGCGGCCAATGGCTGAAAAGCTCTGGCAAGGGGGGCCACCAATAATAAAGTCGATTTTGCTGTCAGTGATCTCTTCGGGGGATACCTCACGTATATCTTTATTTATAATCTGGCAATCGTCATGCATATACTGTATACAATTATGTTGCAGGGTCTGACAAAAGGTTTTTTCCAATTCGACACAGGCTATTATCTTAAACCCGGCTTTATGAAAGCCGATGTCAAGGCCACCTGCCCCTGAAAAGAGCGACAGTGTAACAGGATGAGTCGTTTTTCTGAGCAATTTGTCAGTATATCCATTGAGGGAATTGGAGAATAGAGTAGATATATTTTCGGTCACGCGATAAAAGCCCTCTTCCCTATTGTCTTGTGCAAAATAGTTTGTTAAGACCAATTATACTGCCGGATAGGTGCTTTCACAATAGATTATTTGTCTGTTCTCGCATGCGCGGATGCTTGTCTGTCAGACTATGAGGGGACCTGGATGGCCTGGAGATTGACATAACGTACGGGGGGAAGAGTTGGATCGGAGGAAGAGAGCGTGGCGAGTTGGCCGACCATTGCAAAATCGTAGCGGTCGATAGCAAGGATCAGGTCCAGATCTTCGGGTGGAAAATCTGCGTCGTAGTTGGGTCCCCAGGTAGCCAGGCGACCTTCGGCGTAGAGGCGGGCAATGCGGTCGGCCAGCACTGCGGGAGCGTCCGCTGGTCGGGTTAAAAGAGCTTCGATGTATTCAGCGCAGTAGTGATCTTCGTTGCGCTGGACGCCGTCGAAACTGCCTTCGGTGGGTAGAAACGTAATCGGCAGGGAGGTATCGGCATAGAGTTTGCGCAGATAGCGAGCCGTGGCAGCGGCATTGGTCAGCGAGCAGGTCAGCAAGTACGTGGCATTGTACGAGCGGACTGCCCCTTGAGTACCTGCGCCGGTACGCTGGATGATGCGTCTGCCGCGCACATCGGCGCGTGACATTTGATAGGGGGAATTGTTGAGATCGAAGCCAGGAATCAGGCGACCGCCGATCTCGGCGGCTAGCAGGGCTGTTGGGTCGAGGGAGCGCAACGCCTGGGCGTCTTCAACCGAACGCACCAGCCAGAGACTTGAAGCACCGCCCGCGAAGGCGCAGGCGGCCACAGTAAAGGCGCGGATCACATCGATAACGACGACAATTCCAGTGCTCTCTTCGGCCTGTGTACGCAGAATATGGTGAATCTCCATCGTATGCAGTGATCCTTTCTGATCGAGAAACGTAGTCTCAGACCGATATCTTGCGTGTCGTATGTGGAATTAATCGATCTGAGCTTTTTGCAGTTTGCCGCTATAGTCGGTATAGACGACCTTCCATTCGGTGAAGACATCGAGGCCAGCCAGACCTGCTTCGCGGTGACCGTTGCCGGTACCGCGTGTACCGCCAAAGGGAAACTGGATCTCCGCCCCGGTGGTACCGGAGTTGATGTAGAGAATGCCGGTCGTGATATCGCGTGTGGCCTGCTGGATGCGGTTAGCGTTCTGCGTATAGAGTGCGCTAGAGAGACCGAACGGTGTATCGTTATTGACTGCGATAGCTGCGGCAAACGATTGGACCTCAATGACCGAGAGCACCGGACCAAAGATCTCTTCTTGAGCGATGCGCATGTGTGGTGTGACATCGGTGAAGAGCGTGGGTCGATAGAAATTTCCGCGTGCCAGTGCGCCTGTGCGGGTGATAGAGCCGCCTGTGAGCAGTGTTGCGCCCTCAGCCACGCCGATCTCGGTATAGCTATGAATCTTTGCCAGTTGTGTGGCATTAATCACGGGTCCGACATCCACGCCCTCGTCCAGACCATCGCCCAGGTGCAATTGCTCGACGCGCGGCAGCAGGAGGTCTAATAGTTGTTGGCGGACGGCGCTATGGACTATCACGCGGCTACAGGCGGTGCAACGCTGGCCGGTAGTGCCGTAGGCGCTCCACAGAATACCCTCGACCGCCAGATCAAGATCGGCATCGTCCATCACAATCACCGCATTTTTGCCTCCCATTTCCAGCGAGACGCGTTTGAGCGACCTGGCCGCCTCGATCGCCACATGGCGTCCCGACTCAGTTGAGCCAGTGAAAGAGATGACCGCCACGTCGGGGTGTTGTACCAGGGCCTCGCCGACCGTCTGGCCGGGACCAAACACTACATTGACCACGCCGGGAGGTAGACCCGCCTCATAGAGGATCTCAACCAGACGCAGAGCGCTATAGGGAGTATCGCTGGCGGGTTTGAGTACTACCGTATTGCCTGCGACCAGCGCAGGAAACAGCTTCCAGGTAGGGATAGCTATAGGGAAATTCCAGGGAGTAATACAGGCCACCACACCAACGGGGTCGCGCATAGCCTGGCCGGACTTATTAGGAAGTTCGACCGGGACGCTATAGCCAAAGAGGCGGCGTCCTTCGCCGCCCATATAGTAGGCCATATCGATCCCTTCCTGGACATCGCCGCGCGTCTCCTTGAGAACCTTGCCCATCTCTTGAGTCATAATCCGGGCCAGATCTTCTTTATAGAGCTTCATCAGCTCGCCCACGCGAAAGAGGATCTCGCCGCGTTTAGGAGCAGGAACGAGTCGCCAGGAAGCAAAAGCAGCACGGGCGGCGGCGACAGCGGCATGGGCATCGGTCTCATCGGAGAGAGGGAACAGGCCCAGGAGTTCGCCAGTAGCTGGATTGACATTAGGAAAAGTCTGGCCGCTGTGTGCGGGTTGCCAGGAGCCGCCGATAGAATTTAAATAAGTTTGTCCGGGATTGGTTGATCCAGTTGATGTTGAAGCCACCCAAAATACTCCTCATTTGCCCTGAATGCAGTCGGCACTTGAAATAGTCGATAAGTTGTGTGCTCTCTGGCGAGAGCGTATTACTTAATGAAGCATGCTCGATACAAACTTATTATATCAGCCCTGGAGGCTAACCGTCGAATCTAAAGTGAGGTTGTTCAGGGCATAGACAGAAAAATGTTCTAAACTCTTTGCTATTGGCCTCCAAAGGGAGTTTTTTACAATTAAATCTGGTGGCTCTCTGCGTGAGCTTATTTCAACAAACAAGTATCTCTCTGAAATCACATATTTTGGGGTGCAGCAGGTATTTAAGGGTTATACAACGACATATACGTGTATATTGATATTACAGAAAAAGAAAAGTGAAAGGGTTAAAGTAGAGCACGTAGAAGACCTTAAAGCATGGCGTTATATTCGAGATGCGAAGCTTGAGTCTTATGCAGTAGAGGATTTTGGAGCAGAAGTATGGGCGCTCATTTCGCCAGAGCTTAGAGCTTTTTTTAAAAGGCTGCGAGATACACATCCTACTCGTCTTGAGGAAGTATGCGATATTTTTGTTGGTCTACAAACAAGCAATGACAAAATATACATGCAGAAAAAGCTAAGAGAGACGGAGCATCTAGTAACATTTGTCGATGCTCAAGGAACTCCCTGGAGCATTGAGAAAGAGATTTTGAGACATTGTTTTAACAAACAGGAATTAGTTCCATTTACCAGCCCTTTGCGTAATGCGTACATTATTTTTCCCTATGAGATTAAGGAAGATAAAGCTTATCTCTATTCTCAGGAAGCTATGCAAGCGCGATTTCCGCTATGTTGGGAATACTTAAAGGCTCATAAAGAGCAGCTGCAAGCTC
>DAOTTJ010000329.1:0-5175 GCA_034437695.1 Ktedonobacteraceae bacterium
CTCTGGAGGTACAGGTGAAATGTGCTCTCTTCTTCGATGCCGTTCCGCACTGAATGCGAGGGAAAAGATTCATAAGATCTCACCGCGTTATTTTTCGTCTATCTGCACGCACTAATCCTCTGCGCTGTTAGTACATAGGTAATAACCGCATAGATTAGACGCCGCAAAGAAAAACGTCCCAGATTTTTCCTTATATATACTAAGTCACACAAACCAGGGTCATGTCAATGTGTAAAAAACAGGGCTACTTCTCTACAAATCAGGCTCTCCGCGCGGCAAAAAGACCGGACGCAGTGGTGATTTTGAGTAGACCTCCCTGGGCGACAATTTCTGCCTCTATTAGCTCGCTCAGCGCCTCTCTGTCTTCCGGCGAGATGCCTACACCCGCACGACCCGAGAGGATAAATGCGACCAGCGGGCCAGCGTCAGGGACGCGCAGTTCGTTGAGGTAGTACGTCAGGGCAAGCTGGGAGAAATAGGGCGTCAGGATCTCAGCACCGTTCTCTAAGACAAATGCCAGGCTCTGCCCAAGACTCCGCTCACGCGCGTCGGGCCAGCGTTTGCTCGTCAGTGCGTGGACCTCGCGCATGTGCATACGCCCAACTGTGCTGGCGTAGAACGCTCCCCCCGGCTTGAGCACGCGCTGGATCTCTTGCAGGGCCAGGGCGATCTCCGGGACGTGATAGAGCATATGGTTGGCGATCACTACGTCAAAACTGGCGTCGGCAAAGGGTAACTTCTGCGCGTCGGCAACCTCGTAGGTGAAACGCTCCTGGCCCAGACGGTGTCGCGCCTCTTCAAGCATACCGGCCGAAAAATCGGTCAGGGTGATGCGCCAATCCTCAGGGATACGCTGATGATTGCTGGCCCACAACAGACCTGGCCCACACCCCAGCTCAACTATCGTCCCACCCTCCGGCACACGAAAATGGTCAAAAATCCATCGATGCCAGCCGTACTGGTTGGTGCTGTAGAGTCGGTGCAGATCGATACGCGCATTCAGGTTGCTGGCGTCCTTGTACTGGCTCTCCAGGAGGTACTGCTGATCTTTGAACAGGCTCACAATGGTGCTCCTTCTAGAACTATGCTTCAATATAGTATAGCAGATCTTGGTCTTTTTTCGTTTGTCCCTACCCATAGGCATGAAAGTTGCAGAGAGGTGCTCTCTGCACTCCTGTTTTGCCGGAGGCAAAACAGGCAAAACACAAGAAAAAGTTTATTGGGGACACCCCGAACCCCAGCAAAGGGCTGCGGCCCTCTGCACTCCCGCTTCACTTCATGCTTCTGTTTTCTCGTTTGTCCCCTCCCCAGGTCTTTGGGTGCGAGTGAGGAGATATGGGACAAGCCCCGCAAGAACTGGCAAGTTCCAACTCCAAAAGTACTGATCTGGTCTTTTTCTGATGACAGATGTATAATGGTCGCTGCTCTCGATATTTAAACGATACGGCTTAGCTGCCCGCGACGCTAGCGAGGAGTTCATTTTGCTCTATCAAGCTCTGCTCCCCAAACAGGGGGAACTGGTGGAGGTGCGCCGCCGCCGCTATGTGGTGGTGGAGGTGGCTCAGGATTCGCTGCCTTCCCTCACGCCCGACGCTCCTGACTCTGCGCTCCGTCCGCAAAATCTGGTGACGCTCTCTTCGGTCGAGGACGATGCTCTGGGCGAGGAGTTGCAGGTGATCTGGGAGGTCGAGCCGGGGGCGCGGGTGATCGAGGAGACGTATCTGCCTCAACCGCTCGGCTTCGATACGCCTCAGCGCCTCGATACGTTTCTCAATGCGGTGCGCTGGGGCGCGGCCTCTAGCGCTGATGTGAAGGCGCTCCAGGCTCCTTTTCGCAGTGGGATCGATCTGGAGGACTATCAGCTCGAACCGGTGGCGAAGGCTATCGAGATGCCCCGCGCTAATCTGTTGATCGCCGACGATGTCGGCCTCGGCAAGACGATCGAGGCGGGCCTGGTGGCTCAGGAACTCTTGATCCGCCACCGCGCCCGCCGCATTCTTATCGTCTGTCCAGCCTCGCTACAGGTGCAGTGGCGCGAGCAGATGTTGAGCAAGTTCGGCCTTGAGTTTCGCATTATCGATAGTCAGTCTATCCACCAGTTGCGCGTTGAGCGCGGCCTGCACGCGAATCCGTGGACCCACTTTCCGCGCCTGATTACGTCGGTGGATTTCTTGAAGCGCGAACGTCCAATGCGCCTTTTCAATGAGGTGGTGGAGGGCAAGCCGGTCTTTCCGCGCCTGTTCGATCTGTTGATCCTCGATGAGGCGCATAATGTGGCTCCCTCAGGTCGCGGCAGGTATGCGACGGATTCGCTGCGTACTCAGGCTATACGCCGCCTGGTCCCTCACTTTGAGCACCGTCTCTTTCTGTCGGCTACTCCCCACAATGGTTATCCCGAGAGTTTTGCCGCGCTGCTTGAGCTGCTCGATAATCAACGCTTTACGCGCCGCGTGCAACCTACGTCAGCGCAGCTCGATGCGATGATGGTGCGCCGTCTGAAGTCGGAGTTGCCTGCGCTGTGGGACGGCTCGCCGCGCTTTCCCAGACGCTTTATTACGCCGCTTGAGGTGGCCTATACTCCCGCTGAGTGCGCGATCCACCAGCAGCTTCAGCTCTATTGCACCGAGCGCGTACGCGAGGCCCGCGAGCGCCACGATCAGACGGAGGTCTTCGCGACTGAGTTTGTGGCGATGCTGCTCAAGAAGCGTCTCTTCTCTTCGCCCGCCGCGTTCTTTAGTACGCTGACGAAACATGAGCAGGCGCTAGGCGAGACGCGCCGTCCAGGCGCTGCGTCCAGGCGCACCGATCCGGGTATTCTGCGCGGGCGCATCGAGAAGGTCGAGGAGGAGAATGATAATGATGAGGAGCTGAATGAGGCGACCAGCGCGGCTCTGGAAGCCGCGGCTCCGCTTTTCCACGCGCCAGGCGCACACGAGCGCAAGTTGCTTGACCAGATGCTCGCCTACGCCTCAGCGGCTCAGCATACGCCCGATAGTAAGGCCAATGCACTGCTCTCCTGGCTGCACGCGACTATCAAGCCGGTTCATCGCTGGACGCGTGAGCGTGTGATTGTCTTTACTGAGTACCGCGATACGCAGAACTGGCTCTATGGACTGCTGGCCCGCGCTGGTCTGGCCGAGAAAGGTCCACACGGGGAGCCACGCCTGCTGATGCTCTATGGCGGGATGACTACCGACGAGCGCGAGGCGATTAAGGCGGCTTTCCAGGCCCACCCCGACGAGGCGGATGTGCGTATCCTCCTGGCGACCGACGCGGCTTCGGAGGGCATCGATCTGCAAAACTATTGCTCGCGCCTGATCCACTTTGAGATCCCCTGGAACCCCAATCGCCTGGAACAGCGCAATGGACGCGTCGATCGCCACGGTCAGCACGCGAAGCAGGTCGATATCTACCATTTTGTCAGCGAGACGTATCGCAAGCAGGCTGGCTTCGAGCGCAGTCAGTTGGATACTGACCTGGAGTTTCTGCATAGTGCGGTTGAGAAGATCGACCAGATTCGCGAGGATCTCGGCAGCGTTGGACCCGTGATTGCGCAGCAGGTCGAGGAGGCGATGCTTGGTCGCCGCTCGACGCTGGATACGCGCAAGGCCGAGTCCGAGGCGGCGACGAAGGGGATGCGCCGCTATCGCAAGGGCCGCGAGCACATCGAGTCGCGCATCCGCCAGCTTACCGAGGAGCTGCACGCGAGTAGAGAGGCGCTCAAGCTGACCCCGGCCAACGTGCAGGCGGTGGTGCAGACTGCGCTGGAGTTCGCTGGTCAGCCTCCGCTGCTGCCGCGTACGCTCAGTGATCCGCACGGGAAGCATCCCGCGATTGAGGTCTTTGATGTTCCTGAGCTGAGCGGCAGTTGGGCAAAGGGCAGCGCGGGCCTGGAGCATCCACACAGCCATGTGCGCCGTCCGATTGTTTTCGATCAGGCAAAGGCCTATGGACGCGACGATGTGGTGCTTGCTCACCTCAATCACCCGCTGGTTGCGATGTCGTTGCGCCTGTTGCGGGCCGAGATCTGGTCAAGCGGCACGCAGGGCCATCTCTACCGCGTGACTGCGCGGGTGGTCGCCAGCCATCTGCTCGACGCGCCTGCGGTGATTGCTCACGCTCGCCTGCTGATCCTGGGTGGCGATAATCAGCGTCTCCACGAGGAGCTGATTGTCGCGGGCGGCTATCTGCGCGACGAGGGTCGCTTCGAGCGCCTGAACGAGGGTCAGTTAAAAAAGGTCCAGGACGCGACTTCGGCCGCCGATCCACTTGTGCCTGAGACGCTGCGCCTGCGCCTTGCGGCCCGCTGGGAACATGTGCGGCCCGCGCTGGTCGGCGCACTTGAGGCCCGCAGGAAGACGCGCACGGAGAGTCAGCACAAAAAGCTGGCCGAGCGCTCTACGCAGGAGCAACAGGCGATCAGCGCGGTGTTGAGCGAGCTGAAGCAGCAGATCGAGACAGAGATCGCGCAGTTCGAGTCGGTCAGTGGTCCGGTTCAGTTGAGTCTGACGGGCTTTAGCAACGACGAGCGTCAGCAGTTGAAAGAGGATATCGCCGTACTGCGCACCCGCGCCGCGCAGATCGACGCCGAGATCGCGCAGGAGGTCCAGCGCATCCGGCAGCGTTTCGCCGATCCACAGTCCCGCCTGTTCCCTGTGGCCGTGACGTATGTGGTTCCTGAGAAATTTGTTCTTGTTTAAGAAGGGGAAAACACTATGCGTGATTCCAGGGATGTTTGGACTGGCAAAGCCGGCAGCTACGATCGGGTGCGTCCGACCCCGCCACCGGCCTTGCTCGATCTGCTGACGCAGTTGATTGGTATGCCGCATCCTGCCCTGGTGGTGGATATGGGCAGCGGGACCGGACTGTCAACCGCAATCTGGGGGGAGCGAGCCGAGCGAGTGATCGGCATCGAACCCAATGCCGATATGCGGAAAGAGGCCATCCACAATGTCGAGGACCATCCCTACGCAGCCCGTATCGAGTATCGAGAGGGGCTTGCCCATCAAACGGGTCTGCCTGATGGATGCGCTGATATCGTCACTGCCGCCCAATCGTTCCACTGGATGGAGCCGGTGACAACCCTGGCCGAGGTCGCTCGGATTCTCCGACCCGGAGGACTCTTTGCAGCGTATGATTATGATTCGCCACCGGCAATCTATTGGGAACTTGATC
>DAOTTJ010000330.1:0-23249 GCA_034437695.1 Ktedonobacteraceae bacterium
GAGCCAGCCGACCACGGCTCGCTGCCCCGCCTCTTCGTCATCGCTACACATGAAAGGACCCACTCATGGATAAGCAATCGCTCACACCCAACAAGCCCGCTACCTCTACTCTGATCCGCTTCCTCAAAACTATCGAATTTCAGATACTCAACAGCAACTGTCTGATCGGTCCCGGCCTCCCTCCACTTGTTGAAAGTATCATTAGTGAGATCAATTCGGGAAATGCGAGCGGCGGTAACTTGATCGGTAAGATCCGTGAATTGCTCTATGGATACGCTCTCATTCAAGAGAAAAAGTTTGTCCAATTCGGCGTCAGGGGACGCCCGCCTCTGTCGGAGAAGCAGAGCGAAGAGCTAGTCGTCTCCAGAGGAGCTGGCGGCGACATCACGCTCTTTCATATGAACATGCAGGCCATCGAAACGATCCAGAGCAAATATATTACCGCGCGTGGACCCTCGTTAAATCCTTTTATCATCAATATCTGCGAAGCCGCACGCCAACTCTCGGGCGACGGCGGCGAGATGCCCTATCTCAAATCGCTACGGATCGCCGATATAGTGATTGAAGAACCCGATTTCACCAACTTTATTTTTATTGACCTCAACGATAGCCTCAAGACAGAAAAACACATCTGTTCTCTGATCGCTTCGGCCCTCAACGATGAGGAGAAGTCCTATCCCATGCTTCACCTCTGGAAACACATCGACCGCATTCGCATTACCGGCAGACTGGATATGATCGACGCCGTCTGCACCTGCGAGATCCTGGTCTCGCCGCTGCAACAGCTAAAGATGCTCTCTTTCACCAAATGTCCGCTCCTCTTTAAAGACTTTCCTTACGCCTGCTCTTACCAGATCGATGAACAACTCGTGTCTTTGAACTCGATCATTATCGACTATCAAAACGAACTCAAGATAGTCGTCGAGTCCTCTAGCAAGGTGATCATCGAGAAGCCGAGCATTAGCATGAAGAAGCCAGTCGAGAATACCGCCGAGGTCACCCTGACCGAAGGCGAGAAAGTCACCATTCGGGAGCTGGTCGTGCTGAAAACACGCAAATACGATGCTCTCTCCTTCACAGAGATACAAGCAATCGTGCTGGGGATCACCATCCCGGACCAGATGGTCGAGGTCTTTCTAAGCGCTATCAAGGGCGATTTTGGCGAATCATTGCAGACACAGGCTCTTGACCTTCTCCCCGGCCTGTTCGGACAGATCGGTGTGGCGATAAATAAGAACGCAGAGGTAGTGCCTCAGCGCATCAATCTGGTGACACGTGCAAGTAAACTTTTTAGCGCGATTGAGAAAGGGCAAAAGGGTCTGACAAAAAAGATGGAGGCCACGCCCGAAGAATTTTTACTTAAACTGGCCGAGCAACAAAACATCGACCCGCAGATCTTACTCAAGACCTGGCTAAAATTGACCAAACTGGCGCAATTAAAGCCTCAGGTCGCCGCGCTGGCCATCCAAAATATGCTGAACTATCCCTTTGGCCGAAATGTCTGCACAGCTATCGCTAGTGGTCTCCTGGAGCAGGCCTTTGCCTATAACTATACGACGGTGCTCGGCCAACTCTCTAACGTGGGTGAACAGGAAAGCAGCCTGGGTCCGCTGCAATTTGCCTGCGATCTCTGGCTGACCGAACAGCAAAACCACCACTACCCCGACTGCGTGCTGGCCTTTGAATACGACGAAAACACGCCCGGTATGTGGCAGTTCACCAACGATCACTTCGATATGGACATCGGCTGGGTGCTCGAAAGCTCTCCACTGGAGATCCAATCGATGTACCAGGTGAAGGTCGTGGCCAATATCCAGACAGGCATTATCAATGCAGCGAAAAGCTCCCTGAGCGGCGGCCAGCTCTCACTGCAAGTTCCCCGCGACCGAGGTCTGATCATCTATTGTCCGACTGCGCTTATCTCCGACCTGCCTGTCCAATGGCTCAACGAGGCCACAACCGCCCTGGCACAGTTCGGTCAGCAGAATATCACTCTGACTATCTTCTTCTCTAAGAATACCCATCTCTTCTTCAAGCTCAGCGATCTTCGCCTGCTGAGAGATGCGTGGACGACCCTGAATAAGGCCAGCCAGGAGGCTGGCGAACACGAACCAACAGTCACACAGTTTGTCAACCAACTCACCGCTTTTACGGTCATGCAACCGCTCGCCGTCCAGGCCCAGAGCTGCGCCGAACAGCTCCTACTCTTCATCGAAAAACTTAAATTAACACCCAACCTGGAAACGCTGCCCACACTGCAAACGCTGATCGAAGAACTGACACGCGCATATAAAACGCTGACGCTTCTCAGCCAGCTCTAAACCGCAGCCCGGCATCCTTTTTAGATGACGAGCAGAACAGGTTTCTTCCAGACAGCAAGTTGTCTGAAAAAACCTGTTCTGCTCTTTCTACTCTGGAGCGAAGAGCCTTCGCTTGTGAAAGTCCAAAAACTTACACGTGTAAGTCAGAAGCTGCGCCCCCGAAAAACCTTTCTTGCTGACTGGACAAAATCAGGAATGACGCCTATACTCTAATCAAAAATACCCCTCTTCGAGAAAGGCAGCTTCGCTATAGATATCGATACACCATTTACTGATTTCCCCTCTCTGACCACAGACCGTTTGTTCCTGCGCCAGATTCAGTCAACCGACGCAGAAGCTTTCTTTGCACTAAAATCCGATCGAGCAGTGATGGACTTCTATGGAGACGAAGCTCATCAGTCGCTCGCAGAGACTCAGATATTGATCCAGCAGCTCCAGGATGCATATACCCGGCGCGAAGCTCTGCACTGGGGTATCACGCTCAAAAGCACGCAGACCTTCATTGGCTCATGCACGTTCTTTTTTGTCGATCCAGGCTTGCATTATGTTGAAATTGGCTATGAACTCCATCAGGCATATTGGCGACAGGGCATCATGACTGAAGCACTCTCAGCTATTCTCACCTATGGGTTCACTCGGCTTGGATTGCATCGCATTGAAGCGTCTATGGATGCCAGAAATGCCCCCTCCAGGAGTCTCTTACTCATGCTTGGCTTCACGCATGAGGGAATTTTACGCCAGCGCTTCTTCTTCCGCGATACGTTTTTGGATGCACACTACTTTGGCTTGCTCAAAGCTGATTGGCTGAAATCTGTATGAAATGAGCGAGAGTGCTATTGCTCTCTCGCTCTCTGCCTGCTTGCTTGTTTGCCTGCTAGTCGAGCGAGGCTGGATAGAAGCGTAGAGTCTCGCGACTCTGCTCGACTGCGATCGGTCTGGTGGCTGCGACAAGTCCAAAGGAGGGCATGTTCTGATACATGACTTCGTGACAACCTGGCTTGACAAGAAAGACTTCGTGCCAGAGACCAACGCTGCCGTTCGCTCCGATGACTTTGTTGTAGCGCTTCCAGGCCGGGAGGTGCGGATAGTCTTTGTGCCGCGCAAAGCGCTCAAGGTCGTCAAACGAACGCCAGTATTGGATAAGTCCAATCCCCGGCCAGAAGTAGGTCGCCTGTCCACCCAGAAATCCGCCCGCTTTATGGCTCACCAGCGTGAAGAGCATGGGAATCGATGCGATAACGGTGGGAATCCACTTCCAGAACAGGAGAAACCGATTGACGCGTATGCCCAGGATTAAGACGATAAAAGGCTCTTGAATCTGCGTCGAAATCTGCGCCGTCATACGTCCGTGAAGTATTTTATTGCGATCCATCTGTACGCTTTCCTTTGCATTGGGCCTGTCAGACGCTTCCCCCTTTTTAGGGTCAAATCAGGCAGTGGACGACTGCCCACTGCCTGATTTGACCCATGTATTGACTGGGGCGGGGTTGATGCGTAGACGAGGATCACTTTATTGCACAACGATGGTCAGGACCATGCCCTGGTGCAGTGTACAGAGGATGTTATACGTTCCGGCTGTGTTAAAGGGTCCAATCGTGACGCTGTCACCGACCAGCTTGATGTCGTTGACCAGCGGCGCTCCGCTCTCCTGCGCTATATCAGGCGAACCGCTCTGCCACGTTCCGTTGAAAAGGTCGTGCTCTTCGTTGGTGTCTCCGACCAGCAAGAGCTTGTCGCCTTTGGGCAGGGTGATCGATGTTTGCAGGAAACCGCTCGCGCTGACGTGCAGGGTTGGCACGCCGTTGGTCAGCGGCAGCCCAGCCGAGGTTACTGGCATCGGGGAGGCGGCCCCGATGAAGATTGCACCGATCGCCAGGCCCGCGACCAGGCTCATGTAGGACGGATACCAGCGGGGCGCTTGTGGACCTTTCCCTTGCAGGTTCTGCACGGCCGCCCCCAGACTACACGCGACGGCAATCAATGCACCCGCGATGACCAGGATGTCGCCAAAGAAGTGTCCAAAGCCGCCGTTCGGTCCTTTGGGGTTGTTCAAACTCTCTACGACGTACGGCTGCGTCCAGACAAGATAGAAGATGTAGACGTACAGCGGCCCGACAACCATCGGTGCCCAGCGCGTCTTCGTTGCCAGGATGATTGTTCCGACCAACCAGCCAAGCGATGTAATCAGGATCTCCTGGCTGAGGATGCCGCTGCCGATCTTGATAGTGATCAGGCCTCCCAGACCCAGGATCACCATTACCAACGATGTCCAGAAGGCGGTCCTGCTGAGGACCGAGTGTGTGCGCCGAGCTGGCTTACGCGGCGCTGGCACCTCTGCCGCCTGGCTGCTGATCGGCGTCTCTCTGGTTTCTATGCTCATTGTCTCTTCCTTTTCGGTTCGCATTGACTATGCACTACTTTCGCTAACAGTTGTGGCAGTTCTCCCGCGCTCAGGGTTTCCGGCTCCAGGTTCGTCCCTGGCACAGCCATCCATTCTGGACTGCTCGGACCGGTCAGACGCTTTCTTGTTATAACTATCCTCGCCGCCGTTACTAGCCAATTACCCGGCTGGTAAAGCAGGCAACTCTGCTTAGTGCAGGTTGACCCAGACGGCTTTGGTCTGCGTGTAGGCATCCAGCACTGCATGCCCCATCTCGCGCCCATATCCGCTCTGTTTGTAGCCGCCAAAGGGGACCGCTGCGTCAAAGATGTTGTAGGTATTTACCCAGACAACACCGGCTTTGAGCACCGCCGCCATGCGGTGCGCGGTCTTGATATCGCTGGTCCAGACGCCCGCAGCAAGTCCGTAGATCGAGGCGTTGGCCCGCGCCACTACCTCTTCTTCGTCGTCGAAGGGCTGCACGACGACGACCGGACCAAAGATCTCTTCGCGGGCAATCGTCGTCTCGTCGCTCCCTCCGGCAAAGACTGTCGGTTCTAGAAAGTAGCCGGGAAAGTGTTCGCGCTCGGGCTGTCTGCCACCGCTTACCAGACTCGCCCCTTCGCGCTGACCGGCTGCGATATACCCGACAACCCGCGTGAGCTGCTCCTGCGAAACCAACGGTCCCAGTTCGGTCCTCGGATCGACGCCCGGTCCCAGCTTCATCTGGCTCGCCTGTTCGCTCAGACCTTCCAGCACGCGTTCGTAGACTGCCCGGTGGACAAAGAGTCGGCTGCCCGCTGTGCAGATCTGACCCTGGTTAAAGAAGCTGGCATGCAGTGCGCCACGGATCGCGCTCGGCAGATCGGCGTCGGGAAAGATAAGGTTGGGCGATTTGCCACCCAGTTCGAGGGTCACACGCTTCAGGTTGCCCTCGCTGGCCCGCACTATCTTTCTCCCCACCTCGGTCGAGCCGGTAAAGGCGATTTTATCGACATCAGGATGCGCCGCCAGCGCCGCACCAGCCGTCTCGCCAAAGCCAGGCACGATGTTGACTACTCCTCTGGGAAAACCTGCTTCGCAGATCAACTCGCCCAGCCTCAGGGCACTCAGCGGGGTCTCTTCGGCTGGCTTTAAGACGACTGTATTGCCGCACGCCAGCGCGGGTGCCAGTTTCCAGGCCGCCATCTGTAACGGGAAGTTCCAGGGGATGATCTGACCGACCACTCCTAACGGCTCGCGTCTGGTGTAGGTGAGCATCTGCGGCATCGAGACTGGGATGCTCTCGCCCTCCAGTTTGCTGGCCCAGCCCGCGAAATAGCGGAAATGCTCGGCCGCCTGCGGCACGTCGATGCTCCGCGCATAGCGCACTGGCTTGCCGTTGTCCAACGCCTCCAACAACGCCAGCTCCTCGGCGTGCTGGTCGATCAGGTCGGCCAACTTCCAGAGCAAACGCCCGCGCTGCGCAGGGGCAATCCTGGCCCAGGGTCCGCGCTCAAAGGCACGCCTGGCCGCGCTCACCGCCCGGTCGATGTCGGCGCTTCCACCCTCAACTACCCGCGCCAGCACTTCGCCGGTCGCCGGGTTAAGACTGGCAAAGGTCTGACCACCCTCCGCTTCAACCCACTGACCGCCAATCAACATCTTGAGCCGCTCACGCTGCAAAAATGTCCCCTCAAGGATATCTGTCGCTGTGACTGCCATTGCTGCTCCTTATTCCTCCTGCGCCGAACGCCCCAGAATACGCGCAAGCGCCTCTGTCAGTATCGCCTCCGGCTGCTCCTCGGCTCCGACCGACCGCCAGCCGATAAAGCCGTCAGGTCGCACCAGCACCGCTCCATCGGGTCGTACGCCGTAGGCCGCCAGAAAACGACCCTCGACATCAACCAGCTCTTCGCGCTCACCGATGCTGTAGATGTCGAGCGCCAGGTGTAGCTGCTCGGCCACGCGCTGCGCCGCCTCTGTCCAGCTCTGACCCTCTGCTCCGGTCAAGAGGACCAGGTGCTTGCCAAACAGGTCGAGCGTGGAGAGTTCGCTCTCATCGGCACGCCGCAAGACCACGTGGGCCGCGTGCGCCCCCGGTCGCCCACTCGGCTGTGTGGGGTCCTCACTCCAGCCGTCGTCCTCGGTATCGACCGGCAGCGCGTCCGAGTGGTAGCGATAGCCAAAGGCTATTGAGTTGTATGGCAGAATCGGCGCTCCCTTGCCCTGAGCACCGCCTGGACCCGCCGCGAAGCGCGTAAACATGAGAAACGATTGCTCGGCTGTGTTGCGCACAACCGGCTGACGCTCCTGCGTGTAGGTCTTGAGCAGCGCTGGAGCCGCCGTCCCCTGCATGACCAGCGCCAGCTTCCACGCCAGGTTGTAGGCGTCAGCGATGCCTGTGTTCGCGCCAAAGGCTCCGGCAGGCGGCGTGACGTGCGCGGCATCGCCGACCAAAAAGATGTTCTCTTGCTGAAAGACTCCCGCCGCCCACACGGCAACCTCCCACGGACGCACGTTGATGATCTCGACCGGCAGGTCGGGGATGCCCACGGCCCCACGAATCAGCGCGATCCCGCGCTCGCCCGCGAAATCTTCTTCACGCTCACCCTGCGCCGGAAAGTACGGCGTAAACAGCGCAAAACCCTGTCCGTTGCGGGCAAAGACCAGCGAGGTTCCCTTGCGTACGTCGGGGTTGTTGATAAAACACACGACCAGACGGCGTCCACGCAGCGGCTCCTCGACATCAGCAGCGAAGAGTATGCTGAGCTGATAACCAAGCGAGCCAGGCCCGTGCGTCTTGATTCCCAACTGCTGACGAATTGCGCTGCGGTTGCCGTCCGCCGCGATCAGGTACCGCGCCCGCACACGACTCTCTTTGCCGCTCGCTCGGTCGCGTATGACCGCGCTGACCCCCTCGGCGTCTTGCTCGCATGAGACCATCTCGGTGGCAAAACGCAGATCACCGCCCAGTTCCTCTGCCCGCGCCCGCAAGACCGGCTCTAAGGCGTCCTGACCGATGATGCAGCCCGAGATCGGACTCAGGTTGCTCTCGGTCGTGTCCTGCGTGATCCAGCCCAGCTCCTTGCCCGCCAGACTCACCGCTTGCAAGATGCCGCTGTTCTGAAAGTCCGGCGGGGCCTTGCGCCTGATGGCCTTCTCAGCACCCACTGAACGAAAAAGCTCCATTGTGCGAATGTTAAAGTTGAATGCCCGCGGATGCGGCGAGATGCCCGAGTGCCTCTCGACCAGCAACGAGGGAATCCCGTGCCACGCCAGGAAAAGCGCGGTCGAAAGACCAACCAGGCTGCCACCCACAATCAGGACTGGCGTCGTCTCGTCGTATCCGGGTATGTGCTCCGATATATAGCTCATGCGATAAGGCTCCTTCTCTTTTGAGCGACACCCTTCCCGGTGTCCTGACTGCCTGCTCCGCGCTGGTCGCGCTGGCGAAGACGGTACGTCACGTTAGATGTGCAGTTTGGCGTACTCCTGCAAGATGTCGGCGGCTCGCTTGTACCCACCGGATTTCTCGATCTCGTCGCGCATTTGCAGCACCCGCGCGTAAAAGGCGGGATCGCTACCGATTGTCGCCACCGCTCCGGCCAACTGCTCCGCGCTCAGGGTCTTCTCGTCGAGCATGAGGCCTAGACCCAGCTCGGCTACACGCCTGGCGTTGACTGTGACATCCGAGGTGGTTTGTGGAATAACGACAACCGGCACTCCCTGCGCAAAGGCTTCCATCAGCGTGGTCATGCTGCCATGAGTGATACATATTCTGGTGTACTTGAGGATCTCAAGCTGCGGCACAAAGGTCCGCACTATAAAGTTCTCTGGCACGGCATCCAGCTTGCGCTGATCGACGTTGTTGCCAATCGACATCACTACCTTCCACGGCGTTCCCGCAAAGGCGGCAAAGCAGTGGTTGAAGAAGTCAGGCTTGTCGTTGTAGACCGTCCCGTGGGAGATATAGATCACCGGCTGGTTCTCAAGCTGTGCAAAGGGAAAGTCAAGGTTCTCAATGCGCGGAGCGATCGACGAGCCAACAAAGCGGAAGTGCGGTCCAAACGAGTCGCCGTCGATCTGGAAGGCTCGCGGGATAGTCACGATATTCAGCGCCTCTTCGTGAGTAAAGATACTCCCCAGATGAAAGGGCCGCACCTGGTAGAGCGCACACGCCTTATCCATCGCTGCATGAAAGCCCATCATGCCCGTGGGATCTTGCAGCGCATTGGCCTGAAAGATGTTGGCCAGGCGCTTGCTAAAGGCAAAGATCATACGAAAGTTCACGGCCGGGACGCCGAGGATCTCCGCAATCAAGCGTCCGCTCAGACACATCGTCTCGTAGACTATGCAGTCGGGCCGTTCAGTTCGAATGCTCTCAAGGATCTGCGGAATGACGTAGAGGCTCTCGTCGAGCATATACATCGGCAGCCCAACCGCCTTGCCCGAGGTGGTGGCGGTCTTGTTGATCTGCTCGATCTTCGATTCGTAGCCGCGGAAGGTCGCGCCGGTCGCTTCAATCGCCTGCCTGAAGGTCTCGGTCTGGTAGTAGATGACCTCTTCGCCGCGCTCAACCAGCTCCTGCGCTATGGCAAAGGTCGGGTTGGCATGCGAACGCAGGGGGATACTGATAAAAACAAATTTTGCCACAAAAGGCCTCCTTACTAGCTCTCTGATCGGGTCAATCCATCCACACAGCCAGCGCCTGCCAGCACCATTGCGTAGCAGTTCCACCTGGCTGTGTTTGGTGTGTAGTGGTATACCTTAAACGTGGACGAAGGATCGACCCAACATCCGCGTCAGGGCCTTCTCAAGCTCAAGCTCCGGGTGTTCCTCAGCATTGACTGCCCGCCAACCGATAAAACCATCCGGGCGCACCAGCACCGCTCCATCAGCCTCGATGCCGTACGCCGTGAGAAAATGTCCCTGTACATCCACCAGGCCACCCTGCCCGTCGATATGATAAATGTCCAGCGGCAGCCCCAGCCGTTCCGCGAGGCGGTGCGCAGCACACACCCACTTCTCGCCTTGCGAGCCAATTAGCAGGACCATATGTTTACCAAACAGATCGAATGTCGAAAGTTTACACGCAAAACGTTGCAGCACGATGTGCGCAGCATGCGTCCCCGGCTCTCCACTAGGATGCTGGGGATCTTCATAGCAGAGACCAACCTCGGTCCCCACTGGCAACGCCGCCGATTGGTAGCGATAGCCGAAGGCCACCGCCGAGTAGTCGACCAGTTGGTGCGCCCTTTTCTGAGCAGCGGGCGAGGCGAAACGCGCAAACATGGCAAAGGCCTGTTCGACGGTAAATTCGTCGATCGGCTGGCGCTCCTGGGTATAGGTCTCCAGCAGCGCGGGATGCGCGTTCCCCTGGAGCACCATCGCCATTTTCCAGGCCAGGTTGTAGGCGTCGGCGATCCCTGTGTTCGCACCAAAGGCTCCGGTCGGCGGCGTGACGTGCGCAGCATCGCCAATCAGAAAAACGTTCTCTTCCTGCAAGCGCTCGGCTGTCCACGCTGCTACCTCCCAGGGCGTGACACTGATAATCTCAACCGGCAGATCGGGCACGCCCAACGCCCCACGGACGAGTTCGACCCCACGCGCTCCGGCAAACTCTTCTTCGCGCTCGCCTGCCTCGGGTCGGTAGTGGGCGTACAGTCCATAGCCGCGCCCCTCGCCTCGCGCCAGGATCAAGGTCCCACCGCGCACCGCCTGGTTGTTGACAAAACAGATGGCGATACGCCGTCCACGCAGCGCTCCCTGAATATCCGCCGCAAACAACAGACTCAACTGATGACCCTGGACACCCGGACCCTCGACGCCGATGCCAAGCTGCTGCCTGATTGCGCTGCGATTGCCGTCAGCCGCGATCAAATACTGCGCCCGCACGACACGCTCGGCCCCGCTGGCCCGCTCACGGATCAGCGCGGTCACTCCCTCAGTGTCGCGCTCAAACAAGACCATCTCGGTCGAGAAGCGCAGGTCACCGCCCAACTCTTCGGCTCGCGACCGCAAGATCGGCTCCATCAGGTCCTGCCCGGTAATGCTCCCCTGCACAGGACTTATCTCGTTGCCAGTCGCATCCTGCGTGATCCAGCCCAGTTCTCTGCCCGCCAGACTCTCCGCCTGCAAGACGCTGCTGTTGCGATAGCCCTCCGGCTCGGCCTGGCGAATGGCTTTCTCAACCCCCACCGCGCGGAAAAGCTCCATCGTGCGCAGGTTGAAATTAAAGGCCCGTGGGTGCGGCGAGATGCTCGCGTGCCGCTCGACCAGCAACGATGGAATACCGTGCCAGGCGAGAAACAGCGACATCGAAAGTCCAACCAGACTCCCACCTACGATCAGCACTGGCGTCGTTTCATCGTATCCACGTGCATCTACGTCGTTCATGTCCTACTCTCCCTCCCCGTTTTAGCCGATATAGGTGATCGACGCCAACCACGCTGGTGGCTTACCACTGGTAATGCTCAGTTCAAAACTGGTAGCCTCAATCGCATTGATGCGCCAGCCGTCCTGAAAGGCCGCGTAAATCTCTTCCTGCGCGATGCCGCGTGGTCCAAAACCGTGAGCCAGCTTGTTGCTGAAGCATTGCAGAAAGTAGGTTCCACCGGGCTTGAGCACGCTCTTCAAGCTCGTGACAAAGCTCACACGCTCCTCGTCCGAGAAGTTGTGCAGCAGCCCACAATCGGTCACGGTGTCAAAGGTTGTCCCCAGTTCGTCCAGCGCCAGCGCGTCAGCCACCTGGAACTCGACAGTCGTCAGTCCGCGCTCCGTTGCCTTCTCCTGCGCTCGCTTGATCGCCAGCGGCGAGATGTCGACGCCCAATACGGTGTAGCCGTGTTGCGCAAAGTACAGCGCATGCTCGCCTGTCCCACACCCGGCATCAAGCACCGTCCCTTTGATCTGCCCCGCCTCGACCAGTTGAATAAATGCCTGCTGCGGATGGTCGATATCCCAGGGGGCAACTCCCTCGTATGCCGCATCGAACGTATTGAATAGTTGGTGTTTAATGGTCATGCTCTCTTCCTTTCTGCCTACAACTCTGGATCTCTCGTGTTCAGGACACACTCGCAACGTGGGTCAACTTCCTCATCTCTCGCTCACGTTTGGGTCTACTCTGCATACAGTATCTCCGCGCCATTTATCCACTTGCTTACCGCTCGGGTTAGTCCTGTCAGACGGCAAAGCAGCGCAGATACACAAGGGGCAGAGACCGACGACCATTGCCGCCAGTCTCTGCCCACAGAACTCTGTCTATCAGCCCCCCTCAGGTCGCCGATGCACAGTCATACAGTTGATTGGTGCTCACGCTGATCTCCCACTGCGCAGCAGGCACCGCCCGACAGTGACTGCCCACCCACAGCGAGAGCGGCGTATCGCCTGGATCGCCCAGACTGATAATCGTCGCGATCAGCACACGGTACTGCACCGGCACCTGCGCGATAATCTGCTGAATCGCCTTCTGCGAATTGAAGAGAAAGAAACGGATGGTATTGTTATGCACAAGCGTTTGCAAACTCGCAGGCGTCAGGATCGGATCACTCCCCAGGTAGCCACCCAGCGCCATAATCGGTCGGTTGGTCGCCATAATCAAGGGGTCAGCCATGCTCGAACTGGGAGTCGCAACCAGGAATGTTGTCTTGCCCTCTTGGCTCTCCAGGTAGTTGAGCAGGAGCGGACTGATCGTCGTGTTGTAGAAGATACTGGCCAACAAGGCCTGGAAGCGCGGCGGAATGCCGTTCAGCGAACTAAACTGCGACCCACTTCCCGCCGAGGGTCCCGCCGTCGGGAAAAACGATTCGGTATTGGTCAGGACGGTATACGCGCTCCATACGGTCGGGGCGAGGATTACGGCCAATACACCCACGACGAGCGCAACTCTGGCCGGGCGCATAAAATCTCTGCTCGGCTGCATACGCATGCCCAGGCGCACGGCCAGCAGGGTCACGACCGCCAGCGCGGTACAGTCGGCGATCAACGGGGTCAACCAGCTCGCCCAGGTTGGATATCCGACCAGGACAAAGCACTGCACCGCAACCGTCACGGCCAGAGCCAGCGGCAACAAGACCCAACGCCAGCTCGCGCCGCGATACTCTCCCCACATCACTACCAGTCCCACTCCACACAACGCACAGATCGCGGGGGCCATCGTGGTCATGTAGTATTGATGCGACGGGTTGTCGAGCGTGAAAAAGATCCCCGTGGTCAACAACCACGAACCCCAGAAGATCAACCCCAGGTATTGCCGCTTAAAACGACGGCGAACTATCAAAGCCAGCGCGAATATCGCCAGCAAGGCCAGCGGCAACAGCCAGGCAATCTGACTGCCCAGCGAGCTATTGAAGAGACTCAGCACGGCGGGGGTCTGCGTGCCGCCCGCACTCGCACCGCGCAACTGGTTCAATACGCTGGTCGGGATCGCTACTGTCTCCTCTTTGTGCTGTTCCTTCCACGCCGCTACGTTGTTGTTGGCAACCAGGCGATAGATACCATTATAGCCGATCGCCAGACCCAGCTCCGAGTTGGTCTGCGAGGACCCCACATACGGACGCTGCGCTGCCGGCGTGGCATCAACCGCGATAATCCAGGCAAAGGAGACGACGAGCATGACAAGGAGAAACAGGGAGAGATGCCAGGTCCGCGTCCAGACTTTATGCGGACCACACACGAGGTACGTAATTACGAAGGCTGGAAAAATCAAGTATGCCTCAGCCATCTTGATGTTAAAACCTATCCCGATAAAGATCGCGCTCAGGAGCAACCAGCGCACCTTACTCGACTCACACGCCCGAATAAATGCCCACGCCGCCAGCAAGAGGGCCAGCACCAGCGTCCCGTCCAGGGTGTTGTTGCGATCGGTCACGACGCTGAGCGGACTCAACGCCAACGCCAACGCCGCCAACAGCGCCGCGACTACTCCAAAGTGTCTGCGCACCAGTGCAGCAAGCAACCAGACCGCGAGGACTCCGCAGATCGCCTGCGGGAGAAAGAGTGAGAAAGGACTGAAGCCTAAGAGTTTCGCACTGCCAACCTCCAACCATAGACCCACAGGTGGCTTATCCAGCGAGACAAAACCGCCCGGATCGTACGCCACAAAGAAGAAGTTATGCCAGCTGTCCATCATGCTTCTGACCCCAGCTGCATAGTAGAACTCGCCGTAACCGTTCTGACCCAGTAGAAAGAAACGCATAAAAAATGCAACGAATAAGGTGGCCCCCAGAGCAATCCGCCTCCACAGGCGCTGAACACTTGACTCACTGGTCGTAAGCTCTGTTCGTAGAGAGAAAGCTACATCGGTCGATGTCAAAGGAAACGCCGGGGTATCAATTAATCGCGCCATGAGATACCTCTCTTTGCGTGTAGCAGGCGGGTTACACGACCGCCCTCAGCACACGCCTCATAACCTCGCCAGGTATAGTGCTTTATCCAAGAACGCGTTATTGCGTTCACGCACTCGTTTTATCCAGTCCAGGTTCTCCTGGTACCAGGTAACGGTCTGGCGAATACCATCAGTAAAGGATACCTGAGATTGCCAGTTACATACTTCCCGTATGCGAGATGCGTCAACTGCGTGCCGAAAAACATGCCCCTGACGATCCTCTACAAAGCGGATCAAACTCCGAGGCTTTTCGAGCAGTTCGAGAATCAAGGTTGCATTTTGCAGAATCGTACGCTCTTGACCCGCCCCCACGTTGAATACCTGACCGTGGACCTTCGCTCCGTCTTCGTGCAACAGCGTCAAGATGGCGCGTGCATGATCGTGGACGTGAATCCAATCGCGAATATTCTCACCAGTTCCATAGACCGGTATGGACCGATCTTCAAGCGCATTGAGGATGAACAGCGGCAGTTGTTTCTCGGGGTACTGGTATGGACCGTAGTTGTTGCTACAGCGCGTGATGACGACTGGCAGGTGATACGTCGCCCAGTAAGCATACGCCAGACAGTCGGCAGCGGCTTTGCTGGCCGCATAGGGCGACATTGGCCGCTGCGCATCGGTCTCCAGCGAGGGACGGCTCATTCCCTCGGGCGAGCATGCGTTGCCGTAGACCTCGTCGGTCGAGATGTGAATAAAACGCTGGATGCCCTGAGCATTCGCCTGTTCGAGCAGCACGAATGTGCCTTCGACGTTGGTCTTGATAAAGACATCTGGCTCAAGGATAGATCGATCCACATGTGTCTCGGCAGCGAAGTTGACCACAGCCTGGCACCCCTGCATCGCCGTTTTCACCACGGCCCGGTCGGCGATGTCCCCCCGCACAAACGTACAGTTTGGCAACGGCAGGACGGCCACGAGATTATCCAGGTTGCCTGCATAGGTCAGTTTGTCGAGAATGACCACTTCATATTCGGGATGGGTGGTCAGCAAGACATGTACAAAATTGCTGCCGATAAAACCGGCTCCCCCTGTGACAAGTATGCGCATAAGTTTTCCACTTTCTTATGTAGGTGTAAGTGTTCGGGACGCTATCCAGCTAACTGGAGGATACGCCGTCCATACAACGCAGGTAGTAGGTTGCCATGCAGCCAGCAGGCTCTTGAGAGGGCCATTCATCGTCCTGCATTGGACGCGAACGTAAGGTGTTCCTGGCTGTCTCTGGCCGGTACAGAGCGCGAGTCCAACCCGCGCCCCTTTTGTGGCTATAGTTCGACTGTACACGCGGAACCAACCTCGCCCCCGCCAGTCGTCGCGCCATCACCATCGGTGACACCTCTGTTGTCGATGAGTTTGTTAGAGTATGCCGATTCGGCTGTGGTCGCTGAGCAAGAGCTTATAGGCTCGCGGTTTGGCCGGCGAGGGGAAGATCTCGGTGTATCGTCCGATCAGGCTATCCTCGATGCGCCCGGCAATATTCGAGATATTGCAGCCATCCAGGATGATGCTGTGCTCAATCTCGCTGCTGACCACGACGCTGTCCCGCGCAATCGCAGTGAAGGGTCCAATATAGGCGTTGGTCAGGACAACGTTGCGCCCGATCACCGAGGGTCCACGCACTATGCTGTTGACCAGGCGGGCGTTCTCTTCAAGGATCACTTCGCCGTAGACGTGGGAATGCTGGTCGACGCTCGCGCTGGCGGCGATGCGCCGCTGCGTATGACCCAGAATGACGCGGTTGGCGTCAAGCATGTCCTGCATCTGCCCGGTGTCGATCCAGTAACCGGTCACAATATGCGGACAAACCATATACTTCTGGTCGATCAGGTACTGGATCGCGTCGGTAATCTCAAGCTCCCCTCGCGGCGATGGACTGATTGCATCGATCCCCGCGAAGATATGCTCGTCAAACAGGTAGATCCCAACAAGTGCCAGGTTGCTGATCGGTTCGACCGGCTTCTCAACCAGCCGCTGAATATGCAGCTCGTCGTCGTCGAGGCCGGTCGCGCTGGTCACCGGCTCTCCCGCATTGGTCAGGAGCTGCGCCACGCCAAAGTGGTGAGGATCGGGGACCTGCTTGAGAAAGATCCGCGCATGACAGGCCTCATCTGCCGCGAAGCGCCGCACGACCGGGCCGATGTCCTCTTCGATAAAGTTGTCGCCCAGAAACATCAAAAACCGCTCGTTCTGCAAGAACGGTTGTGCGATCTTTACGGCATGTGCGAGTCCCAGCGGCTGCTCCTGCTGAATATAGGTGATAGAGACATCAGCGCCAAAGCTCTTGCCGTCCTGCACGGCGGCGCGGATCTCCGCGCCAGTCTCGCCGATGACAATGCCAATATCCACGATCCCGGCGGCGATGATCGTCTCCAGGACGTAGAACAGCACTGGCTTATTGGCCACCGGCACCAGTTGCTTGGCATGGGTATAGGTTATGGGTTGCAGGCGCGTGCCTTTTCCCCCGCTGAGTATCAATGCTTTCATCTGCACTCTGCTCTCGTGTCCGGCCACTATACAATGAGTAAGGCCAGCACCGCTCTGTACGGCGTTGACCTCCCTGCGCTTCGACTGCGTGTAGTCCGCGCAGAGAGACTCTTGCAGGCATCTGTTTTTGCGACAGATGCGTCAAAGCTACGAGCAGCCCGCCTGGCCTGCGCAGATGGACTCTGCGCGGCCAGACCGGTCTCCTCAGGAATGAACGACGGGCGCGTGTTGCTTCACGAAGGCCATCAATGCATCCGCCGCCGCCCGATACCCACCGGCTGCGCGAACCGTCTGCTGCAACACTCTGGCCTCAGACCTGAAGGTCATCTCGCTCTGCACGCGCTCTACCGCCTCGCGCAGACTCTCAACGCTCAGGTTCTCCACGTCGAGCGTCAGACCCGCCCCCAGCTCGGTGATGCGGTGCGCGGTCAAGGACTGCTCGTCCGATTGGGGCAGCGCAACCATCGGGACTCCGTAGTAGAGACTCTCCATCGCGCTACTCATGCCTCCGTGCGTCAGGAAGACGCTGCTGCGCGGCAAGACCCTGAACTGCTCGACATAGGGCGCAAGCTGGAAGTTCTCAGGCGCTGGCCCCAGATCCTCCGCGCTGACACGGCTCCCATGCGCCAGTACTACCTGCCACTGCGTATCGCCAAAGGCCTCAAAACACAGCTTGAAGAACTCAACGCGCTCGTTGAAAACCGTCCCCAGCGAGATGTAGAGGGTCGGCTGCTCCTGCAACTCTTTATCGGTAGCCAGCGGCACTATGTCGTGCTGAAGCAGCGAAGGTCCCACAAAGACGAACCGCTCGTCAAAAACCTCGCCCGATGGATGAAAGTCGCGCGGGATGTAGACGATATTGAGCGGCGCAGTGTAAGCGAAAAAGTCTCGCATATCAAAGGGCGGCAGGTTGTAACTATCGCGCACCTCGGTAATCGCCGCCTGAATGCGTTGCAGGGCCGCTGGCGGGATCGGCGAGGGGACGGAGACTTTCCCATTCAGCAGGTTGAAATGCTCTTTCAGTGGATTGAAATGCTCGTTTGCCACAAACATCGGACAGCTCAACAGCGCCGGTACCTGCAAGATCTCGGCGATGGTCCGCGCCCACAGGTGCATTGCATCGTAGATAATCACGTCGGGTTTGTCGGCCCTCACCTGCTCCAGCATCTCAACGATATTCTCTTTAAGCGGCGAGGGTCCACCCGGCTTGCCACCGTTTGGACCAAAGGCAGCACCCAGATGCGCCGGGCCAGCACCACCCGGTGCGCCCGCCTGGCCACCGTTGAAATTGCCACCATTGGCTCCCCCCGGATAACCTCCCCCATTGGGACCACCTGGGTTTCCCCCCGGATAACCTCCCCCATTGGGACCACCTGGGTTTCCCCCACCGTTGGCTCCGCCCGGTCGCCCCCCATCAGGACTCCCTGCGCCGGTCGGTGGCTTCATCATAAATGGACGATAGGGACGAAAGGTCGCACCTGTAGCCTCGATTGTCGCCTGGAATTCCGCTGTGAGATAGTACACCACTTCTTCGCCGCGCTCAACCAGCTCTCGCACAACTGCAAGCGTCGGGTTGACGTGACCGATCGCGGGAATATTCACAAAAACATACTTTGCCATAGGACTACTTACTCTCTTCCTCTTAGAATGCGTTAGATGACGTTCGGAGCAGGAGTGCAGAGGGCAGACTCAGGTTTAGAGCTGCACCCCCATACCTCTCACCCCTCGCCGCCACAAGCGGCGCACCTTCCCAATGAAGGTTGAACACATGCTGTGCAGAGCGGGAGTGCAGAGGGCAGCAGCCCTTTGCCTGGGGTTTGGGGCTGCGCCCCAACTCCAAAGCCCCCTCGCCGCCACAAGCGGCGCACCTTCCCAGTGAAGGTGAACAAACTACTAGTCTAGTAGTGCCTGAGCTACCTTACGCGTGGCTTACAAACCCTGAAAGTAGAGAGTTACTTCTCTCTCTAAGGAGGACTTAATGATACAGAGCGGCCAGTGGGTTGACCTGTCGCGCTTCGCTAAAGCGCAGAAGGTCAAGACCTTCAGACAGCGACAGCGGCACCATACCCAGCGCCGCCGTAATCTTCTCAACACCCAATCCAGCGTTGAGCGGTCGACGCGGACTGACCGCCTCCATCATCTCTCCGCTCACAATGGGTCGCACCAGCGTCTCATCAAGCCCATAGCGAGCGGCAATCCTGAGCGCAAAGTGATAGCGACTGAGCGCCGTACTGCCCGCAACGTGGTAGATGCCCTGCAAACGCTGCTCGATCACCCCCAGCAGCATCTGCGCAAGGTCCACCACATAGGTCGGCGAATTAACCTGGTCGACCGCCGCCCTGACCTCCTCGCGTCCAGCGACCACTGCCCGCACCCACTGTACAAAATCCGGGCGCTCGCTCTGCGTCGTCCCATACACCACCGAGGTCCGACAGATCGTCCAGGGCGCTCGCCCCCCGCACTCCTCGCGCACCGCCAGCTCTGCCAGGGCCTTTGTCTCGCCATAGTGGTTCAGCGGGTTCAATCGATCGCCCTCGGCATAGCGCAAACCCGGCGCAAGCTCACCATCAAATACATACTCGGTCGAGAGCAAAACACAGTGAACGCGCTGCACCGCACACGCCCGCGCCAGCAGACGAGCCGTGCTGGTATTCATCAGAGTAGCCAGCGCAGGCTGTAGCTCACAGCCAGGCACCGTCGTCAGACCAGCCGCATGGATCAACGCCAGCGGATGAACCTCGCTCAGCCAGTCCAACACCTCGCGTTGCGGCAGCGTAGCAAGGTCCATCACCGTCGAGGTCAGACGCTCACCACCCACCAGCGCGTGCACCGGCAGGTGCCTGCGGGCCAGCACATGGACGTGATAGCCCGCCTTGAGTAGACACTGCACAATATGCAGACCGACCTTGCCAGTTCCCCCGGTGACCGCTACCGTGTGTTTCAAGTCGTTGTCCTCTCTTCCCGCTCATCGCAAGCGCAAGTCAGGGACCTGGTATTCGTTTGTATCAGGCAAAACCGGGCGCAGGTCGCCGCGAGCAGGCAACCCGTGCAGAGGACGCCAGCCGACCACCCTCAGAAGGTCTGGGACGCAAGCGCCACTGGCTGCGCCTGAGCCAGCCATGTTTCGGCCTCCTGGTAGAGCTGCGCCACACGCTCCGGGCGATCCGTCGCGTAGAGGTCCTCATTGCGCACCGTGTAGCCGATCTTCTTTAAGTTGTAAGCCGAAAAACGATACGAGGGAGGTGCATTATCCAACTCTTCACGTTTCAATACCAGTTGATCAGTCGCATAGACCGGCACCGCCGTGTCCTTCTCGTAGACGACATCTATAGTCAGAATGCGCCACACGCCTTCGCGCCTCTCGACCCGCGAATAGAGCTGGCAGTAGATAGTGATATCGACAAGCACGCCCTCAAGCGTGGTTCGTCTGACAATCAACGTGCTTGTCTCGGCAATCGCCCGGTCACCCTGCACCTGGACCAACGTCGGGTGCGTGACATGCATGATATGCCAGCCCCCCTTACCCGCATCCAGGCGGCACGAGGCCGCGACATACTCATCGCCCGTCCCTACAAACCAACCCAGCCGAATCAGCGAGTCAGGATGATAGAGGGTGCGCAAACGCTCCCACTGCTGCTGGTCGCGATACAGGCGCTCAAACTGAATAAGATCAGCGATCGCAAGCTTATCGGCCAACGTCTTCAATGTGCTCAATTCGTTCATCAATCCCCTGGCAGCACCGGAACCCCTGCTCCCTTGCGATCAGCAAAGGCAGTACCACCATCTCCTTTCGTAAAGACTGCTCACCTCTATTCTAGAGTGCAGATTTGCCGATTCATTACCAACCAGGTAATCTCTCCTCACCGGACAGGGCGCTTGCTTACAGGCGGGAAAGCCCCCCCATCAAACACGGGGAAAAAAGATGGTGAGCGGCATTCCTGTTCGTTATACTCTAAGATATGGAATGATAATTTTTGTACTGTAAAAAGAGCAAGGGACTAAAAAAATGGCGCGACAAGATATCAACCATCCGCTAGCTGCCACCGCAAACGACGCGTTCGACCTCGCCTTACCTCAGGCCCAGTATAAAGCTTTCTTTTTTGGTCCTTTTCGTATTACGTTGGACGATCAACCCCTGGGCGAGCCAAACTGGCGGCGCAATAAGGCCAGGGCGCTACTCAAATGGTTTCTGCTCAACCCCGGCGACCTCTTCGCGGTCGAACAACTGAGCAAGCTGTTCTGGCCTGAGATTACCGCCAGGGTCGCGGCAAGCAATCTCCACGTCACGCTGCACTACCTGCGCCACGTCCTGGAGAGCGACCTCGCGCCGGGCAGCCCATCCACGTTTATTCGCCGCAATCGCCACAACTACTACTGGTTCGAACTCAATGGGTCGTGGTGGACCGATGTGCTGGAGGTTCAACACCTCGCCGCCAGCGCCAAAGAGGCCGAGCGCAAACAAGAGCTGACGAAGGCACTCACGCTCTACGGCCGCCTGCTCGCTTACTATAGTCTGGAATTTCTGCCCGAGGATGTCTACGACGATACATTTTCGCCCTATCGCCGCCAGCACGAGTACGCGTACATTCAATTGCTCGACCGCCTGATGCATCTCTATACGCAGACCGAGCAGTTCGACGACGCCCTTTCGTGCGCACTTCAGGCTCTGGGCATCGATCCCTACAACGAGAGTGCCGTGCGCATCATGGTCAATATCCACCTGCGCCAGGGCAACACTGTCGGCGCAATCCGTCAGCTCGACGACTTCCAGTCCGCCCTCAAAGAAGAGCTAGGCATCGCGCCAGGCAAAGAGATCCTGGCCCTGCGCGACAGCATTCTCAAAGCACGTTAACAATCGATCAGCAGCCAGCTACACCTGGCGCTTGCGCCTGAAGGTCAGAAAGAGCGCCATGCTCAACATCAACGACGAGAGAAGCATACTGAGCGAGAGGCGTTGCGTGGCCCGCTGGATAGTCGTCTCGAACTGCTCGACCTGCACATGCGTCGAAAACTGGTCCTGCGCCAGGCGATCCAGCACTACGTTCGACTTGCGCAACATATGCTCAACCATGCGCTTCGCATCCGCCAGCGAGCCAAAGGTACGGGCCAGCGACAACTGCGCGAGGGCGCGTTGCTGGACCACCTGCTGCATATAGTGGCGCGTCACCTGGGTCAGGTTCAGGGCCGGGGAGAGCATGCGCAGCGTACCATCAAGATTGAGCAAGGTCTTGCCGAGCAGAGCAAAATTGGTCGGGATACCCATGCGATAGGCGCTCGCGATAGTCACCATATCGAGGAGCGCACTGCCGATCTCGATCCCCTCCTTGCTCATATCGTGGTAGCGGCAGACCAGTCCGCAGATCTCGCGAGTAAAGGCCCGCCGATCGAAACGCTCTGGCAACTCGATCATATCGAGGTAGATATCGGCTACACGCTCACCCTGGCGCTCCGAAAAGGCCAGCAACAGCAGAATGATATTGTCGATCTGCTGCTCGTCGAGGTGACCGATCATGCCGAAGTCGAGCAGCGCCAAGCGTCCATCGCTGGCCAGCAGGATATTGCCAGGGTGGGGATCGCAGTGAAAGACCCCATTGACAACTATCTGCTTGAGATAGGCCGAGAGCAGCTCCTGCGCGTTCTGCATCGCCGCTGTCTGGTCAAGCTCAGTACATGCCGGACCCGTCAGGTGGCGACCGGCGATAAAGCTCAGAGTGAGCACGCTGGACGAACTATACGCCGGGTAGATCGTCGGGGTGAGCAAGCGGCGAAACTCGCGGATATTCTGGCTGACGTTGCGCGTGTTATTGGCCTCTTGAAGAAAGTCGAGTTCCTGGCTTAACGACCGCTCCATCTCCTCGACCATCGGCATCAGACCATAGCGCTCGCCAAGCGGCGTATGCCTGGAGACAAAACGCGCCACCTCGCGCATAATCTCGACATCGGTCTCTACCTGCTGCCTCACCCCAGGTCGCTGTACCTTGACCACAACCTGCGTGCCGTCGTGCAAGACCGCGCGGTGAACCTGCGCAATCGAGGCAGCCGCCAGTGGCTCGCTTTCAAACGACCGAAAGAGGTCGGCCAGCGGCATCGCCAGGTCGCGCTCGATAATCTCCGCAATCTGTCCACCCGGCACCGGCCTGACCTGATGCTGAAGACGCGACAAGGCGCTGATATACGGAGCTGGCACGAGATCGGGCCTCGTACTGATCACCTGTCCAAGCTTGATAAAACACGCGCCTAGCTCCTCAAGCGCCCTTGTCAGGTTTTCCGCGTAGAGACAGTGTTCCTGCAAGCTCTCGTTCAGAAGCTCGCGCTTTTTCTGTGGGTTGAGCGTCCCCAGACGCGTAATAATATGGTGAACCTGGTATTTCAGCATAATATGCAGAATTTCAGCACAACGCGCCGGATGACGCGTAAACTGATTGCCCAGGTACTCTTTCACCATCAAAAACAGGGATGAGGTTGTGCTGGTCTTTTTCATTGTGATCTATCTCCTCACCTTATTAAAGGGGCTGTACCTTACCCACATCTTGTGCCAGATGTAAGCTTGGCCAATTCTTTGTGCTTCTTTCCCCACACACCCATATTATTTATAGATAGGACAGACGAGCAAGTATAGGCATGAAGTAAAGCGGGAGTGCAGAGGGCGACAGCCCTTTGCCGGGGTTTGGGGTGTCCCCAATAAATCTTTTATTTTGTT
>DAOTTJ010000331.1:0-16372 GCA_034437695.1 Ktedonobacteraceae bacterium
GTAACGCCCTACAATGAAATATCGTCTATTGTATATCCAGTGCGCTTGTTTTATAATAATACTCGCTCTTACCCATTGCAAATGAAACATGCTTAAAGCATAGACCCCTTACAGCTACGCTTTCTTATCCGCGCCAGTATCCGTCTGTAAGGGGACGGTGAAAGAATGACCTCTTTTTTAAGAAAACAAGCACGCCGGGATCAATCACACAATGAACTGAATAGCTTGCACCAGGATGTACAAGACTGGTTGAAATATCGCCGGGCCAGAGATAGTAGAGAAGGCTTCTCTCAGCACACGACCCACCTCATAGCGGTCGAAAAACTTATTGCGGGCGCAATCCTCGCTTTTCAGTCCGATATCGCTAGCTGCGATCCTGCCCTGGAGACTGGTGAGTTCTATCGGCGCTGCCACCGCGTCGACCAGTATTGTATCTGGCTGCGCCGCGTCTGGCTCTTCTTTAAGACCAAATTTGACCAGCGCGATGACCCACAGCTTAAAGCTGTCCTTCAGGCTGCCGATGAGATCGCATGGAGCTGTTACCACCCACTGTTTGAGACGTATAAGTTCAACGGCGGCACGCTTAAAGAAGGTCCGCCTCCGCTGACCTTTATCGAGCCGTTCTATGCCTTTGAGGCCTTCCCGGCGCAGATGGGAACTCCCGCCAGCCTTCAAGATCGCTGGCTGGACCGCGATTTCCTCAATACATACCTGAAAAACCTGCCCATCCCGCTCGTACGCCTACCACCAACCTGCGTGCTCGCGCCCTGGTGGCTGGTGCTGATCGGCCACGAGGTCGGCCACCACGCGCAATACGATCTCCAGCTCGTGAACTGGTTTAGTGAACAGGTGAAGCTCGCCATCCACGCGCACGGCGGCTCTGCTGAAGAGGTCACAAGCTGGGGCGAGTATCGGGCCAGAGAGCTGTTCGCGGATATCTTCTCAGTGGTGGCGATGGGACCCTGGGCGCTGGCAGGCCTGGCCGATCTGGAACGTCACCCCACCGAACGTATGCTTCAATCCTCGCCGCGCACCGCCTATCCCTCGCCAGCTATACGCCTGCAATTGCTGGCCAGGACCGCAGAACGCCTTCACTTGGATTGGCTCAACCCTTTCCAATCCTATGATCTGGACCTGGATGCTCTGCTCGCCAGCAATGCCTCAGCCAGCCGCGATCTCTCGTTCCTGGCCACCCTTATCGACCTGGAACTCGGACCCCTACCTACTCTGTCCCTGAAACTTGAGGATCTTTTCTCGTTTCAAGCCAGTAACTTTGCCCCCAATAAGGCTATCGCCCGCTGGCAAGCTTACCTGCTGGCCCAAACACCTTCCCGACCAGCCACGACGATGCACACTGCCCGCCTGATTGCCTGCGCCTCGCTGCAAGCCTGGTTCGAGGTAAGTCTCTTGGAGGACCCCGCCAGCCGACACGCACAGGCTGCCGCGCTGGCAAAGAAAACTGTGGATACGCTTATCGCGAACCGCGAGGTGGACACCCGCAGCGCACAACAGATCGAGCCAATCGGCGATCTAGGCGGAGAACTGGCCCGGTTCTTACGCCAGGCCTCACCAGAGCAGTTGGAGGATATAGAAGGAGTTGGAACTTGGCTTTCAAACGTTTTATAATCGCGATCGAACAAAGCATAGAACAGACCTGGCACGTCGCGATCCATCCCGAGGCTCGCACCGCCACCGCTATCCACTCACGGCGCTTACAACGCATCACCACGGACAAGCGGGCGTTTCCACAACCACCATCCTCCGAGGCGGCAAATCTGCCCGCCAACTTCCTCCATAAGCAGCTCTGCTCAACCAGCCAGGCCTCCGATATCGAGCAGGTCTATCGACGTATTATGCAACGCAGTCCCAACGAAGACCAGCGCGATATGGAGACGTTTGCCCGCTATCTCGCCACCACGCTGTTTGATCAGACCGCCTGGGATAGAATCAACGAGCATGCCCCAAACCAACCGATCGAGCTGGCCTTTTGCATCCATCCCCAGGATACCAACGAAATAAGCTGTCTACCCTGGGAGATGATGTACGGCAACACTAATTTTCTCGCCGCAGAAATCGCGCGCCCCGTCGCGGTTACACGCCTGATCTGCCCTCCCAATCCACCTCGCGCCCAGATCACGCTGCCCGCCCTGCCCCTACCACTCAAAGTGCTTTTCGTCGTCGGCACCAGCCTCGACGATACAAGTATTCGTTCAGGAGCCGAATACCTGGGTCTGCTCAATCATCTGGAAAGACTCGATATCCTCCATTTTCAATCGCACATTCTCTATAACGCGACGACCAGGGATATCTCGCAAGCGATCGCCACCTGGCACCCCTCCGTCGTCCACTTTATCTGCCACGGCGACCACGATGAGAACGGCGGATATCTTCAATTGACTCCGCTCGACTCCCAACAGAGTAATATGTTCTACGCACCAGAGCTTCTACCGCTCCTGCTCTCAACAAATATTGCCCATGCCGCTCCACCAATCGTGGTCTTAAATACCTGCTATAGCGCTGCTTCGCTCTTGCACTCGACCTCGCTGGCCACCGATCTGATCAACGGTGGCATCCCCCTGGTGGTGGCTATGACCGGGCGCATCGCCAATAAAGCCTGCCAGTATTTCACTACCTCCTTCTACGAGGCACTCCTGACTGGCAAATCGCTCGTGGCCGCTACCGCCGAGGGCCGCCTGGCCGGCTTTGTCAATATGTCCGGCCACCAGAGCGGCGTGGATTGGATCTTCCCTGCCCTTTTTATGGCCGAAGGCATCTCACCAACTCTCGCTATCGAGCAAACGAGCAAGGACCGATGGAGCACGCTACGCCATATTGCCCGAAATTATCGCGGCTTTAAGGACGATACCAAACATGGCCTTCTACCCTTTTATGACCGCCTGACCTTTATTACAACCTATCAAGAGCTTATGCGCCCGGACAACGGCGGCAATGGCATCAACGCGCTGGCAGTGATCGCTCCCGCTCCCGCCAATGGCAGCCTGACTCGCTCCCGCTACGGCAAAACCCGCCTGCTCAATGAGATTGCCGCCCACGCAGCCCTCGATGGGCATATTCCCTGCCTGCCGACTGTCTCTTTCCAAAACGCGCCTCCCGCATCAGCCCTGGACCTTGCCGATCAGATACTCCAGACGATCCGCAAAACGTATAGTATGTTTGGACTGCCAGAGCCTCGCGACGCCGAGAATGCCCTGGCTTATGACTACCTGCTGCTCAATGCCTCGACAACCGATCCAACGGCCTCTAAAAGACTCACTACCCTGACCAGGGACGCCCTGCAAACCCATAGACAGCAGATCGATCACCCCGAGGTCCTGGCCTCGGCACTCTATGCCGACCTGAAAAATCTCGCCCTCCGCGCACGTGAATACAATCGCTACGCCCGCGTCGTGCTCCTCCTCGATGATGTCCATCGCTTTGGCATCACCCCCGCCAGAACCTCAGCCTGCGATCTCTTAATCTCGCTCCTCTATATTGCGTGCGGTCCACAATCCGATAACCTCGCCAATATTATTCTGACCTTCTCAAATACGACTACAGGCGAATACGCCGAGGCGGTGATTAACCTCAAGCAATTTATCGAAAATGTCAATGGCTGGCTCCCACTCCTACACCTCGATGCTTTTCCAGGCCCAAACGATCCCCTGCCAATCCACCAGAGCGCACTCCAACCCACCGAGTATCACCTGATCTACCAACAGTTTTTGCTCTCGCTCAACCTGATGGTTACAGATTCCGCAGAAAAGACTGCCTACGTCTATAAACGTCTCCACGAAGTAACTCAAGGTATACCCTCGCGTTTTAAGCTAGAAAATAGTACAATACAAGACGAGAAACTGAAAGAGGTGATTTATAGTATTCAGGAACTGGAGACCGAGCTGAAGCAAACGTTTTTTGAGCCTGTCGATGATCAAGCCTGGCTTGCCACAGGAGATGATAAAGTACGACTCCCTGCACCACAGGAAATCCAACGGATCTAAGCAGGAAAGGAGACTCCAATGGAGATGCAACACGTCAACTTCAATGTAGGACGGGCCGAGACTGGGTCACTCCAGGAGATCTGGTCTGCACTCGATGAGAAACACCGCGCAACCATTCAAGCACGTATTCGCACTGAACGCGAAGCTCGCTTCGCCGATTTTCCCGAACAGACGCTCATCTGGCTGGCACTCCTTCCCTTCTGTACAGTCGCACTGGCCGAAGCCTGCTCCTTCCCACTCGGACCATATCATCAGACCATGTACGAGCTTTTTACTCATCTCTATCAGGCCGATCTCTGCGAACTGGCTCCCGTCTCCAGCATACCATCTAGCGCAGATGAGAGTATTGCAACGCTGGACACCGACGCTAATTGCTACCGGCTGAATAACACGGTACGCCAGGAGATTATCCAGCGCTTCCTCACCAATACGACCAACCTGACGCCCGATCCGGCCCGCCTGCAAGCTCACGTCTCGACCCTGGGTCAGGCCATTATGCAGGCCAGGCACAATCACATAGAGGTCGCCCCTTATCTGCACCATTGGGCCACCCTGGCCTCCTCCGCTACTAGTATCCCCGCTGTAGCCCAACGTTTTACTCACATCATCGAACAATTGCTCACCAGCGACGATGTCAATGAGGCGATACGCTGGATCGAAGCCGCTCGCCCGCTCGCCGAGATCGTGGGCGCAGAGCTTGAGCGAGCCGTCCAATGGGCGGCTCAACAGATCGAGCTTCATCACCGCCGCGCCCACGATCTGCAATCGCTGACACGCTTCCTAAGTCGCAAAGCACAGACGAAAGCCGTCGAAGATCTACTCAATAAAAATAAAGCTGAAGATCTGCTTAATAAAAACAAAAATGTCTGGAGCCTGCATTTCATTGGACCAGGCGGGGTGGGCAAAACCACGCTGATGCGCCATATCTCTACCAGTCTGGTCCCCCAACTGGGCGGCTCGGCCTGCCGGGTCGACTTCGATTACCTCAATCCCGGCTATCCCTCCCGTGCTCCCGCTCTGTTGCTCGATCAGTTCGCACAGGAATTGCGCCTCCAGGGCAACTCCGCCAGCTCCAAAGAGTTTGAAGAGTTTGCCCGCAAAGCCGCAACTTTCCACGAACGCTTTACCGACGCCTCTATGGCCAGTCTGTCCACCAGACAGATCCTGAACGATCCAGCTTTTCTTGCTCTCCTCGATACGTTTGCTCGCGGCGTGCGTCAGCTACCCACACCTGTGGTCTTTCTACTCGATACCTGCGAGGAACTCGTCAAGCTACGCCCCGATGGCACTGTCCCCGAGAGCATCAACGCGAGCTTCGCGATCCTCGAACAACTCCATCAACGTATCCCCGAAATGTATGTCATCTTTAGCGGACGACGCCCCCTGGCCAGCGCCGGAGCCGGCGGCTGGACCTGCCCCTCTTCACCACATCCCAAACGTCCCTATCTGCGCCTTCACGAGATCTGGGGCTTCAGTCGCAGCGAAGCACTCCACTACTTATACGACAAGGCTCAGGTACGCGAAGCACTCGTCGAACCGATCTTAGAAAAAAGTCCCGCGATCGACCAGATCGAACTTTTTCACTGGCCATCAAAACATCGCGGCGGGTACCTCAGCAAGGCTCGCTTTAATCCCTTCGAACTCGCTCTCTATGCCGGCTGGACCAGGGATGATCCCGAACTGACTGCGGAAAAACTACGCGCCGCAGACGCAAATTATTATATCGAACAACGCATCATCGGACGCATTAGCAACCCTCATCTGCGCTCTCTACTCCCCGCAGTCTCTCTGCTCGGCAGCTTCGAACGCGAGACACTGCGCGAACTCGCACCCGCGATGAACGCGGATACCTTCGATCTGCTCTTTCAAGAACTGGCCAGCCAGGAGTGGATGCAGATCCAGCAATTCACTTTAGCGGTCAAAAGCAATCTGCGCAGCCGCCTGTCAACCTACTACCACTCCACTGCCGCCGCCGAACTGGCGACGATCAGACAGCATATCCTGCCCTATCTCAAACACGCTACCCTGAAATGGCCGCTCGACCGCCTGAACGTCTCTCACGTCGATGCAACGCTGCGCCTGCTGGAGGAAGAGGACCCCCATGAGGCGGCTCAGTGGTGGCAAGCGATGGAAACCCGTTTGACCGACGAGCCAAACGCCTACGGCTGGATGGCCAATCTGATCGAACAGCTCCTGGGCGACGAAGGCGCACTCGCTGAGGTCGAATACTCACCCACTAGCACCACACAGGCCATCTTTCAACCCTCCGAACAGCGCCTCTACCGCCTGCTCCTCGATCTGCTGGAGCTTTTGCGCGGTCCCCAGAGAATACCCCTCGACTATGTACCAACCAGCAACCAGGAGAGTTGTCTACGTCCCGCTGTGCTCGCGACCTACGCAGCCGCTATGCTCCATACGCGCTCCTACTTGAGCCAGTCGCGCTTCGAGATCTGGCCCGAGGTCGCTCGCAAGTTGGGCCAGGACCCGACGCCCGCAGGCAGAAAATGTCTGCTCTACCGCTCGATCGCCGCTATCTGTAGACAGAGCTTCGCTACGCCACTAACCGATGCCGATTTTGCCAAAACGCTCGCTCTCCTCTCCCAGCTCCCGCTGCAAGATTTCGACGAGCAGCTCATGGCCGCAACGGTAGCCGCGCTGGAAGCACTGGTCGAGCATATAGAGATAGCGCCTCCAACTACAACAAACTGGCCACGATCACTACTTGCATTGATCGAGCAGGTCGATCTCCCTTCTACCTCCATCCACCTGCGCACCTTCGTTCTGACCCTGGCCGGCAGAATCGCCCGCTTAACCTCCGACTGGTCTATGCTGGAGGCGTATTTTAATCGCGCCCTGGCCCTCCTCCCAACGTTAGCCGAGCACCAACAAAAATGGCTGGACTGGCTGGCCCCTAAGCATATCGCCGATCGCGTCCGTCTGGAATATATCCGCGCCGTCTATCCAACCCTCAATGCACCACAACAAACGCTGGACTGCGTTGGCCAGCAGATGCCAGAAACCACCGACCTCGACGCGGATCGTCTGCGCTCGGCTATTCTGCAACTCTTTAGCAGCCAACAACCGGTACCGGCAGCTCTCCCCAGCTACCTGACACTGAAAACGTTTAATCCCGACCACGCCCAACATCCAAATTATAATGTCCACCGCTCGTTCCAACCCTCCTTCTGTACGTTTTCAGAGGAACAGGCCGCAAGCGGGGGCGTGGAACAGGCCCTCGTCGGCCTACAAGAGGCGACACGCGCCGCCGACCAGACTGCGACTAACCTGGATATCGTCCGCGCCGCTCGTCTCTCCACTCTGCGCATCGTACGCCAGATGCGCCTGCGCGACGAGGGCTATGGCCTGGTCAGAGACCGCCATCAGTTTACTTCACCCGATGAACACGAGGTGTTCTGGTCCCTGGAAGGTCTGGATGGCCTCAAGATGCACGCCGATCTCTCAGTATTCAACTCCGAACAACCATTCGAGATTGAGATGGCTCTCCTCCATTCCCGCTGGCGCACGATGTATACTCTGCACAACCAGCGAGCACATGGGGCCGGCGAGTTCCTGCGTCAGACCCTCCCAAACCTGAAACTACCCACCAGCCAGCGCGGAAGCTCACCATTCATGGTCATCTCGCTCCTACTGGACGAACTCGAACTCCACGAGATCGAACTCACCAGCCCCCCCGTCGTCCCGCTGTTGACGCCTCGCGAGATGACCGAGATCAAAGCTTCCTGGTTCTCACACCACCCCGATCAGCCACTCGAAGCCCTGATCCTGGCCCTGCGCTGCGCCGTGCTCTCGCCCGATACCTTTATCCTGCCCACAAAGCTGGTGCGCCGCCTCGGCCTCCGCCGCACGGCACAGATCGCCCTCGACGAAGGTGAGTTGCTCACCCTCCGTCTCCCACAGAAAGCTACCTTCTTACTCGAACGAGCACGCGACTGGTTCGAGCAAGCACAGGACCTGCCCGGCGCGTTTCGCACTACCCTGACTCTCCTACTGACTCACGCCAACCAGGGCGCACGCGAGGCCGCTCACACGCTTCTCCGTTCACTGCTCGGCGACAACTATGCAGAGCATATCCCCGCACTGCTCGATCAACTCCTGCGCCACAACCAACACTTTATAGTCGACGCCGAGTGGCAAAGCCAGGAATGCATTACGCTCCCACCCGCGCTGGACACTCCTTTCCTGGCTCAGGTCAAAGCAGCCCTGACGGCTACCGGTCAACAGCCCTTCTCGCTGGCGTGGCGACCCTGGCTGATCCGCATGGCCGCCTGCGCTATCTGGACTACCCGGCGCGAGAACGAGAGGCAACGTCTGACCTCCTGGCTCCTCTCTCACTACGCGGCTATCTTTCTCTCCGGCGATCGCAGACTACCCGCCGAACTCGATAACTGGTTTGTCCGCGAAGACCTTCGCCTCCTCGCCCAACCGATGCAGCCCGCGACCTCCACTTTTATTGTGAGCTTTACGTCGCAACAAAGCTGGTCAACCGTGCTCAAAACCGCTCTCTCTTTCACTATGCACGTGCTTACCCTCGCCACTCCGGGCGTAGCATTGGCATCGCTCGTCTCACCCCTCACCTCGTATGTCCAGGCTGCCAGGCAAAATACTGAACTCAAAAAAGCCATCAACCTCGCTCCACCCGCCCGCCCGATCACCTTCGAACTGCTGGTCAATGAGATAACCTGCGCAGCCTGCTGGGAAGGACTGATCATCTCAAACCTGCGCGACGCCGGCCTGGTCTCCGATTTTCAACGCGTCGGCTTCCGCCGCATTCTAACTAATGCCCGCACCAGACCTACCCCACAGGAGCTGAATGCGCTGATCGCAGCCGGCAATACCGCCGAAACTCAGCGCTTCCAAAGCGAGCTGTGGAAAAAGCTCACTACGCATAATCCACGCTTCTCCACCGATATCACTCTGCTGGACCAGCTTTTCGCCTCCCGCGCAACTGGCATCCAATCCCAGGTACTCCATCTGATCGCCCCCGTGCGCGAGACCAATTCGGTCCTCGGTCTGGAGGTAGAACCCGAGACGCACTTCTATGAGAAAACAACAACCCTGCCCAGCTACTATGAACGGAGTCTGCTGATCTCCGCAGAACAACTCATCCATCGCTTCCCACGTCTGAACGTCTGTCTGCTCCAGGGACCCCTGATCGAGGCCACGCCCAGAAGTGAAACCGATCGCGAAGCGGCTGCACTCCAACGACAATTCGCAGCCCAACTCTCGCTCCAGGGCATACCGATAGTCATCGTCATCCCGACGCTCCCGCACTCACTGGCTAGAGACGTGGCCGAAACCTTTCGCACGCTGCTCCAGGACCAGCATATCCCCTCTGCCGACGAACTGCTCGCAGCCCTGGCCACCGCCCGCAACCAGATCGCCCACGCTCCTATCGGCACAGACGACGATACCCTGGAGACCGCCTGCGATCTCTGTCTCTATCTCGCCCGCGAAACTGGAGGAAACTAATGTCTCTCTGGAATACACTCTCAAGCTGGTTTGTCCACGATACACAGCCAAACCTGTATCTCCCTATTCCCTATTCACATATCAAGCACCCTCGCTTTCAGCCCCTCGCGCTCAAAGCCGAGGAACACTATCTCAGACTCTATCTCTCTGAAATGGCACTCAAGCAGGACCGCAAGTGGTTCGCCACCTGGTACCCTGCGGTCCACTCGCTCGTCACCTGCCAGTTCGGCGACCACATAGCCGAGTTTCCCTACATCGCTGGCAATCTGACCCTGCCAGAGATAACTCCCACTAACCTCGATAAAGTCATCCAATTCAATCACCCCCTGACCAATCTGATGCCCTTCCACGGCGGCGATGTCGGTCTGAGCGCAGGTCTGTTCGCACTCAAAAGTACCGACTACCTGGCGAGCTTTCTGCAAGTGCTGGGCGACCTCGGCACACAGATCAATAGTCTCCCGCTCTCTCTCTCTCTCAATCTGGTAAAGCCGCTCATCGAGGGCGTTGAAGGCCTGTTGGGCGTCAAAGGCGGCGAACTTCACCTGGGCCTGCATCAGCTCTTTAACGCCGCAGGCCAGGGCGCAGCCCGCCTGGAAACCGGCTATATCGCAGTCATCCACAGCACTGAACAGCTCCTCGACCCCCTTCAACTCTGGATCGTCGACGACCATCTGCGCATCGGCCCAACACTCGAACACAACCAACCTTTCAACGGCTATACCTATATGCTTTTCCAGATCACCGGCCAGGAAACACGCGACGATTGGCGCAACCTGCAAACCATTCAAGGCCCCCTCTCAATGGCCCGCGACGCACAGATCGAACAGAAACCCGAAGTGACCCGGTGGCTCTATCGCCAGGCCCTGCTGGCCGCAGAAAACTCACTTGAACTGACCAGAGCACACAGCATCTCAGTGCAATACGAACTGCTGCGCAGCTACGAAACCATGCGCGACATCGGCCTGGGAGCCGTCGCACCAGACCTCTACGACCTGCAACACCTCATGGATCAGGCCATCTCCCCCGCCAACGCACTCAAACAAGGTCCACCACCCCTCACCGACTTCTTCGACTAACCCCTCCCATTTCAAACAAAAGTCATCCTTGATTTTCGGGAAACAGGAGGCGCGGACTTGGGCGGGGTTTGGGGTATTTGCACGGGTAGGTTTTTCGCTGAACGCTTCGCTATGGCGAAGCCCAGGTCTCACCGTGCAGGAAGGGGCTTTCCAACTCTCGCAGGGCCGCAGGCCTCGCGCTCCTCGCTCGCACCCCAAATCCCCTGGGGGGAAACACAAGCCGCAGGCTTGAGCAGTACCGGAAAGCCCTGCTATCAACGACAGGGCTATTCAAAAGTCACCAGAAGCAGGGGTGCAGGGGGACAGCAGTCCCCTGCCGGAGCGCGAGATGTCCTACAAAAACCTCTTTTACCTCTTTTACCCGCCACCACAGGCGGAAGACGGACTCTGCAATAGCCCTGCTATAAACGATACAACACATTGTATAAGACAGATCCACATGCTATACTAGAAATACTGTAGACTCAATGGCCTGGAAAGTCTGTTCTGGATTGAAGTATTTCGATATAACTGGGAAGGAACGGGGCAGGACAAGGTTCGCTCAATAATTCGTACTGCCCGTTCTGATACTTAAACACGCGATCGACTCGCTGGTGCTCTGCGCCCAGCCTCAGGCTGGCGACCCCATTCCAGGCGCGATCCGCTTGCCTCTGGGGTACCGAGGCCGTGACCACAAGGGAACTATGCTGTTCTTCTGCTCAGGTCCGGCCTCGCCTGCACGTATCGAAACTGCGAGTCCTTCGTTCGGCCTCAATGCTGAGGGATTGTCCTGGTGTGTATTTGGAAGTCTGGGACCTACAATCATGTGAACAGACGGACGGGGCCACACGGCTACGGCAAAATACAGACGAGGAGATGAGCTTTGCGCACTTTCCTTTCTAGATGGCAACGACAGCCAGACACACACAGGACCCAGCGCGTCCGCGCCCACAGCAGGCGGTTAAACCGTCTTTCGATCTTTGCTATAGGCATCCTTGTGGCACTCGCGTTCGCAATGGTCACCAGCTCTACCGCTACCGCACGAGCGGACACTACCCATAGTGTCGCCACCGGCTTGACGACTCCAACTCCTGTCCCCGGTCAGCCAGACTTAGGCCCAAATGTCTATATCTTCACTCCCAGCATGGCTCAGAGTGATATCCAGGCGACAGTCGATGCTCTGGCAACTCAGCAGGTTCCCAATCAGTTCGGGACTCAGCGCTACGCGCTGCTGTTCGAACCCGGCACCTACGGCTCCAGTGCCGATCCCCTGAACTTTCAGGTCGGCTACTATACCGCCGTGGCGGGCCTCGGCCTCTCCCCGAGCGATGTGGTGATCAATGGATCTATCGATGTCTATAACCAGTGCGTGGGGAGCAATAACTGCACCGCTCTCGAAAACTTCTGGCGCTCAGTGTCGAATCTGACTATCAACGTAACCAACCCGAGCGCCGGCTGCTATAGCGGCGAATTCTGGGCAGTATCTCAGGCTGCACCGATGCGTCGGGTCCAGGTTAATGGACTGACTACCCTTATGGACTACTGCACGGCTCCATCGTACGCCAGTGGCGGCTTTATCGCCGACTCAGCGTTCGCCGGCAGTACAGTGGTCAACGGTTCACAACAGCAGTGGGTGGTCAGAAATAGTTCACTCGATGGCTGGAGCAACGGTGTCTGGAACCAGGTGTTCTCAGGCGTCGTGGGTGCGCCCACCCAGTGCTTCCCCGCTCAGTCTTCGTGCGGTGGACCCTACACGACGGTCGCAACCAGCCCCGTGACACGCGAGGCCCCATATATGTATATGGACGCCAATGGACACTATAACGTCTTCGTCCCCTCTGTCCAACAAAATTCCGTGGGTACAAGCTGGTCCAGCAGCGCAACACCCGGCACCTCTATCTCACTCAAGAAGTTCTTTATAGCTAAGCCGACCGATTCCGTGGCAGTCATCGATGTCGCGTTAGCTCTCGGCCTGAACCTCATCCTGACCCCTGGCGTCTATCAGCTCAAACAGAGCATCCTGGTCTCGCGACCCGATACTGTGGTGCTCGGTCTCGGTTTCCCAACGCTGATCCCCCAGAACGGTATAGTGCCAATGCGCGTCCTCAGTTCGAAGGGCGTCTCCCTCTCGGGAATGATCTTCGACGCAGGTACGACGAATTCTCCGACCCTGCTCCAGGTTGGACTCAGCCCCGCCTTTGGCGGTCAGAATGCAGCCGATCCTACCACGCTAAGCGATGTGTTCTTCCGCATCGGCGGCGCAGCGGCTGGCAAGGCAACCAACAGTCTGGTCGTCAATAGCAACAATGTCATCCTCGATGATATCTGGGCATGGCGAGCCGACCACGGCACTGGTGTGGGCTGGACCGTCAATACCGCCGACACTGGCGTGATAGTCAACGGCGATAATGTGACCGCCTACGGTCTCTTCGTCGAGCACTATCAGAAGTACGAGGTGATCTGGAACGGCAATGGCGGTACTGACATCTTCTTCCAGAACGAGATGCCCTACGATCCACCAAGCCAGGCCGCCTGGATGGAGGCTCCCGGCGTCGACGGCTGGGCGTCCTTCAAGCTTGCCAACACCGTCACAAGCTTCAATGGCTACGGCATGGGCAGCTACAGCTTCTTTAATCAGGGCGTAAGCATCTACGCCGCACACTCGTTTGAGGTCCCCACTACCCTTCCGGCGGGCAGCCTCCACGATCTGCTCACGATCTTCCTCTCCACCGCCGGGTCCGGCGGCATCCTGAATGTGGTCAACGATACAGGCGGGTCGTCAACTGCCGCCAACCCGAATGTCCCGGTCACTGTGGTGAGCTACCCGTAAGGACTAGCTCTCCCCATCCGATGACACACACCATCAAGTCTCGTCTCTTTCTTTAGACGAGGCTTGATGGCCCCCTCTCTCCACGTCGCTCGATAGGTTCCCTTTCTATGCCGCTGAAACATAACCCCCGCCCGCTACTCTCCGCTCATGGTAGTCATTGAGGCTGCAAGACTCTTCTCCGCCGGCTACCAGCACTCGCTGCAATCAGACTCAGTATCCCACCGACTATCAGGGAGATCGGTGCGCCAAAGAGTACCGCCAGTCCGCCTGCAAACAGGTTTCCCAGTGGTATGCCACCCGAGTATACAAGTAAATAGACACTCATCACTCTAACACGCAGGTGGTGCGGCGTGACTACCTGAATGGTGGGGTTGGCAATGGCTCCCATCACGACCTGCGCAAACCCCATACCAGCAATCAAGGGGAACGAGAGCAGGTAGAAGGACGAAAGCGCAAAAGCGATCTCCAATACACAGAAGACGAACGACGCGATCAGTAGCGTACGAATGCTCGGTTTTTGATTGCCCCAGGCCACCCACCACGCCGAGAAGTGCGCCCCCACACCAAAGGCCGCGTAGAGGAAACCATAACCAATCGACCCTGAGTGCAGCACGTCGCTTGCAAACAGCGGCAGCATGACGTTGAAATTGATGCCGAACAAGATGATTCTGCCAAGTACTCCCACAACCAGAACGACTGACGGCATGTGCCGAACATAGGCCAGACCCTCGCGTATGCTCTGAAGCGTGCCGAGCTTTTTCTCGCCTGTCGTTCTGGTGGGCTGGCTATGCAAGGCCTTTTGATCGATCAGAAGCAAGCTAATGATAACCCCGAGAAAGCTGATCGCGTTCAATAGAAAGAGCGGCGCAACTCCCAACCAGGCAATCAGCACACCACCAAGACCAGGACCCAGCACACGCGCAATATTGACGAGCGACGAGTTGAGCGCCTCCACATTCGTCAGATCCTCACGTCCCACCATCTCAACCACAAAGGTCTGACGTGTCGGCTGGTCAAACGCTGTGGTCAGACCCAGCATCAGGATCTCCCAGATATACGCCGTTCCGGTCGCTACCAGGATAAACATGATCACCGCCTGCATCAGCGCACCTGACTGAGTAAAGAGGAGCGCGGTGCGTTTGGACAGCCTGTCGGCCAGCACTCCTCCAAAGAGCGAGAAGACCATCACCCGCAGGTATTGCAGCGCACCCACCAGTCCAAGCATCAGGCGCTATGCGTCAGTTCCAAAACCAGCCAACCCTGCGCCGTGGTCTGCATCCAGGTCCCGATCCCAGCGTGGCCGTAGGCACCGCAACCTGCTCAGCCCATGAGCCTGCATTCACCACTCCCACAACTCGGCTCCCGACCTCAGGCCCTGTCCCATCCGCAGCTTGCCTGACGACGGTTCCGGCCAGGTCCCAACCGGGTCGCCAGCCCACTTCAGCCCCCATAGCACGCAAGACCTCTCCGCGATTCAAAGAGATAGCCTCAACCTGAACAAGCGCTTCCGACAGACCAGCCTGGGGCGCTTCGATCTCTTTGATGGCAAAACGTCCCGTCACCGCAGGATCGACAACTATCGCATGGATTACACTCATCTCTTTTTTACCTTTCTCTGATAGACATTTCGCCTTCCTGGAATAGTATAGGCGAAACTAGTTGTTGTACCAAGAGTAAAACTACGCCTGACCCCTCAGACCCTTTTCTATCTGATAGTGGATCAAGATCAAATTGGATGAGGCAAAGATGCAATTACCAATCCTTGCGCTAAAAACGGAGCAAGCGTCCGCAAAAGAGCTGACATGTATGTTTGGTCAACTTTTCGGAGCAAGCGAAATACGTATCCAGCACATGCTTATCTCTGTCAGCAGCAAAATCTATCCAGCGGTCTCGGCACTTTTGCCGGTCGATGAGGCAGCGCGTCCTGTGTATGCCTCGTTCCATTCACTCTCAGGAGGCTCCTATGCACTTTGCGATTTCCATCCCGCAACACATTCCTGACGGCAGATTCGACCCGGCCGAGCTGCGTGACTATCTGACCAGAGCTGAGTCCCTCGGCTTTCACAGTGCCTGGACGCAAGAGGCGGTGCTTAGCGCTGGCTCGGCACCGATCCTGGCTCCCCTCGAACTCATGGCCTTCGCCGCCGCGTGTACAGAGCGACTGCGGCTGGGATGCGCCACCTTTGTCAGTCCCTTGCACAATCCAGTCCACCTCGCCAAAAGTATTAGTACACTGGATCAGCTCAGTCGTGGACGCATCGAGGTCGGCCTGGCTATCGGCGGCAGAGGCAGAATGCTCTCCGCCTTCGAGGCTGATCCGACCAACCTCGTTGCTCGCTTCACTGAAGGGATACAGCTCATGAAGGAGTGCTGGACTGCGCCTCGCATCACCTTCGCAGGCCGCTTCTGGCAGCTCGACAATGCGCTGATGGAACCCAAACCCTTCCAGAAACCTTACCCACCGCTCTGGATCGGTGGCAGTCACCCGGCAGCGGTGCGCCGTGCGCTGCGCTACAGCAACGGCTTCTTCGGGGCTGGTAGCTCGACCACCGCGCAGTTTGTCCAGCAGGTCCAGGTGCTTCGTGCAGCATTGGCCGAAGCGCAACAGGACCCCTCCACTTTCAAGATCGCCAAACGTGTCTACATCGCCATCGATGACGACCTCACCCGAGTCCATGAGCGCGTTGACGCCGCCCTCGAACAGATCTATGGGTCTTCTGGCTTGAGCACAGTGGCCGTCTACGGCCCGCCCTCAGCCTGCATCGCCGGTCTGCGCGAGATCGCGGATGCAGGAGCCGAACTCATCCAGCTCCGCGTGCTCTTCGACGACGCCGAGCAGATGGAACGCCTGGCCGCCGAAGTCATCGGCGAAGTGCAGAACTAGTAACTCTGGCCTCTACAGTGTCTCCTCTCTAGAAAAGAAAACAGGCCTGGGCTACTTCGTCCTCCACAAGCCTCTGGCTTGCTCCAGGGTCTTGGGATCGGGTTGCGAGCGTGTG
>DAOTTJ010000332.1:0-8394 GCA_034437695.1 Ktedonobacteraceae bacterium
CCCTGGGGTGGGGGGTCGCAAGCTTGAGGCTTGCGGAGCCTTCCATAGCCCTGAAAACATACTGCTATCCATTGCTTCCTGGTGGCAGAATATGTTAAACTCTACTTTAAAGCGAAAATGGTGCGGACTCAGTGTTAGCGGGGGCATAGCGTTACGAATAAGCCCACGATTCGCGGTCTGTCTGCGCGAAAAACGCATAGTATTCACCTTCCCTTCAGGGGTCTCTTCTATACAGTTCACGTTCTTTGAACCGGGGAGACACTTTTTCCATCCCTGGTTGTCTGGTCTTAGCGATTTCAAGGAGGCGTTGACATGGAGCAATCCGACCTCACCCAGGAGCGGCGAGATGAAGAACTGTTGCAGAAACTCGGCTATAAGCAGGAACTGCAACGCACGCTCGGCTTTATCTCTAATTTCGCGGTAGCCTTCTCCTATATCTCCGTCTCGACAGGTACGTTTTCGCTCTTTTATCTGGGCCTGATCGCGGCCGGGCCGGCCTTTTTTTGGACCTGGCCGATCGTCGCGCTCGGACAATTTATTGTCGCGTTGAATTTCGCAGAACTGGCCTCGCACTTTCCGATTGCTGGCTCGATCTATCAATGGAGCAAACGGCTCTCCGGCTACAGTCTGGGCTGGTTTACCGGCTGGTTTTATTTCTTCGCCGGGGTCCTGACGGTGACAGCCGTGGCGTTTACTATCGCGGTGCCGCTGGATGCGATCTTTCCGCAGATCCCTGCGAGCATTCTGGGAATGCCCAGCGGGGTATTTATCGCGCTGATTGCGATTATTGTCGGCACGTTGATCAATGTTGCCGGCGTGCGCCTAGTATCGATTATCAACAATATTGGTGTCATAGCCGAGATCATCGGGATGATCGGCTTTGCGCTGGTGCTGTTGATTTTCCACAACCACCAGCCGGCGAGCTTTCTCTTCACCGGCACGCACACCTCGATCCAGAGCGCGGCCTCGCAGTGGACGCCGGGTTTCGGCAACACCTTAGGGGGTGCCTTCCTGGCAGCGATGTTTATGTCGTTGTTCGTGATCTACGGGTTTGACACAGCCGGGACCCTGGGAGAAGAGACCCGAAATCCGCAGAAGAACGCGCCACGCGGCGTCCTCTGGTCGATCAGTCTCTCGTTCATCGCGGGTCTGCTCTTTCTGGGAGGCGTCCTGCTCTCGATCCAGAACTACCCGGCGATTGAAGCAGTCGCGCAGGGCATCAATCCCTTGTCGGCGCTGCCGACGATTATTCAGGACGCGCTTGGTCAGTTCTGGGGCAACGTCTACCTCTTTGTGGTCTTTGTTGCCATCTGCGTCTGTATGCTGGCCATCCAGTCGGCCACCATTCGACTGATGTTCTCGATGGGACGTGATGGACGGCTGCCCTTGAACAGAGTCTGGGGAAGCGTCCATCCGACCCTGCGCACGCCGCTCTGGGCAGGAGTTGGCGTTGCCGTCCTCTCGATGATCCCGTTCCTGATTAGCAGCGCCATCTCGGTCATCGTGACGGCGGCGACCGGGCTGATCTACTTCGCCTACTTTCTCAACAACATTGCCTCGCTGGATGCTCGTCTCAAGGGCTGGCCACGGGCGAAAGCGCCCTTTAGCCTGGGACGCTGGGGGCTGCTGGTCAATCTCCTGGCCCTGCTCTACGGTGGCCTGATGATTGTCAACTTCCTCTGGTTTGGCGGTCTGCGCAACGTTTACACCAATCCACCGCTCAACCTGGTCTATACCTCCTGGGTCGGCAACCCGGTCTTGAATTTCATCGGCCAGGTGCCAATCTTTGAATTTGCCCTGATTGTGCTGTTCATTCTGGGGTCCATCTACTGGTTTGGCTTTAAACGTAGCCAGGTGATCGCTGGTGGAGCCAAACAGGCCGAAGCCCTGGCAGATTGATCTTCGCGTGCTGACGCTGCTCAGGAGTCGCACAGAGCCGAGCGGCGTCAGATCTCCGCGTTGAGCGTCGACCTGCACAGGCAGCCACAGGTTCCCCTGCAACGACCACGCGCCGGAAGAGAAGACCGGTTGGTCTCGCTCATTCCTTTGCTGAGACATAAAACACTTTCTTGACTCCCTGCCGAGCCGTTCGAAGTGAAAAAACCACTTGAGTTTGTTCCTTTGCTGAGACATAAAACACCCCTTGACTCTCCCGCTAGGGGAGATGGTAGAGTCTGGTTAGAAGCAATTGCCAGACACAAACGACATCCATATGGAGCAACAACGATGCGCATCGGTGACTTCTCAAAATTGAGTCTGGTCTCAATCAAGGCACTGCGCTACTACGACGAAATGGGTCTGCTCAAGCCAGTCAGCGTCGACCAGTTTACCGGCTACCGTCACTATACGGTAGAGCAGCTCGCCAGGCTCGGACGCATCCTGGCGCTGAAAGACCTGGGTCTTTCGCTGGAGCAGATCGCGCTGGTTCTGAACGAGGGAGTCTCTGCGGAACAACTGCGCGGCATGCTGCACCTGAAACGTGCCGAACTGCGCCAGCAGATCGTCGACGCCGAGGCCCGCCTGACGAGGATTGAGACGCAACTCTCGCTAATCACACAGGAGGATACTATGTCGGACTATAATGTTGTGCTTAAACAAGTTGAACCTCAACTTGTGGCAGGGATACGGAGAACAATCCCTACGTATGTAGCTATCGGCACCTTGATCGAAGAACTTTATACCTATCTTGGCGAATTTCCTATTGATCTCTCTAAGGTAGTCTGTGCGGCCCTCTGGCACGACAAAGAATACAAAACCAGCGAGATCGACGGTGAGGCAGTTGTCTACCTGAAGCAACCGATTGCGAGCAACGAGCGGGTCAAAGTCTACGAACTACCGGGGGCAACCGCAGCCAGCCTCATCTATACCGGCGCGTATAACCAGTTTAACCTGGCCTACGCAGCTCTGGGACACTGGATCGAAGCGAACGGCTACACAGTCATCGGACCCAACCGCGAGGTCTACCTGTACAGTCGCCAGCCGGTGCGCCAGGACGACGCATCCTACATCACCGAAATCCTGTTCCCGGTCACACGCTAAAAGGGTCCGGGTAGAGAAAAACGTCCCTGAGGTCCTCACCTCAGGGATGGCTCGCATCTGGGAAAGAACAATCCTGTCAGCAAGATGTTAACCAGAGGTAAAATAGCATAAAATGGAGATGGTCTGATTTCAATACATAAAAGGAGCGATGTGCTATGGCCACCTCACCCCAACGGAGCCTGGAAGCGAAGCTCGCGGCCATCACCGAGCATTTTGCTATCGGTCGGATAGAGACCTACCTGCGTGCGCCTGGCACGAATGACAACTACCTGGTCACAACCACTGATGGTGGCATCTATCTCTGCAAGATGATTGTCAACACTACGCTTGAAGAGATCTTGAGCGGCCTCCCCTTGCTGCAACGCCTGGAGGAAGAGGGGTTTACCGCGACGGCCTACTACCTCAACGCGCCCGATGGACGCGTATTCTACCACAGTCCCGATTGCGACGCAGTCGTGCTCAGGGGTCTGCCTGGGAGCATGCCCAGGCAGACCCCTGAGGTCAGCCGCGAGATTGGTATCCACTTGGCGCAACTGCATCGCATCCCCTCTACAGGTTTACCAGAGAAAAGACACTGGCTCGATGCGTCCTATCTGCCCGAGGCTATCCAGGCTGCTGTGGAACTGCATAGTGCGGAGAAGCTGAGCGAGACGCTCAAGATCTTCAACTCCCTGCACACCTTCAAACCGGCAAGCCTGCCTCAGGCTATCGTACATGGCGACCTGGATACCACTAACTGTCTGTTTGCAGGCGAACGACTGGTCGCATTCGTCGATTGGCAGGAGATCGGGGTGAGCGCGGCGCTGATGGACTTTATGCAGACGGTGCTCGGTTTCTGTTTTCGCGAAAACAGTCCAGGCTCAACATACTGGGCGGTCTTTGATCCAGCGCTGTACCGCGCTTTATACGCAGGGTACACCAGCGTCCGGCCTTTCTCAGACGACGAAAAAGTGCAGCTCGGCGACGCGCTCAAATACGTCGGTCTGACCCAACCTGTCTGGTCGATGCTCGCGTGGCAGCGGTACCACCCCGGCGAGGAGATGGTCGAGAAGACACTGCTATACTGGGCGTTTGGGTTGGATAGGCTGACCTTACCAAAGCTTTAGATGGCACACCGGCCTGGTGGCAGGGGTTGGTAGAGATATGCAGTGAGCTATCGACTCCATCTGGACAATTCGCGCAGAGGTGAATATACTAGACTTGTACCAAAAATGCCAAAAACCGTCAACATATAGACAGGTGAGGAGTAGAGTATTCGATGGCCACCCCGACTGAACCACGCAAAGAACATCCAAGCACCTATTTTGTCGCAGACCGCTCGAACGAAGAAGAGTTGACGCGGCTAACCATTCAAGACCGCCTATTGACCACAGCAATGGGTGGAGTCCTGCCCGAACAGACCGACCTGACCCTTTTTCAGAAGGTCCTGGATGTAGCCTGTGGCACAGGCGGCTGGCTGATTGAAACAGCTAAAACGTATCCAGAGATTTCACTGCTGGTCGGCGTGGACGTGAGCGCACGCATGATCGAGTACGCGCAAGAGCAGGCAGAGAATGCCGAGGTTCAGAAGCGCGTCGAGTTTCACTCGATGGACGCGCTGCGCATGCTTGAATTTCCCACAGCCTTCTTCGATCTGGTCAACCAGCGCCTGGCGTTGAGTTTTATTCGCACGTGGGACTGGCCCAAGCTGTTGACAGAGTTTCGGCGCATCCTGCGCCCAGGCGGCGTACTGCGCCTGAGCGAGGTCGATGTAGTCGAGAGCAACAGTCCAGCGCTGACTCGGCGCGAGACGATGCTCCAGGAGGCCTTTTTCCAGGCGGGTCACTTCTTTGCACCGCAGAAAGACGGCGTCACCCGCGAACTCGCGTCCCTGATGGGTCGCTACAATCTGACAAATATCCAGACCCGCATTCACCTGCTCGAATATCAGGGCGGCACGCCTGAGGGCGAGCTTTTCGCCAAAAACGTCGCGCACTCCTTCCAGACCACGCGTCCCTTCCTGCGCAAATGGACTCAGCTAACCGACGAGTACGATACAATGGTAGAACAGGCAATACGCGAAATGTCGCAGCCTGATTTTAAAGCAACGTGGCGCATGCTGACGGTCTGGGGCAACACTCCCGAGTAGAAGCGCCAGAATAGTCTGGCCACTTAAACAAATGGTTCCCCACGGGGAGACAGACCCTGCGGGTTCTAGGGCTTGCCAGTTCTGCTCAAGCCTGCGGCTTGCACCCCTACTCTGGTTTTTTGGTGCGAGCGAGAAGCGTGAGGACTGCGACCCTGTGCTCCTCGCTCGCACATTCTGGGAGATGTGCGGCTTGCCTCGCGCGAACTGGAATGCCCTGGCTCGCGACTCAGTTCAGCTTGCACCTGAGAGATGTAGCTGTTAGTATAGGGGTATGTTTTGGTGAGCCGCGCCAACGCGCACCGTCGTTCAGCAGAGAACGTTTCGGACTGAACAGGACAGACAAGGACTTGCATCTGCTCTACTGTATGGAGTAGTATTTAGTGATTAGACAAGCAGGTGCATCAACATCGGAGGTCAACCTGACCATTTTCGCGTACCAGCGTGTGAGACGAAACCGGGCCATTCACCTAACCCAATGTATGAACCAACGGATAGTATAAAACTGAGGAAGGACAGATTCACCCGATGACAGACGAAAAACCCCCAATAACGACAACTGACGCGGGTATTCCCGCACAGAGCGATGAATTCTCGCTATCAATCGGTCCCAACGGGCCATTGTTACTGCAAGATCACTACCTCATCCAGAAGATGGCGCAGTTCAACCGCGAACGTGTCCCGGAGCGCGTCGTACACGCGAAAGGGAGCGGCGCGTTTGGCTATTTCGAGGTCACTGCCGATGTAAGCCAGTGGACAAAGGCAGCGTTTCTCAGCGAGGTCGGCAAACGCACGACCGTACTCTTACGCTTCTCGACGGTTGCAGGCGAGCAGGGATCAGCCGACACGGTGCGCGACCCACGCGGGTTTGCGCTCAAGTTCTACACCGAGCAGGGCAACTACGACCTCGTCGGCAACAACACGCCGATCTTCTTTGTGCGCGACCCCTCGAAGTTTCAGGACTTCATCCGTTCACAGAAGCGCATGCCCGACACCGATATGCGCAGCAACAACGCGCAGTGGGACTTCTGGTCGCTCTCGCCCGAATCGCTGCACCAGGTCTCCTTCCTGATGTCCGATCGCGGCACCCCGCGCACCTACCGCAACATGAACGGCTACGGTAGCCACACCTTTATGTGGGTCAACGCGCAGGGCGAGAAATTCTGGGTCAAGTATCACTTTAAAACCGAACAGGGAGTTGAGAACTTCACCGACGCCGAGGCGAAAGCAATGGTTGCGGAAGACCCCGACTACCATCGTCGCGACCTGCGCGAAGCGATTGCCAAGAAGGACTTCCCGGTCTGGCGGCTGGAGATGCAGATCATGCCCTTCAAGGACGCAGAAAACTATCGCTTCAACCCCTTCGACCTGACCAAAGTCTGGCCGCATAGCGATTACGCGCCGATCACCGTTGGTCGGCTGGTGCTCGATCGCAACCCGGAGAACTTCTTCGCGCAGATCGAGCAGGCCGCCTTTGAGCCGTCCAACATGGTACCAGGTATTGGTCCAAGTCCCGACAAGATGCTGATTGGTCGCATGTTCAGCTACCCGGACACTCACCGCTACCGCATCGGCACCAACTACCTGCAACTGCCGGTCAACCAGCCACAATCGGAGGTCCACAGCTACAACAAAGACGGCGCAATGCGCTACAGCTACAAAGACCAGCCGGTCTATGCGCCCAACAGCTATAATGGTCCAAAGGCCAGTCCCGAGACCCACACCGATCCGGGATGGTTCACCAGCGGAGAGATGGTGCGCAGCGCGTATGCCCCGCACGCCGAGGACACCGACTTTGTCCAGCCCGGTGCATTCTATAGCCACACACTCTCACCGACCGACCGCGACCACCTGGTCAACAACATCGTCGGCCACATGAGCCAGGACGTAGAACCCTTCATCCAGGAACGCGCAGTGCGGCTCTGGAAGCAGGTCGACAGCGAACTCGGCTCACGCATCGCCGCCGGTCTCAAGCTAGAGACACTCAGTCCAGCAGGCGACTAGCTCACATAGTTTTGAGGTAAAAGAGGCAGACGCAGGTAGACTGCGCCTGTCTCTTTGCTTGCACAAACGACGGCAAACCAGGAGAAAGCCGTGGGTACACGGCTGGCGCGAGCATTCATAACCCTCCGAGAGAAGTCAAGGCCAAGGCGAGCCAGAACACAAACAGCGTGCCGAGTCCCAAATACCAGAGTGGGCCAATGAGATAGGAAATGCTCGCAGCAGCCTCTAGTCTCTGTCCAGCCTGTGCATTCTTTTTAGGAAAACGGAGCCTGAGATAGCTAAACGCTTATAGAGAGGATGCTTCGCCTTGACCCATGAGATGCAAGAGGTCGGTATAATACTTTTGCAGGATCTGTGTATCTGGATGTACTGATCCATAGGTTTGCTGATAGATAGCAAGCGCACGCGCAAGCAACGGCTCCGCCTCCTGATAGCGTTGTTGGTCCATAGACACAATAGCTATCCACGCCAGGCTCAACGCCGTATCGGGATGCGAGTCTCCCAAAGCCTGTTCACGCAGAAGCAGAGCACGTTGAAAGAGCGGCTCTGCTTCTGCGTGCTTTCCCTGTGCTCGATAGAGAACTGCCAGATTGTTCAGGCTCGTCGCGGTGTCGGGATGCCTCTCTCCCAACTCCTGTTCGTAGATCTCCAATGCACGCTTATACAGCGCCTCCGCCTCTGTATACTTCCTCTGCACGTGATAGAGTTCCGCCAGATTGTTCAGGCTCTGAGCCGTATCGGGATGCCTCTCTCCCAACTCCTGCTCCCGGATCTCCAACGCACGTGTATACAGTGGCTCCGCCTCCCCGTACTTCCCCTGGACATAATAGAGTGCCGCTAGATTGTTCAGGCTCGTAGCCGCGTCGGGATGCCTCCCTCCCAACTCCTTTTCTTGGATCTCCAACGCACGCACATACAGCGCCTCCGCCTCCGCGTACTTCCCCTGCACGCGATAGAGTGACGCCAGATTGTTCAGGCTCTGAGCCGTGTCGGGATGTCTCTCTCCCAACTCCTGCTCCCGGATCTCCAACGCACGCACATACAGCGCCTCCGCCTCCTCGTATTTCCCCTGGCTCTCATAGAGTAACGCCAGATTGTTCAGGCTCCCAGCCGTATCAGGATGCCTCTCTCCCAACTCCTTTTCCCGAATTGCCAACGCTCGTGCATGCAGTGCCTCCGCCTCCCCATACTTCCCCTGCACACGATAGAGTTCCGCCAGATTGTTC
>DAOTTJ010000333.1:0-11117 GCA_034437695.1 Ktedonobacteraceae bacterium
GTAGTCGCCCGTTGAGCTTCGGGTGTGCGGGCGACCAGGCGAAGGACCAGCCAGGTATCGAACGCGGGTAGGGTCTGGTTGGTTGGTCCGGCCAGGAGCAGAGTAATCCAGCCAAAGACAAAGACTATATCTGCGCCATAGAAGTAGGGGAAGATGTGAAAATCTGCTGAGAGGAAAAAGAGCAGATTGATCAAGAGGCCGAAAAAGGTAGCGGGCCGGAGGAGAAAGCCCAGGAGCACGCCGAGGCCGATAGCAACTTCGCCGTAGGCCACCAATGCGCCGAAGAGAAACGCGTGTGGGACGGCTACCTTGAGCAAGAAGCCCTTGAGGGGTGAACCCAGAGCGAAATCGGTGATTTGTCGGCCGATATATGTAGTGGCGGAGGGGTTAAAATAGTTTGGGTCGGTCAGCTTTTGCAGACCAGCGTAGACAAAAGTCACGCCGAAAAACAAACGCAACGGGACGAGTATCCAGCCGCTCCAGGCCGGCTTTTTGACGGTCAGTTCTGTGAACATGAGTATGTATCTTTCCAGGTGTTCAATGCAATGTGTCGGTGCTTTGTGCTGTCCAAGGCGACAAAGTCTGCTGTAAGCGGGAATATTATACCAGAATTTGGATGAGAAGTTTGTGAGAAAATCCCTTTCTTTCCTCATCTATCCGCCCTTTTTTATAAATAGCTCAACTCAGGTCGCGGTGAATGTCCGCGATCTGAGTTGAGCTATTTATAGATTGGGGGTAGGTTTTATGCGATAGGCAATGGGTCTATTTGATTGTGGAAGCTGTCTCAGGGTAGCATATGCAGAACCCCTTCGGCGTTTGCCCTGATGGTTTGATAGGCAAAGAGCATTGGATGGTGTTCGGCGTTGCGCCAGGGTTTGATGAAATCGCCGTAGTGTTTGCTGGCGATGTGGCCTGACTGGCCGGGCGCGTGGATCGAGAGCGAGCCTGCGAGGTCGGCGAGATTGACGATCTGGCGGAACGAGGGGACAGTGATAACCCTTTCTGGCTGATTGGGGACGACGACGCCGACGTTGACCGTATCGATATCGCCGCCGACCGGGTAGGGGCCGCGATTAAACAGCTTGTCGAGCGGTTTGATGAGTCCGAGCACGTGACTGTAGGTCATGGCATGGATCTTGCCATACTGCCAGCGAGTGGGATCGTTGCCGAGTCTGGCTGTGAGTTCTTCGACGGTGGCCTCGAAGGCGATCTGGATGGTCGCTTCCCAGGTGCGTGGGCCATTGGGGACGACCGAGGAGTCGAACCAGTGGTCGTCGCGTGCTTTGAGCAGACGGATGAGCAGTGGCTTGCTGCGGCCTGTATAGCCATTGGTGGGCGATAAGACTGTAGTGCCATTGCCGAGGTAGCGCTTGAGCAGCGCCTCGTCGTCGCCCAGAGGGACCGAGAAGACTATGCGTTCCAGTTTGCGCAGAAAGGTTGTATAGAGTGCTGCGCCCACACTATCAGGTGTGAGCATATAATCCCAGGTGCGAAGGAGTTCCTGGGCCTGACGGGCCAGCAGGGTACGCGGTGCGATGCTCAGCATCGGCGGGACTATCTCTTCGGCGGGCAGGGCGTACTGATCGGCCTGGATGGCCGCCATATCGGAAGGGGCTAGTTTGCCCTTGCTGGTAAGCAGGTCGCTGATACGTTGGGCGCGGTAGCCATTGAGCCATTCGTGAGTAATGTAGTAGGGGTAAGTATCGTCGATCACGCGGTTATTGGCAGTGGCAATAAAGTGTTGGGGCGGATTGGTGGTCTGGGGAAGCTCTGCAAACGGGATCAGCCCGGTCCACTCGTACTCGCCGGTCCAGCCGGGTGAGGGGAGGAGCGCCTGACCCTGAGTGCGCAGCGGGATGGCTCCGGCCATCAGATAGCCGATATCCCCATTGGTGTCGGCGAAGACGAAATTTTGTGCAGGCACATCCCAGTTGCGCAGAGCTGTGCGGAACTCAGAGATAGTGGTTGCGACCGCCATATCGGCGATAGCCTCGATAAGATCGTGGTGTTCCAGGCCGGTCCAGCTCAGCGAGAGGGGGAGTTCTGCGGCTTGCTCGTCGTACGTGGTGGAGGGTGGCTTAATAGTTGTGAGAACGGGGCCATGGCGCGTCACGCGTACCTCTTCGATGACCGGCTGATGGCGGCCTTTGACGTGAATAGTCTCTTGATAGACCTGAGCATTTTCCCACTTGCCCATAAACTCATACTGTGAGGTGTCGGTGGGATTGAACTTCTCGATATAGAGGTCTTGCACATCGGAGACCGCGTTGGTCACGCCCCAGGCGACGAAGCGATTGTGGCCGATGACCACGCCGGGAGCGCCAGGGAAGCTAGCTCCCACCACGTCGATATCGCCAGCGACTAGATGGCATTCAAACCAGATCGACGGTACGGCCTGGCCCAGGTGGGGATCGTTACAGAGCAAAGGAGCGCCTGTTGTGGTCATTGTGCCGTCGAGCACCCAGTTGTTGCTGCCGCCTGCGAGACCAAAGCCGCTGAGCTGTTTGAGCCAGTTGTACTGTTCGAGCAGGCCGGGGTTGATGCCCTCGTAGGCTACGCCTGTAGGTACGATCAGCGGGTGGGCGGGATCGTAGCCGCTTTCGAGTGTGCTGGCGCGTTCTGGACCGAGTTTGGCAACCAGGAGAGAGCGAATAATCTCGGTTTCCCAGTTGCCGCCCAGGTTCCAGCCCATCATCTTGCCCCATTGCAGGATATCCGCGACCTGCCAGGGGTCGGGTTTGAGGCGCAGGAGCGTAAATTCGAGCGGGAGGTTATGCAAGTGGCCGTTGATGAAGGCGTTGACGCCGCGTGTATAGGCGTTGAGCATGCGTCCGCTATGCGGGGGCAGCTTCTCTACCCCACTGGCTGCGGCGCGGTGCATTCCCAGACGGCGCATAAAGCGGTCGGCCTCCAGCGCGACCTCGCCGAAGATCTCTGCCAGGCGGCCAGAGCCAATCCTGCGGTTCAGCTCCATCTGCCAGAGGCGGTGTTGGGCGTGGACATAGCCCTGAGCAAGATAGAGATCGTCTTCATTAGACGCATAGATATGTGGGACGCCATAGCGGTCTGTAATGATTTCGACCGGTTCGTGGAGTTCGTGCAGGCGCAGTGTCCCGCGAGTTTTGGGGAGAGGTCGGCGTAGCAAAAGATAGTATGCACCGCCGACCAGACCGGCAACGCTGGCTGTGGCCAGCGCTACTTTTTGCCATCTGGATGCCATCAGCAACATCTCCTTCGTGTGAGTAGAATAGCTATGAGTCAGGCCTGATTTTGTATAGGCAGGATAAACATCCTGCTTGTTTTGTCGGGGGCATAGCCCCGAACCACCATAGGCATGAAGTTAGCAGAGATGCTCTCTGCACCCCTGTTTTGCATGTTTTACATCCGGCAAAACATGTAAAACAAAAGAAAAAGTGTATTGGTGACACCCCAGATTGCCTGTCCAGGGGACAGGGTGCCGATTAAGGGCTGCTGCCCTTAACAATCCCGCTTCACTTCATGTCTATGGGTTACAGCCTCCGAACCCTCAGGCAGAGTGGCTGTCCTCTGCACTTCTGCTGCCTGGTTGGGTGAATAAAGTAGTTACGTTTATTCTTTATACGGATGTTAGACCAGTTCGGTACCCTTTGCCGTATCGCGCACCTCGAAGCCCAGGGCGTTGAGTTGTGTGCGCAATGCGTCGGAGGCGCTCCAATTGCGAGCAGCGCGAGCCTCGTCGCGCTGTTTGACCAGGGCCAGCACATTGTCACTGAAGACGCGTTGCGAGCGCGGTTGAACGGTATTGAGACGCAGACCAAGCACACGATCAAAGTCGAGTACCAGGCGGTGGCGTTCGGCAGGTTCAATTTTCTGGTTGCGGGCGGCCTCGCGGGTGAGGCTGAGCGCAACGGGTAGTTCCATATCGTCGTTGACCGCGTGGTGAAACGCATCGCGGACCACAGTGGCCTCCTCGGACCACGGATCGTCGGTATCGTAGAGCATCGACGGCAGCTCGGCCAGGTCGGCGCGGAGATTGGTCAGACCGTTGTGTGCAGCGGTCAGCGACTCGCGAGTAAAATTCATTTTTGAGCGATAGTGGGCGGTCAGAAGTGAGTAGCGAAAGGCCATAGGATCAAAGCCCCACTCCTTCAGATCGCGCAAGAGGATCACATTGCCCAAAGAACGCGACATCTTAGCCTCTTCGCCTTTTTCAGTGCTCTGGTTAAACAGATTGCTGTTGATATTGATAAACTCCCCGTGCATCCAGTACTGGACGGGCGGTTTGCCGCACGCGCCCTCGCTCTGTGCAATCTCGTCCTCGTGATGGGGAAAGATCAGATCGACGCCGCCGGTATGGATATCAAACTGTTCACCCAGGTATCTGGTCGCCATTGCGGAGCACTCGATATGCCAGCCGGGAAAGCCGGTTCCCCAGGGACTCTCCCAGTTCATCTGGCGGTTGGCTTCCCCGTGTTTCCAGAGGGCGAAATCCTCAGCGGCCCTTTTGTCCTCAGCCATTTCAAGCTGGACGCGTCCGCTGGCCCCGGCCTGCAAGCTTTCGACTGTATTCCCAGAGAGTTTGCCGTAGGCGGGAAAACTGGCGACATCAAAGTAGACATTGCCGTTGGTCACGTAGGCCAGACCGCGAGCTATCAACTGTTCGGTCATCGCCACCATCTCCGCGACATGATCGGTGGCTTTAGGACTCAAGTGGGGGCGCAGGATATTGAGTTCGGCGGAATCCTCCTCGTATTGGCGCGTATACTGTGCGGCAATCTCGTAGGCCGAGCGACCGGTCAGGCGTGCCTCGTACTCAAGCTTATCCTCGCCGCTCTCCTCGGCATCGTTTTGCAGGTGGCCGACATCGGTGATATTGCGTACCAGGTAGACCGAGTACTCATTATATTCCAGCACGCGCCGTATCCAGTCGGTCATCATAAACGTGCGGAGATTGCCGATATGGATATCTTTATAGACGGTTGGACCGCACGAGTAGATAGTAACGCGTGATGCATTGAGCGGATGAAACACTCTTTTTGTGCGTGTCAACGTATCAAACAGATAGACGGGTCTGGGTGAGTCAGTAGTCATAAAAAGTGATCTCCTCTAGTCTTTTTTTCTCTGAAAGAACGTGCAAAACCGTAAGTAACCCAGACGAGAGGACGTGCAAGAAGAAGCAAAGGTATCGAGAGGAAAGAGCGCAGCACGCCGCTACGTTCGCAGGAGGCCGGGTTACCGCAATGTTCCCCTGCGAACGCACAGACAGGTGCAATATACATAGTAGTAGAAGTGGTTCAAGGTCTTTTCCTATAGTTGATTAGTCTGGCGTTCTTGTTGTCAGTATACCATATCTGGCGGTAGTCAGACAATCTTTTTCAAGCGCCGATCAAATAACATCAATCCAACAAACACCCAGAGATTAAAAAGCGTCAGACCGTTGCTGCCGGGGTTGTGGCTGACAAACTCCACCAGTGGACCAAAGATAAAGATCAGATACATCACGATGCCGGTTGCCACGGCGAGTTGGTGGCGTACCTGCCAGCCGGGACGGGTGCTCCACGAGGCGACGCGCCAGAGGGAGAAGCAGAAGACAGCGCCAGTCAGCAGCATCGTTATAGGCGCAGGTACGTGGAAGGCAGGGAAGAATAGATTGACCACAAGGAAAAAGACCGTGGCGAGTCCGAACAGTGCCAGGCGTACCTGCCAGACTGCGGGGGCTACTTTAGACGTATGCGGGCGTAGTAGGGGAGGGAAGCGCAGAAAAGCGCCTAGCAGGAAACAGATAGCGGTCAGGGCAAAAGCCAGGAGGTAGGGATAGAGCGGGGGATGAGTATAGCCGCTGCTGGCCAGGTTTTTAAAGGCGATATACCAAGTAAGGATACCGCAGAGCAGGAGGAGCCAGGCAGTCAGGATGAAAACGCGTTTCTTGCCCAGCCAGGGAAGCTGGCTGCGCCGGGGAAAAAACAGACGAATGAGGAGCATTGGGACCGTGATACTGACCACCGCGTGGTAGATAGTCAAGTACAAAGCCCAGTCCCAACTGGTTTGCCAGAGCACGCCATAGAGGCCGAGCGAGTGCGCAGGTGAAGATGGCAGTTGGAAGTTGAACCACGTCTGTACTACAAGAGCCTCCTGAAAGATGCCAAAGGCAGCGCCCATCAACAGCACATTGCCCCAACCCAATCGATAGCGCACCATAATTTCGTGGATGAGCAGAGAGCTGATGCCGTAGAGCGTTGGCAGCATAATGATTGAAAAGGGAGAAAGGAAGCGCAGCGGAGGAGTCGAGCCGGAGATCACCTCGCCGACAATTGGTGAGAGAAAAAGCAAGACCAGGAGTGGCGGCCAGGTGCGTGGACGACGCTGTACACCTGGGGGAGCCGCGAGAATTGGGAGCGGTTGCGTGATAGCTTCCTCCATGCCTGTAGTCTCCTTGAACGCTGAGTGAGTCATCTCTGCGTGCTTCTATGACGTAGCACAGCTCAGGTGAGGGAGCTGCTGTCTGACAGCTCCCTACGCCCTGACCTGCTTATTTCCGCACGACGATATTGACCAGTTTACCGGGGATATAGATGATCTTTTGCACTGTCGATTCGCCGATAAAGGATGCGACCCGTGTATTTCCCAGGGCCAGGACGCGGACCTCGTGTTCGCTGGCAGTGCTGGCGATCTCGATGCGCTCGCGTACCTTGCCATTGACCTGGATGACCAGCGTGAAGCTTTCCTCGTGAGTCATCGCCTCGTCGTAGGTTGGCCAGTTGGTTGTATGGATGCTCTGTGCATGGCCGGTCAGACTCCACAGCTCTTCAGTGATATGTGGGGCCAGTGGAGCCAGCAGTTGCATCATCGTTTCCAGTGTGCGCTGAAAGGCCGCGCTCTGCGCTACCGGATCGTTTTGCAGCTTGATCAGAGCGTTGTTACACTCCATCAGGGCAGCCAGGGCCGTATTGAAGCGCATATTAGTAATCTCTTCGGTCACGCGTTTAATCGTCTTGTGGCGCAGGCGGTCGACTGCACGGCTCTCGTCGTTTGCCTCCTCGGAGGGATGTTCGATGTAAGCCTCGCTGGCCAGGCTCCAGAAGCGGTTCAAGAAGCGCCAGACGCCTTCCAGATTCTCGCCCTTGAAGGTCCCACCCTGGTCGAACGGACCCATAAACATCATATAGCAGCGCACCGTATCGCTGCCATACTTTGCGACATACTCATCGGGCGAGACCACATTGCCGCGCGACTTAGACATCTTCTGGCCATCGGGTCCCAGCACAATGCCCTGGTGAAACAGATGAGTGAAAGGCTCATCGAAGGACAGATAGCCCATATCGCGCAGCGCCTTGATGAAGAAGCGAGCGTACAGCAGGTGCAGGACCGCATGCTCGGCCCCGCCGATATACTGATCGACCGGCAGCCAGCGCTGCATCGCTTCCTCGCTCCACGCCTGGGTAGAGTTGTGCGGATCGGCGTAGCGCAGGAAGTACCACGATGAGCACACGAAGGTATCCATCGTATCGGCCTCGCGTGTCGCGGGACCGCCGCAGACCGGACACGTCGTATTGACGAAATCGGGTTCGTAGCGCAGTGGAGACTCGCCGGTATCCTTGAACTGGACAGTTTCGGGCAGGTGAACTGGCAGATCTTCCTCGGGTACGGGGACCATGCCATCTGTCGCGCAGTAGATGATAGGGATAGGAGCGCCCCAGTAGCGCTGGCGGCTGATCAGCCAGTCGCGCAGACGGTAGGTAATCGTCGCCTTGCCGATGCCCTGTTGCTCGATATACTTGATAATCGCCTCTTTGGCCTGTGGGCCGGGAGTGCCATCGAAAGGACCAGAATTGACCATAGTACCGTAGGCCAGTTTGGGTCCATGCCAGGTCGAAGGATCGCTGGCCTCCTCGTCGACGGGTCGGATCACCTCGACTATCGGGATCGAGAACGTGCGGGCAAAATCGAAGTCGCGTCCATCGTGAGCGGGGACGCCCATCACAGCGCCCGAGCCGTAGTTCATCAGTGCATAGTCGGCGACCCAGACCGGGACTTTCGCGCCGCTGACCGGATTAGTCACATAGCTGCCCGTAAAGACGCCGGTTTTTTCCTTATCGGCATTGGTGCGCTCGATCTCAGTGACGCGTTTGGTCTGCTCGACATAACTCTGGACGGCGGCCTGCTGCTCGGGAGTCGTGATTTTATCGACCCAGGGGTGTTCGGGAGCCAGGACAAAGAAGGTCACCCCGTAGATAGTATCGGGGCGTGTCGTAAAGACCGGGATAGTTACCTGTGTGCCGTCTACCTCCGCAATAAAATTGACTTCAGCGCCCTCACTGCGTCCGATCCAATTGTGCTGCATCGTGACAGTCTTTTCGGGCCACGCAATGTGCGAGAAGTCCAGCAGCTCTTCGGCATAGTTAGTGATGCGCAGCAGCCATTGGTCGATCTCCTTGCGAATAACCGCAGTGCCGCAGCGTTCGCAGGTTCCATCGGCCAGCACCTGCTCGTTGGCCAGAGTCGTATTGCAGCTTGGACACCAGTTAGCGGGAGCCTTCGTGCGATAGGCCAGACCGCGTTTAAAGAATTGCAGGAACAGCCATTGGGTCCACTTATAGTAGTCGGGCAGGCAAGAGACAACCTCGCGCTGCCAGTCCCATTGAGCGCCCATCGACTTCAACTGATCGCGCATCCTGGCAATATTTGACAGCGTCCAGGTATGGGCCTGGATGCCGCGTTTGATTGCGGCATTTTCCGCAGGCAGACCGAAGGCATCGAAGCCGATCGGTTGCATCACATTCAGGCCATTCATGCGTTTAAAGCGTCCAAAGGCATCGGCCGGTGCAAAATTGTACCAGTGGCCGATATGCAGATCGCCGGAGGGATAGGGCAGCATCACCAGATTATAGAACCTGGGTTTGGGTGAATCATCGGAGGCATGGTACAGTTGTTGCTCTTCCCAACGGGTCTGCCATTTCTCTTCGATCTCTTTGGGATTATACTTTGTGCGAGTAATCATCGTAATTCCTTCTTTTGCCGGTACGTAGTTGGGCAAAGGTATAGTATGAACGTGTTGAAAGGTAAATTACCGCTCCCTGGGATTAAAGCGTCTATAGCAGGCCTGGAAGCAGAGGACCATCAGAGGTAAGCCAGTTGCAATGGAAACTGGTAGCATGAAAAATCTTCATAGGTATCCTCCTCTTCTTTTTCACCGGAACGTGGTGATTGGATTAGCAACAAAAAAAGCCTTTCTTCCCTGCGGGACGAAAGGTTTTCCGTGGTACCACCCGAAACTTCATATCTCAAAAAAGAAAGGTGGACCTGAGGGGGCTCGAACCCCTGACCTCATCCATGCCATGGATGCGCTCTTCCAGCTGCGCTACAGGCCCTTAGAATCTGAGATATGCACTCATTGCACGCGTTATCGGGCGCACCCGGCAAATCTTAAAGATCGGAGCAACATTACTATCGCTTCCGACCACTCGGACTTACTGCTCACGGGCGAGTTCGGCCACTATGCAACCTCACACCAGCCGGTTGCTCTCTTGAGTACGTAGCTTACTACTCCCGCTCACCGCATCTTGCATGTACTATACCACAACTCTTTGCGATTTGCAAATGCCAGTTTCTCAGATTGATTGAGTAAAACCAATTAGAGTGAAAAGGCGTTGTTGTCGAGTACAATGGACCTGAGGGGGCTCGAACCCCTGACCTCGACAGTGCGATTGTCGCGCACTTCCAGCTGAGCTACAGGCCCGTAAATGTAACGAAATAGATCATAGCATATGGTCATGATTCTGTAAAGGGGGTAAAAGGGGATTCTGTTATTGTGATTGTGAAAGCCTACGGCTTTTAGCCCCACCCCCAGGGTATGTGTGAGCGACGAGTTGTGCAGGCCGTGGCCTGCACAACTCGTCGCTCACACAGATGGGTGTTATTCCATTTTGATCCAGCGCTGCTTGATGGCGTAGACAACAGCGGCTGTACGGTCGTTGACCTCCAATTTACGTAGAATGGAGGTGATGTGGTTTTTAACCGTTTGGTCGCTGATATCGAGTAGTTTGGCTATCTCTTTATTACTATTGCCACGTGCGATATGCTCGAGGATCTCGACTTCGCGCGTGGAGAGCGGGCAGGGTTCTAAAGGGTGTATCTCTTCTTCGTTGCCCGAGGCCATTTCGCGAAACGATTGGATGACGCGATTGGCAAGGTTTGGTTGCGCCAGCACGTCGTCGTTGATCAGATATTCGCCTTTACTTACTTTTTGGATTGCTTCGATTAGCTCTTCTGGTGTGATGTTACGTGTATAGTAGGCGGCTGCACCGACTTTAACTGCCTGAAAGAGCCATTCTTCTCCTTCCAGTTGGGATAGCATAATCACAGCTGTTTTGGGAGAATAGACACGCATCTGTTTGGCAATTTCTAGCGTGTCAATCGAGTCGAAAAATGTATCGAGCAATGCGACATCTGGCTCTTTTGTCTTTGCCATTTCAAGTGCCTGCGTGGCGCTCGACGGGCATCCTGCTAAGGCGCAGTTTTCCATCTGCTTGAGGATTGCAATGACCCCTTCACGGAAAATGGGTTGCTGCACGACGATCATTACCTGTAGTGGTTTTTCCATCATGCGTTGTTGCGGAGGAACCGCTGCCAAATTACCAGTACCACCGCGTCTCCTTCCTGATTGGTGTGACACAGAATACAAAGGGATGGTGACAATGCAATGCCATATGTGCCTCTGCTCCTGACTGACCTGACCATAGTGCTCTCAGACGGGTTCTTTCGGGCAGTTATACTCTTCGTCTCTCCAAGAGTCCTATTTTTAAGGTTATTGTATCACGAAAATAGTACTAGTGTTTGGTCTATCTTGTTTGTTTAGTGTTAAGAAGCTTTGGTGTGAAGGTAGTGGGTTTGTCTAACTTCGTTGGGGTATGGGTTATCCTGATTTTGTAAAATCAGGATAACCATTGTGCCTGTTTTGCCGGAGGCAAAACAGGCACAATGAAATAAAAAGGTTATTAGGGATAGCCCAACCCCTTTTCATGGGTAGATTTTTGCCCTTCCCTCGACTCTTGGCCGGAACCGTCTCACCCCAGAGAGTAGAAGGTGCAGCAAGGCATTTTTCAGGCGTATGCATGCGCCTTAAAAATGCCTTGCTACAC
>DAOTTJ010000334.1:0-10659 GCA_034437695.1 Ktedonobacteraceae bacterium
TTGTCAATAGTGAAGTAGGTCTTGAAACTCGCGCCTTCAGAGAAAATCCTGAATGCCTTCGAACCAATAAAGATAAAAACCGCGACGATGACTGCGATCAGCAATATCGCACACGCAAAACATACGGCACGCGCAAACCGATCAGTCAGACGCCCTCGTTGGCTATACTGCACTTGCTGCTCCTTTCCCTAACCATTTCTTGACCCTTTTTCTGCACTTCCTGCGCCAGACCACACCACTTGCCAGACAGCAAAGTGGGAAAATCTTCACATAAAGCACGCTATTCTTCATTAATAGGAATGGTACTGTATTCATCGCCCGATAGGAGACAAATACAGTACCCATCAGATCAATGCCTTATTTAGGAGGGTTTCGGCACAGCATTGTGCGCTGTGATCGCAGAGGACTGCATCGCAGCCAGGGAGACAAACTGCAAGCTAGCTTCCTCGGTATGACCCTTATCGCTATCCATATAGTCGATCAAGGCCTGAGCAAGCTGGCTGGCTGCCCCTTTGGTATACATGTGCTCGATATTCCAGAACTTGTAGGAGTTGTTCTCTACGTTGGCGGCAGTTGGCTGCGTGCCATCGATCGAGATAACCTGGGCGGTACCACCACTCGGCACCTGGCCGGTTGCGGCATAGCCGAGCGCACCATCGGTCTGGGTCACTTCGGTCACAACTGTACCGGTCGCGTCAGAAACCAGATGCGAAGGACCAGTCACCTTTTCGGTCTGCCCCAACACATACTGTGCAAAGGTCGCACGTGTGCCAGAACTGGCCGGGCGGCTCACTACGACGATCGGAAGGTTTGCACCACCAACCTGGTTCCAGTTGGTGTAGGTGCCAGCATAAATACCTTTGAGCTGCGCAGTGGTCAGATTGGTCACATTGGCTTTGGAATTCACGATTACGCCAAATATGACTACCGCAACCTGATGATCGACCAGATCGGTCTGCGTGGCGGTGGCGGGCGTGTCCGAGTCACCAATCCCTACGCTACCAGCCTCAACCTGCGATTTACCAGTGCTACTTCCACCACCCTGGACGGTAACCGTCGCACCAGAACAATTTGTGGTGTAATCCTTCGCCACTTTTGTTACCAACGGCTGCAAGGCAGTCGATCCGCTGACAACCAGTGTACCAGAAACACAGGTATAGGCACCCGGCGTACCAATCGTGGCCCCAGGCGTAGAAGCACTTGTCGAGGTCGGTGTACCAGACCCCGTTGTGGTGCCACCACAGCCCGAAATAAAAAGAGCTACCGCTACCGCTACCCCTACCAATAACGTATAGCGCCCTTGTTTAAGCATAGTTCCTCCTGCTTTCCCGAACATCTTCTTGCAATTCGCTGCAATACGTGGCGGTTCCATCAGGATGTCACCGCCTCAGATATAACGTATCATGAACGAGTTAACCCTGCTTTATGGATAGGTTAACGTTTGTTAAATTCGTGTTAAATCTTCCCTGGGGATAGGTACGCGCTTTCAAGCCGGGCAAATCAGGTAAAATGGGCAGGTGGGGCAGACAAACGCATCGGGTCTAGGCGTATAATCCTGACGCTCGATACCCTCCAAAGCCTGAATGGCTTCGCTATACAGGCTGGCCGCTTTACGTTCGGTCAGCTTGATGGTGTGAGTCTCTCCGGTGCTGAGGTTGTGCGCCTCCAGAGCTATCTCTTGTGTGGGATGGTGTTGATGCTTCGCTTGCATATAAAGGAGTTCGCGGATACCAGGGGTCGGTTTTGTTTTGCTTTTGCCGAAACGCGTGCGGACAAATTTCGTCGGCTCGCCCTCAGGACCAGCGGCTTCGACGCGGTCGATGGCGACCTCGATACTCCGGCCTGCCAGTTCAACTGTCAGTTTATGGCGCAGTTTCCAGGCACTGCCCTGCTGTTCGCCGACCATCTTTTGCCAGATCTGCTGGCTGATCTCTTCGCCGTGCTGTTTGTAAAGCTGGCTAAATGGCTGGTCTACACCCTCACCTGCCTGCCAGTGGTGCGCGAAGATTGCGGCGGCCTGCTCTTGACTGGCGACCTGCTCCCCCGCACTCAACCGCTCAACCAGCGTCTTGATGGTCTCGCTGGTCGCTTGCCAGAAAGGTCGGAAGGCCCCATCTGCGCCCTGAAAACGGTAGATACTACTATAGGCATAGCGACGTGGGCAGCCCTGATACTCCTCGATCTGACGATCGCGCAAGGTATGCGGCTGCATCGCGTCGATAAAGTCCTGAGCGGGTTGCGCAAAGGGTGGTTCGTCGACTTGGGCGCTATCTTCGGTGTGTGTTGTCTGCTCGCTCTGCCAGGAGACGCGCCGCACGCGCTCGTCGGGCAGACCAACCACCAGGGCGTCGATATAGCCTGAGCGCTTTGCCCCAAGCTTGCCGTAGCGTTCGCTATAGCTCAGGATCAACTGGTCACGTGCTCGCGTGGTACCGACGTAGAATAGACAGGCTTCGCCGCTTTCGTGAGCACTCAGCCCCTCGCTCTCGGCTGGCAGCATGCCGATCGGCGGCGGTACCGTATTGGCCCGCCTTTGCAGCGGGAAACGACCCTGAGCAAGACCCGGCAGATAGACCACCGGAAACTCTAAACCTTTGCTGGCGTGGACGGTCATGACGCGTACTACATCGGCGACTTCGTCCGGCTCTTCGGCGTTCGCGCTGCGCTTGTCGTCGCCGTCCTGGCGCAGGCTGAGCAGGATCTGGAAGTAGGCGAGAAAGCCCTGGATCTGTTCGCGCAGACCCGGCAGTGGGGGCGGCTCCTCGCCAGCCTCAATGGCCGTCTCTACGGTCTGCTGGTGCCGGGCGCGGAGCTGCTGATCGTAGGCACGCGCATACTGAAGCAGGCGCAGATAGTCGTCGCGTCGCGCCTGGGTCTGCGCATCTGATCCACCGTCGAGCAGCTCGCGTCCCAACGTCGTCTCGCTCAGGATATAACGCGCCAGCACGCTCCAGACCGCATCTGCGCCGCGATAGAGGTTCCTGAGCACGGTGGCCAGTCGCACCAGGGCGGCGCTACCGGCGCTACTCATGCTCGGCGGGACCTCTTCGCGCAGAATGAGGGTGAGCAGCGGGGTCTGCTGGACCCGTGCCTCTAACAGCAAAGCCTCGACATCGCTTGCGCTCAGTGGATGCGCCGCCAGACGTGCAACGCGCAGGATACCCATGCCGCTCTCGTCTCCCAGGAGCAGCAAGAGTGAGAGCAGATTCTTTATATGCTCTTGCTCTAAAAAGCCCCCGTGCTCGACAACCGGCAGTTCAGCCTCGGCCAGCGCGTGAGTTACCTTGCGCACCAGCGCACGCGTGCGACAGAGCACAACTATATCGCGGGCGCGGTAGCCAGTATGCAATTTCGCCTGGACATCGCGCACCAGCGAGAGCAGCTCGCTGCGCTCGTTGGGCGCAACAGCCAGAGTCACGTAGGCCTCAGACGCGCTTGCGCGAGCGGTCTGCACCGCCGCCAGCGTGGGGTCCTGCTCCAGGATGCCCCGGCGAAAGGTATCGGACAGCGCGACTATATCGGGGCGCGAACGATAATTGCGGCTGAGTGGTAGAACCTGCGCTTCGGGATAGTCGTCTTGAAAGCGACTTATATTGGCGGGTGACGCTCCTCTAAAGCCATAGATGGCCTGGTTCGCATCGCCGACCACCCAGACCTGGCGGCGCTGGCCCGCAAGCGCACGCAGCAGAACCCCACTGGCCCGGTTGATATCCTGAAACTCGTCGACCAGGATATGCTGATAACGCTGCTCCATCTCGGCCCGGACGGAGGAATGTTCGTCGAGCAGTTGCACTGCCGACATCAGCAGACCGCCAAAGTCGCTATCGCCGCGCTCGGCCAGGCGTTGCTGGTAGAGCGCATACACCGTTGCGACCTCTAGAGCGCTGGCGGCGGCCAGCTCGGTCTCTGCGCTCTGTGCGCTGGTCCGCATCTGCTCGGCCAGGGCGCGATAGTGTGCGGGGGTAATCAGCTCGTCTTTGGCGCGTGAGATAGCCTTTAAAAACGCGAGGAAATGCGCGGCCGGATTATGCAGGTTCTGATAGTGGCGCAAGGGCAAGCGATCGGCCAGACTATGCAGGAGAAAGTAGCCCTCGGCATCGTCGATCAAAGCGAAGTCTGGGCGCAGTCCGACGTGCTCGCCGTGTGTACGCAGAAGTTCGGCGCAAAAAGCGTGGAAGGTGCTAATAGTTGGCGCAGGCTGGTCGGACGGCAAAATCTGCTGCAAGCGCTCCTGCATCTCCTGTGCGGCCTTACGCGAGAAAGTCAGGGCCAGAATATGCTGCGGGCGCACGTGCTGCTGGCGCAAAAGATACTCGGCCCGACCGATCAGCGTACTGGTCTTGCCGCTGCCGGGTCCAGCCACCACCAGCGCGGGCGCACGCGCCTCAATCGCGGCCCGCTGAAACTCGTCATACGCCTTATGCGAGGTCGGCGCATCAGTGAGAGAACGGACGGGTAAAAGGGTCTGCGCGTCTATCAGCGTGGGGAAGGTGAAATCGGGGGCGCTAGAGGGTTCCGCCAGCAGACCCGCCAGGCGGTTGAGCAGAGCGGACTGTGATACGTTAAAGCGGGTCGCCAGGAGATCAGGCGCGAGCCGCTTATCGACATACAGCTCCCAGACGCGCTTCACTGGCATGAGCAGTTCGGCGGCAAACAGATTGGCGGCCAGCTCGCGCTGGCTGCGTGGATCGTAGCTCGCGCCGGGTCCGAGCATTTCCTCTACCTGTTGCTGCGAAGCGAGACCAGACCACGCCTCCTGGACATCTTCGATCTGGCAGGCATCGCCGATCGAGCTATCGTCGGCCACTTGTGGCAGGGTGCGCACCCTCTCAAGTTCGGGCAGATCGTGACCAAAGGGCAGATGACTATGGAGCAGCACATGACCCAGTTCGTGTGCGAGCGTAAAGCGGCGCAGCGTAGGCGAGAGGTCGCGAGACAGCCAGATCAACGCCTCCCCAGGTTCCAGAAAGCCATACGTACCCGCAGGATAATCGTCGGGATGAAAGGTCGCGACCTCACAGCCCAACCAGACCGTGAGCTGCTCAATCGGCAATTGATCGTCCTGCCAGGCGGGATAATCGCGGCGAAAGTATGTTAAAAGACTGCGTGCTGCCTCGATAGCGGCCAGACGTACAGGCCTATCCATGATGGTTGTTGCCTCCAGATTGTGCGCAGAGAAAAAAGCCATGTCGTGTATTCAGAGGGCGATTGGCATTTTATCATGTTGCGTCAGAAAAGGCCAGATCTCCCTATCTGAGCCAGGATGCGCTCCGCTTCGTTTCTCTCTTTAACCCCTGCTGTGAGTGACTTCTCACAGGGGGTTGTTACCCCCACCTATCTGCTTTTCTTTTTCTGGCAATCAAAAGTGGTAATGGAATGTGTGTTGGTTTTTTGGCAAGCCTCTGGCTTGCGATGGTCGGGGCTATTCAAAAGTCCGCCCTGCCGCCTGTGGCGGCGGGCAAAAGAGGAAAAAGAGGTTTTTCGGGGACACCCCGAACTTTTCACGGGCAGGTTTTTGTCCTTCCCTAGACTGTCGGACGGAACCGCCCCACCCCAGAGAGAAAAACGCCTCCTGCACATGAAACCTGTGCTTCGCTGTAGCGAAGCATTCAGCGAAAAACCTACCTGTGTCAAACACCCCTCTCACCTGTCCCCTGGACAGGGTGCCGGCACCCTCTGCACTCCTGCTTCACTTCATGTCTATTGCTCTGTCAATCGAAGATTGACGGCAGCAGGGATGCAAGGGGTGCAACCCCTTGACTGGGGTCGGGGGCTGCGCCCCAGCCAGCCTTCCCCCTCTGCGGCGAGGCGTCACACGAAGCTTGACAGAGCACTATGCTGTTGCTTTGACCCATGTATAAGATTGGGGGTGGGGAGAGGAGGGCGATGAATCTGTCGGCAGAGTCTAAAAAGAGGGGGTGGCAAGCGGGAGGCGGGCGGAGCGATGAAAAGCCCTGGATCAGATTGATCTGCATCTTGCTACATTGTCTAAAACCAGTTACAATAGTTGGTGTCGGAATATGCATGGGTATGCTGTGCGTAGACGGACGCAGACGCGGCAAGATAACCCTGGGCAGAAACAGCGAAATCAAGAGAGGTCTGGGCATGGAGGAGCGGTCGGAGGAATACGAAGAACACTCGCCTTACGGAATCGCAGGGGAGGAGAAGCAGTCTTTGCAAGGATATATCGCAATCAAAGGCACTCGTAGTGGCCTGCTTTTAACTCTGGAGCCAGAGACTCCTTTTGGCGAAATGCTCAATGCACTCGCTGAGCGGTTGGCTGAAGCCCCAAGTTTTTTTCGTGGCGCATCGCTATCAGTGGATACAACGCGCCGATCTTTACGCAGAAGCGAGCGTACGCAGCTCGAAGCCTTGCTGGCGTACTATCAGATGTCGATAGCCTCTCAGGTGCCAGCAGCGCCTCCGCGTACGCCCTCGCAGCCGTTGATTACACAGGATCTTGCTCTCCCTGTTCCAGCGTCTTCAGCGGCGGCTGTAACGACTGATCAGACGCCACGTGACCAGCGAGAGTCGAATGATACACTTTTTATACGACGCACCGTACGTTCGGGTCAGGCGATCCATCATCACAGCAATATTGTAGTGTTGGGTGATGTTAACCCTGGGGCCGAGATTGTGGCAGGGAAAGATATTATCGTGTGGGGTGTTCTGCGTGGCATGGTTCACGCGGGATATCCTGACAACGAGGGAGCGCTGGTCTGTTCATTGCTCCTGGCTCCGGTCCAGTTGCGTATCGCGCACCTGCTTTCGCGTCCTCCCGAGGGACTTGAGGTCCAGCCTCGACCGGAGGTAGCGACCATTCGGGATGAACAGATTGTGGTAGAGGCGTGGTTGAGCGGGCGACCGCCACGTAAATAGTCAGCCATACTGCCGGGTTAGTACAAGCGTTTGCTTACGAGCACCCATCCAGCGAGAAGGTCCAGGGAGATAGTGCTTCCTGAGCGATCTCGCGCAGACGTTTTCAGCAACCGCGAGCTAGCGGTCTGCCCGGTAACCTTGCAAGCGAGTGCCAGGCGGAACATGGAAGAGACCTGGTTAGTGGATTGAAGGGCGGTTAAGTGGAGGTGAGTACAGGCAGGCCTATGTTCTTCTGAGCAACATCGAAGCGCACAATTGCTTTAGGGAGATGCCAATGGACAGCAGAGTGATCACCATCACATCCGGCAAAGGTGGGGTTGGTAAGACAACTACCACTGCAAATCTAGGTTCAGCGCTGGCCATGCAGGGCAAGAAGGTTGTGGTCGTGGACGCAGATATTGGTTTACGCAACCTGGATGCTGTGCTTGGACTGGAGAACCGCATTGTCTACGACCTGGTTGACGTGGTCGAAGGTCAATGCCGTTTGCGCCAGGCGCTGATCAAAGATAAGCGCCAGCCAGAACTCTATCTGCTGCCTGCCGCTCAGACGCGCGATAAGAATGCAGTGAATACAGTGCAGATGGAGCAACTCTGTCAGCAATTGCGCCACGAGTTTGACTATGTGTTGATCGATTCGCCTGCGGGCATTGAACAGGGCTTTCGCAATGCGATTGTCGGGGCCGACGAGATTGTGATTGTCACCAACCCCGAAATGGCTTCGGTGCGCGATGCCGATCGCATTATCGGACTAGTTGAGGCGGCGGGCAAGCCAGAACCACGTCTGATCCTCAACCGTCTGCGGCCTGAGATGATCAAACGTGGCGATATGATGGATGTAGCCGATGTGCTGGAAGTGCTGGGTATCGACCTGATCGGGATTATCCCTGAAGACGAACTGATCATTGTTGGTACAAACAAAGGCGAACCGGTTGTCTATGAAAAGCGCTCGCGGGCCGGACGTGCATTTGTCAATGCTGCACACCGGATACTGGGGGAGGAGGTCCCCCTGGATGAAGTGGAGGAAGCGCCGGGATTGATCGAACGGTTACGGCGTATGATGGGTATTGGGCCTGCGCTGGCTGAAAAGCGCGTGCGTTCATAGCCATCCTGCATAAGGAGGCACAAGATTATGGGTGTTTTTGGTTTTATGAATGGTCGCAAAAAGCTTACTCCCGGTGAACTGGCTAAAGAACGGCTCAAAGTAGTTCTGGTTCACGACCGCATTAAAATTAATCCAGCGCTGCTGGATCTCATTCGTGCTGACCTGCTGACCGCTATCTCGCAACGTTTGGAAGTGGACGAGCAGAATGTAGAGATCGCCCTGGCCCGCGAGGACCGCTGGGATAAGCTCTACGCTAACGTCCCGATCAAACGCCAGAAGATTGCTTTCGAGTGGGACCCCCCGTCCTATACGCCCGCGGCCAATGCGCAGTTGGGTAATAAGATCCGCGTTGAGGTCGAAATGGATGAAGACGAGTAGTCGGCTCTCCTGATTTCTACCCCGCCACCTATGGGAGAATTGTTGACAATGGAATCAACACAAATATTGGCACATATCAATACGGAAGAGAGCGTGCCGTACAACTGGCTTGTCTTTCAGCTCCAGCGTCGGAAGGTGATTCTGGGCATTGGTGGCTGGATTGTCAGTGCGATCCTGGGTGGGATCTTCTTTGCCTTTATGGCTCCGATCATGATCCCGCACAACTACCAGTCGGGTCTGGCCGCGGCCATCATCTCAACGCTGCTGCTTGGAGCTGTGACCTTTATCTGCCTGGGCAGTTTGTGGTCGATGTACGTCGATATTCAGCGTCTGCGCCATGCAAGCCTGCACCTGATTATTATTACGCCCGACGACTTCGTCAAGCGGGAAGGAGAGAAGACCATCCACGTGCCGCTGGAGTACGTCAAACACGTGACAGCGCGGGGTCAGCCGCCGGTCGACCGCAGTCAGGCGGGTGCACGTCGCGATGGTCAGGTCGGCTCGGTCGGTGAAAATCTCTCCAGCCTGCTGGTTGGACGCCGCGCGGCCGGAGCTGAGCGCCAGGGCATCACCCAGAAGCGGATGCGTACGCCTACCTCATTGGCGTTTATCGACAGTCGCACCGACGACGAAGTTGTTGTCGTCACCGACGATGCGTTTGGTGATCCGTTTTTTATCGCGGCTCACCTGAAGCAATATGTCGCGGCCAAGATCCAGAATACAGTCAATACCCCGTAGGCCGAGCGCCTTACGGGCGAAATGGTCAGCCCGCACCTCGACCTGGCGAAGGAAGAGGAGTCCTTCTGGCAGTTTGCCCACAAGCAGGAGATAGAGGTGCTATGTTACTTGCAATCGATATCAGCAATACAAATATCAAGCTTGGTCTGTACGATCAGACGCAGGTACAGCAGCGCTGGGTCGTCTCGACCGCTCGTCAGCGCACCGCCGATGAATACGCGATGGTGCTCAACGAACTGTTGCAGCACGCACACTATAGTTTCTCCGACATTGACGATCTGATTCTCTCCAGCGTGGTGCCGCCGCTTACGCCGGTCTTTCAGGACCTAGTGATAAGGTATTGCCAGAAAGAGGCTATCATTCTGGACTACACGATGAACCTGAGCATCAGATTGCTGGTCGACAATCCGTGGGAGGTGGGAGCCGATCGGATCGCGACCTCGCTGGCCGCGCATTATCTCTATGGAGGACCGGCGATTATCATCGCCTTCAGCACGGCGACCACCTTTGATGTTATCTCGGCACGTGGCGATTTTCTAGGCGGCGCAATCGCTCCTGGTCTGATTATCTCGGCCGAGGCCCTGAGCAACGCCGCATCCCGTCTCTATCGGATCGACCTGGTGCCGCCGCCAGCCGCGCTTGGCAAGAGCACTATCGAGAATATGCAATCGGGGATTATCTATGGACACGTGGGACTAGTGCAGGGTCTGATCGCGCGTCTACGCCGTGAGATCCCCGACACAAGCGAGCAGAGCGAGGTCAAAATCATCGCCCACGGTGGTCTGGCCCAACTGATGGCCCCGCTTATCCCCGAGATCCAGTATATCAACCAGTACCTGCCGCTGGAAGGTCTGCGCCTGGCGTATACGCAGCTTAAAAAGCAGGGCAATGAAGAGTAAAACAAAAAGCCCGCCTTTATAGGCGGGTGGAGTGGCGACGTCCTACTTTCCCGTGGGGCTGCCCCCAAAGTATCATCGGGGCTGAAAGACTTAACTACCGTGTTCGGGATGGGAACGGGTGTTGCTCTTTCGCTAAGGTCACCACCCCACCTGCATATACAGGTGGGACTTTTTGTATAGGTGGAGATGAGGGGATTCGAACCCCTGACCTCTGCCGTGCAAAGGCAGCGCTCTTCCAACTAAGCTACATCCCCTCAGGGATCTATCTAGGTGGGCCTTCCTGGACTCGAACCAGGGACCTCAGTCTTATCAGGACTGCGCTCTAACCACCTGAGCTAAAAGCCCGCAGAGGGCATTGAGTTGACCTGGACAACTCAAGAGTGGTAAGGCTGTAGACAAGAAGCTTCTTTATCTGTCTGGTAACAAACTCAAAATTTTCCAGACCTCGTCAATCGCATATGCGTGACGAAGATCGACCTGGGTGAGAGCATCACTGGGATGCTCGACTCCCTAGAAAGGAGGTGATCCAGCCGCACCTTCCGGTACGGCTACCTTGTTACGACTTCACCCCAATCACCGACCCCACCCTCGACGCCTGCCTCCTTGCGGTTAGCCCGGCGGCTTCAGGTGTTGCCGACTTTCGTGGTGTGACGGGCGGTGTGT
>DAOTTJ010000335.1:0-5618 GCA_034437695.1 Ktedonobacteraceae bacterium
GTCCTCTATCTCCGGCAAAAGGACAGTAAAAAAAACATCTGGCACCGGCACATAGGGATTCTTGCCCGCCGGGAATCCGGTAAATCCTGTCATGAAAAATAACATCCTGCTCTTTTTTATTCTTCGCTCGGTGTTGTCTCCAGATCCCGGAAACGCGTCTGATTGGCTTGAAAATACAGGCTTACCTCGCCGAGAGGTCCATTCCTGTGCTTGGCTATGATGATATTCGCGATGTTCTTCTGCTCCGATTCATGATTGTGCATATCATCACGGTAGATAAACATCACAATATCGCTATCCTGCTCAATCGAATTATGTACCACTATATCGTTTGCTACGAAATTATGCAGACCCGCTACGCTCAGGTCGTACACCTCTTCTTCGCCTTCTTCCACAATCGACTCAATCTCGTCCCAATAGATATCGCTCTGCGCTCCCTGCGCTATCCGCTGCACTTCAGCAGTCCCAGCCTGGGGCAATGCAATCAACATCTGCTCGCCCAACTCGTCCAGCCGCCGCCAACCCGCTGGCGTCAGAAACTTGTGATTGGCCGTCGCACAGATAGCACGACCCAGCCGCGTAGTCAGACGCGCAACGCGCTTGCGCCCGGTAGCAAAGGCATTGATGACTTCACACGCCTCCAATTGCCACGTCTCTGGATTGACCGCCAGTACACGCATACCTACTTGCCCAACTAGTTGACTGATCGGCTGCGTACATCCCAGGTCCGGCAGATACACCCGACTCGCGCCAACTATACATCCGCTCTCACGCAGATCCGACAACTGCGGCACTTTTGACTGCCGAGTCTCGACGGAACGCGAAAGCTGCGCTAGAGCCAGCAACGGCACGTTCAGTTCACGCGCCAGTTCCTTCAGACCACGGCTGATCTCCGAAACCTCCTGCACACGGTTCTCGTTACGCCCACCACCCGAACGACCACGCATCAACTGCAAATAATCGACAATGATCAGATCAATACCCTGCTCAGCCTGCAAACGCCTGGCTTTACTGCGCACCTCCATCGTCGAAATACCAGCCGTGTCATCGATCCAGATATTCGACTCGGCTAGCTTATCGCTGGCATAAACAATCCGCTCCCACTCATCCTCTTCAATCCAACCCGTACGCAGACGCGACTGGTCAACCCCAGCATCCATCGAGAGCAAACGCTGCACAAGCTGCTCTTTGCTCATCTCTAAACTAAAAACCGCAACCGAATTTTTATAGCGTACCGCCGCGTTATGAGCCACACTCAGCGCCAGACTTGTCTTGCCCACACCCGGTCGAGCGGCCAGCACAATCAGGTCCGAACGCTGTAAACCACCCGTCAAACGATCCAGATCAGTAAAACCAGTCGGCACCCCCACAATCGTCCCACGCCGCGCATTAAGCTGCTCCAGCTTCTGCATATACTCCGCCAAAATATCTTCCAACGACGAAAAATCCGAACGCGCATGGCGCTGACCAATCGTAAAGATAAGCTGCTCGGCCTTATCCAGCGCAACATCAGCGTCACCCTCTTCATACGCCACCGCCGCAATCTGACCCGCCGCGTGAATTAAACGCCGCAACGTCGAAGTACGCTCAACAATATGCCCGTAATACTCGACGTTACCGCTGGTCGGCACCTGATTGATCAACGAGGTAATATAGCTCGCACCGCCCACATCCTCTAACTGATTGCGCCGCTCCAGCTCATCACAGATAGTAATAAAATCAGCAGGTTCACTGCTCTGATACAGATGCAAGATCACTTCGTAGAGCGTACGATGGGCGTCACGATAAAAATCCTCAGCCTGAAGAAAATCCGAAACCTGGACAATCGCCTCAGGATCAATGATAATGCTCCCCAGTACGCCGCATTCGGCCTCGATATTTTGTGGCAGCAGCTTTTCCACGCGACTTGGCTCCGTAGAATATAAGGCTCACTCTTCAATTAAAGAACGCTTCAGACTCTTCACCACCGCGCAGAGCTGCTCCAGCAGCGAACATTGAGGTAGCTCTCTAGAAACCTGATGATATTCCTTACAGGCGATTATAGCACAAAAGTTCGTGCACAAAAGCCCTCGTCAATGGAAGTGGCCAGACAGATTTTTGGGAACACAATAGCTCTGCTCTGATACGTATTGTGTGCCTAATCAGTGTAGCTAATAGTAGCAGCAAATGCAAATGGCAACGCGCAGCGCGAGTGTGGATATGTGGATAACTAGACCCGCAAAATACCCCAAAAAACCAGCGAATCGGACTTTTCCCCAACTTTTCCACCGAAAATATCGACTTTTCCCCATCCATCCACAGAGTTATCCACAGAGTTATCCACGTCAAAGATCTTTTAAATTCGCTGACCACTCCCAATCCCTATGGGAAGAGTGGCCTATTCGTCTCAATTAGTAGCCCTTTTTGCCCACCCGCGAGAGTTCTAACAACTCCACTCCCTTTCTTCTCATAGAAACGCACAAAAATTTCTAATTCTCGCAGCAAAGCACCTGCTTCCTCTTTGGGGGTGGGGGCGCAAGCCTCCACATAAACATGAAATGAAGCGGGCGTGCAGAGGGCGGCAGCCCTTTGCCGGGGCTTGGGGTGTCCCCAACAAATTTTTTCTTTGTTTTGCGTGTTTTGCCTTCGGCAAAACACGCAAAACAAGAGTGCAGAGAGCAACTCTCTGCTACTTTCATGCCTATGGTTGGGGGCGCAAGCCTCTGGCCTGCACAAAATAAAACCACCCACAGGTGGCTTGACCATCCTAAGCGAGCAGGTTATTATAGGGCGCAGACTAACCACTCGCCTCTGCCCGCGGGAGATTTGTAAAAAGCACAATCTCTCACTCAACCAGGACCACACGGGGCGGTCCCGTGCGGTGTGCGGATTTTTTACCGCAATCGTGCTTGTTTGATTACATTGAAAGGCAGTTATTACACACTCCATGCCTAAGACGACAAAGCGAGCCGCCACGAAAAGAGCGGCCAGGGTCGCAAAAGCTCATGCGACCGATATGCCCATATTAGAGGTAAAAGCACCCGTACGTCGTGCAACTGGGACGAAGCGGCCAGCACGTGGTCTGGCTCGTTACCCCTGGGCCATAGGGATAATTCTCATTCTGGTCGCTGGCGGCGTCGTTGCCGCCTACTTCGGCCATGTCGGTCCCTTCGCTCCCTATAAGGCCCCGGCGGTAGTTAAACACCCAACACCTGCGGTACTTGCCACCCCTGCGGTCTTTACCTCTTCGCCCTGTAATACCAGCACCGTGGTCAAACAGTTAACCGACACGGCAGCGGGACCGACGACAGCCCAATTTAACAAAAATCAGCATACCTATTCCAGCGCACCCGCGATGAGCATCGATACGAAAAAACTGTATTGCGTCGGCTTGAATACCAATCGAGGCCTGATTGTTCTGGAACTCGATCCCAGCATAGCTCCCAATAGCGTCAACAATTTTGTCTACCTCGCCGAACACCATTTCTACGACGGTATGAAATTCCATCGCGTCGTACCAAACTTCATTATTCAAACTGGCGACCCGAAAGGCGACGGCACTGGTGGTCCCGGCTACAAATTTAACGACGAGCTAGTCAAAGGTAACTATACCCAGGGCTGCCTGGCTATGGCCAATAGCGGAGCCAACACCAACGGCAGCCAGTTCTTCATCTGCACCTCAGACGACAGCAAAACCCTCGCCAAGAGCTACAACCTCTTAGGCAAGGTAACTTCGGGTATGAATATCGCACTCAAGATCCAGGGTCCAGGCGATGATGCTTCTACCAAAAGTATCACTCCCGATACCCTGAACTACGTGCTCGTACAAGCAGTCAGCCCCTCCTAAATAAGTAAAGAGCAGAACGGGCTTTGCAGACGGCGAGCCGCCTGCAAAGCCCGTTCTGCTCTTTATAACTACTCTGTCACGCTTCGCTTGACCAGCAGGGATGCAAGGGGTGCAACCCCTTGACTGGGGTCTGGGCTGTGCCTCAGCCTTCCTCCCCCTCTCCGTCGCCGCAGGCGACGCAGCACAAGAAACTTGATAGATCACTATAAGGTGGGATAGTTAGAAGGCAAAGCCTATATCTACCAAAAACCTTGCCATACGTCGCACTAACGGTTATAGTGAAGGAGAGATAATTCGGCTGCCTTACTTTCACAGGTAGGTCCCGAGTCGTAGTGGTAGTTAAGAAAGGAAAAAACTTATGCCAAAAGAATATAGTTCACCACCTGCAATGAAGATCGACACAAATCGCACCTATAAGGTACTGCTCAAGACCAACAAAGGTGATATCACCCTTGAATTAAATCCCCAGGAAGCTCCTGTAACGGTCAACAATTTTGTGTCACTGGCCCTCGATGGCTTCTACGATAATGTGGTCTTCCACCGCGTAGAAACCGGCTTTGTCATTCAAGGTGGCGATCCCACCGGCACAGGCCGCGGCGGACCCGGCTATCGCTTCCAGGACGAACCGGTCAAGCGCCCTTATCGCGCCGGTACTGTGGCAATGGCCAACGCCGGTCCCAATACCAACGGCAGCCAGTTCTTCATCTGCCTGGCCGACCAGCCCAATCTGCCCCCCAGCTATACTATCTTCGGCGACACTATCTCCGGCATGGATGTCGTGCGCAACATTCGTCGCGGCGATGTCATGCAGTCAGTAACCGTCGAATAATCACTAGTTACCCCAAAAAACGCGGTGCCAGGCGTTGCTTTTCAATGCAACACCCGGCACTCCGTGTTCTCTCTCTTCTCTGTCCGCCTGCTCGCTCTTACTACGCCTCTGACTTTAACCCGCATAACCGACGTAGTAGGGATGACGACGCGTGGCCAGCCAAGCCCCCAGCAGACTGAACGCCCCCGACAACACTCCCAGGATAATAATGCCGATCAAGGCAGCTACCAGGCCTGCACCCAGACCTAATGCCCCACCACCAAAACCTGTATTTCCAGCATCAGGATAGGAGGGCAACCACTTGAGACCAGCACTGACCAACCAGCTAACTACACCACCTACAAAGCCACCAATAAAGGCCCAACGACGGTGAATAGCTACCCGACCAATGATCAGACCACCAATGAAATACAGTATGGTACCAATCGCTATACTCAAAACGGTAATCCCAAAGACCGCCAGCGCTACATTCGATGGCATGGCTCCCGGATTCTTCAGGTATTTCCCCGCCTCCCTGTAGATACTGGCGTTCAACAGCACGAGCATGGCCCCCTGCAAGGCAACCAGCAGACCTACTATTGCACCGATAATCAACGAATTACGTACATGACGCCGCGGGAGCATTGGGGTGGTCGCCTTATCCCTCTGGTGGGCCGGACTACGTCCCTCTTCTAACTCCCCTTCGGACTGCGTATCACTCGCAAAAGGATCGTGGTGATCCTTTTCACTCCGACCAGGCTGATGTCTGGGATAAGGGTACTGTTGGTCTTGATCGCGCATAGCTCTGAGGCTCCTTTATTTGATCTGTGCATATACCGATGAGTACGTATTGATAATTTGCCAGCTACTTAGTGGCCAGTACACTAATACCGCCTTACCTACTATATAATCCCGAGGAACAAAACCAAAGTAGCGCGAATCTTTACTATCAGGCCGATTATCACCCATCACAAAGTAATCGTT
>DAOTTJ010000336.1:0-44921 GCA_034437695.1 Ktedonobacteraceae bacterium
CAATTGCTATCAGTCGTAGGACTGGCGTATCTGGTGACAGGATACGTGCCACGGGATTGGTTCGCCAATCTGCCCGTGGACGGGCCGTCTGAGAAGGCCCTTGAACGGTGAAGCGTTTGCATCTTGAAGGCGAAAGCAACGGAGAGAAAGCTGATCCGAACCCCCCGTCATTTATGCGGGGGAGATCTCAGAATCCTTACATAGGGAGAACAACGCTGCAATGGGCATGGGCTTGCCCTGGTTTGGAGAGTTTGCCCATATCTTTATCACATTATCACATATGAACTCACGTATGAACTCGATTGTCACCCTCCCGCCCAAAAGCAGATCAGATGCTAGGAAGAGGTATCCTGAATGTCGAAACGAACTATCTTGCCATCCTGAAAGTGGAAGACATGTCCGACCATTGTGTCTCGTAGCCCGTGCGTCTGGTCTTGAAGAGGCTTCCCTTCAAGATCGCGGATTGATTGTTGAACCTCCACAACGATTGAGCCGTCTGAAGCCTGGTTGAATTGCACTGGCTCGACATGTGGACTGACAATAGACCATTGGCGTGTCCAGTATTCTCGGACAGCCTCATGCCCATGAATGTAGCCTCCATCGATACCATTAGCCCAGGCGATATCATCTGAGAGCACGACAAGCACACCATCGATATCTCGTGAGTTAAAGCGATCATAACTGTGCTTGAGAATCTCAATAGTGTTATCTATGGACTTTCTCGTTCCAATAGAGCCAGAAGGCGCACTGTTCCTACCCATCTCAGCAAAACCATTAAAGCACCAGTCACTTTCGAGACATCAGCTTGTAGAGAAGGGAAGCTGTCTTTTGCTAGGGACCCTTGTGAGGTGTATTGTAGATGAAACGGGAAATGTTGTCAAAGAAGGTTCCTCACGAACCCAGGGCAATCACATCTATATATGCTCATCAGGAGTCTCAGCATTTTTAGCTCCCCCTTCATTCAAAGGAGAGCTAAAAATGTACACCTGTAAGGGTGCGTCCAGCCCCGTCTCAATGGGAGAGTAGTCCTGATTCTGTGACACAGTTCACAGTTTTTCGATATATATTACGATAGGATTGTTATTGTATTGTGCAGGGAAAGTATTTGCCAATTTTTTACCAACGCGAAAATCAGAACGATTGAGCTATTGTCTTAGCTCTTTATATGCCGATTAGAATACAGACAGGGAAGATTTCATTGGTATGACAGGAGGGTGTGGTGGTCGGCCAACGCGCAGTTAAGGGGTATGAACTTGCCGTTTGCTCGTGTTTGCACCTATGAATTGTTGCCCTGTGTATATCCGCTGTAAGGCGTTGCGTCTCTAAACAAACGTTATGTTCCTGGAAAGAGTAGTATATGAGCTTAATAGACCGCACATCTGCCAGAGAGCCAGACCTGAGTGCGCGAGACGACGACGAAGATACGCAGAAAAGGCAGGCGAGCGGGCGGCTATTAACTTCTTCAGGTGAACAGACTTCTTTTCAGGCGCAAGCAGTGCAGACAGCGGAGAAATCAGAGGAAAGTTCCGTAATGACAGGTAAGGAAGCGCAGGACCCGGTTGAGGTCCAGGCAAAGAGCGATAAGATAGTTCCAGCCGTCTTCTCGGGAACAGGGTCGGGCGAAAAGAGCCAGGGAGGCGCACCAGGGCGCTTTTTACCATCCAAAAGAAATATGATCCCCTCGCGCCATGTGCCTGGTATTACCGATCCGCCAGCTATGCCGGGCATCCCGACCGCTCCCGCGTCAGTTGAGCAGAGCGGCGTCCCGGCGTTTCGCCAGACTCCTGCCCCCGTTGCGTCGGGCAGCGAGTTCAGAAAAGCACAGTTCCCCCAGGAGAGTGGGCAGGCGGGACGGCGGGCAGAACTCGCCGCGATCGAGACTCGGCCACTGCTCAGTATGCCTAAAACCACCTCCGCGCCGCTGCCGCCGGTTAATAGTGACGTGGGGCCTACGCGGTTTGGACCAGCCGAACGTGGTCCAGCAGAATCGGTGTATCTGGATAGGCCGACAGTCGCGGTGCGGCGCGTCGACGATAGTGCAGTTCTGGTGGCTCTCCCCGAGTTGCCAACTACACCGATGGTCATAGTGCCGCCGCTCAAGACGCATCGTGCCTTGCAAATGACTCGCGGCAAGGCGCTCTTTCTGGCTCTGTTGCTGCTGATTGTGGTTCTCAACTCGACCACCGCCGGCTTCAGTCAGTTCTTTGGGATGCAGGGTTGGGGATCGGTTTTTAACTCTTCAGGCGGTAACGGTGGTCAGAAACTACTTGCTCAGGTGAGCGGGCAGCTACATCAACACCTGACGCCCGGCGCGACCGCTCAGCCGACCGCCAAACCTACGCCTTTGCAGTTTGTAAACGCGTTGCTGGCCAATCTGACGCTCGATCAGAAGCTGGGGCAGATGCTCATGGTGCGTTTCACCGCCTCCACCTATGACTCGCAGCTCGACGCGATGATTACTCAGTATCACGTCGGCTCGGTTATTGAGTACCAGAGCAATATAGTCAGCAAATCGCAGCTCACCAGTTTGAATGCGCAGATGCAGCAGAATGCAGACCTGCCCCTGATAGTCTCGGTTGACCAGGAGGGCGGAACCGTCGATCGGCTGATCAACCTGGATGGTGCGCAGCCTTCCGCGACCTCGATTGGCCAGAGTGGCGATACGAATAAGGCCTATCAGCAGGGGGTGAGCGATGCGCAGAACCTCTCCAGCTATGGCATCAATCTCAACCTGGCTCCGGTGGTGGATGTCAATGATGTCTATAACGCGCAGTTGTATCTGCGCACCTACGGGACCGACCCGACCAGCGTCACTGCAATGGCAGGAGCCTACCTGAAAGGTTTACAACAGAGTGGCAAAGTACTGGGGACGGTCAAACATTTTCCCGGCCTGGGCGATACCAGTACCGATCCTCACTTCAGGCTACCCTACCTGGCCCGTGCGATCAGCAGTCTGAACTTAATCGATTGGGTGCCATACCGCAAGCTGATCGCTCAGGGCGATGTGTACTCAATTATGGTGACACACGAGATCGTGCAGGCCATCGACCCCTCGGTCCCCTCATCGCTTTCGCCCAAAGTTGTCAGTATCCTGCGCAATCAGTTGGGCTTTAAAGGCGTAATCATCACCGACGGGCTGACAATGGGCAGCATTATCGATCACTATACGCTCGGCCAAGCAGCACTCATGGCGGTGCAGGCGGGCGATGATCTTTTGATGGACCCCGGTTCGCCGGACGAAGTCGGGCAGATGGTTGACGCGCTTAAAGCTGCCATCAGTGCAGGTACTATCACGCAGCAGCGCATCGACGACTCGGTGCGGCGCATCCTGCTCTTTAAGTACCAGATGGGTCTATTGCATATCAATTCATAGAGATACTCGTACTGTGACAAAGAAGTACGCCCGGCAATTCACGGATAGGTGGGTCTACTCGCTAGAGAGAAGAGGTGTTCCATGCTTCATCTAAGTTTACAAGGCAACGTGCAAGATAAGCGTCGTTCGATGGCCATGTTGGGTCTGGTAGGTCTTGAGACATTGCTGGTTACCACGGCGCTGGTGCCTGTCCAGATGTGGACGCGTCTGTTGCCCAACTCCTCGACAGCCGCGTTGGATGGACCATTTCCGCCGAGTGTCGCGATTATTATTCCTGTTTTGCTCTATATCTTTCCTGGTCTAATAGGACTTCTCAGCCGTAATTGGCAACAGGCGCTCTTCTATGCTACACTACCAGCATGGATAGGCCTCGGTCTCTTTGTGACCGTCGCCCGTTTCAAAGTGGGCATCTTCTACCTGGTTGCGCCAGATAGTGTTACGGGCAACGTGAGTCTTCTGGAATTATTCGCAGCTTTAGGAGGTCTGGGATGGTTGGCACAGTGTATCTTCCGACCACGTACGAATAACACTGGGGAATAGTAGGGTAAGCTCTTGTCTGTTGTCTTGTGCTCTCCTGGCTGGTCTTCCGTTGCCCTTAATCTGATGATGGTATGTCGTGTTGTGGAAGTGGAAAGGCCTGGCGTCCCGGTTTTTTCAGATTACGTGTAACCGACTACTTGATAGCGTCAGAAACAAACGAATGAGTGATCCTGATTTATGCTACGACCTGTGAGATTAAAAAAGTTCGGTCCCGAACGAGAAGATGACTCCGCGGAAAACAGGGAAGGGAAACGATTATCTGTGGAGCATGAAGAATTGAACGCCCCGTCGTCAGGTGTTCTCCGCGCTATTACATACACGCTGGGGCCGATTGCGCCGGTAGAAGTGGATGTACCGCCCGGCGAGACTGGCGCACATCTTCTGCTGAAACGCACGCCTGGCAGCTATCTGATCAACCAGGTCTACGGTCTCTGGGTCTATGCCTCGTTATTTCTGCTGACGATCCTGTTGACTCATCGCGTCTCTGTCGCCGATTATGCTGCCTACACAGTAGCGGCGGCGGCCTTTAACACGATCGCCTATGTTGTAGCTTTTGGCATGGAAGACGCCACGACGACCTTTGTGCCGCGTCTGATCTCTGAATATGGTCAAGGATCGGCGGCCTCGTTGGTGCGGCGTTTGCTGTTGATTCGTCTGCTGGTCCTGGCTGCCACGCTCACCGTTCTCTTCTTCTGTCTGCCCTGGCTGGCCACGCTCTTTGCGCTGATTCCCACCCCCCTGACCGCGAATATTGCCAGTGGTCTGCGTAGTCCCGATCTTCAGGTGCATATTGCGCCGATCGCCGTCTGGGTGCTAGCCAACGGTCTATTCAGCTTGCTCAACGCAGTCTATGCGGCGATTATGCGCATGAAGATAGTCTTTATAGTGGGCGGTCTGGGTCAACTCTTTTTGCTTGGGGTCGGGTTTCTGACCCTGCAATTGGGCTGGGGGATTACCAGTATTCTCTGGCTTCAGGCGATTATAACGCTGGTAGGAGCACTCGCTTTTGCCGTCTGGTTGACGCCACTGCTCCTATCGACGCGTGGTGAGGCGTATCGTCAGCCGTTGGGACCTGTGTTTCGCCTGGGATTTTCTGCCTGGTTTACCAACTTGGTTTCCAACGCGTTGCTCAAACAGATCTCGCTGCTCTTGCTGATCGCCTACGCTGCGCCGACCGCTCAGGCGTATTTTAATGTCTCTTTCCAACTCACCGACGGTGCTAATCTGCTGCTGGTTTCGGGCTTTGGCGGAGTGGGTGTGGCGGCGCTGGCCGCCGCATTTGTTGGCAACAACTATGGTCGCCTCTCGCGCATCTGGCAGACATTGATCAAGATAGAGACCCTGCTTTCAGCGCCGGGACTGATCTTCTGTCTATTTAACGCGCACAACCTCGTCGTTGCGCTCTATGGAGTCAAGTACGAACCTGCGGGCAATCTTTTCGCACTTTTCATCTCGCTCAACCTTGTCGTGCGCGTGCTTGGTATGACTATCCACCAATCGACGCTTTACGTAGTCAATAAAGCCCGTATGGTTGTGCTCGCTCAGTGGGTTGGACTCTTCGTAGTGCTGGGACTTGGCTTCTGGCTGGTGCCGCAGTGGGGAGCGGCTGGTGCATTGATTGCCGACGGAGCCTCACGCCTGGTTACCTACAGTCTGATGCTGGCTTTCCTGTGGAGAGATCTGCCCGAGAAATATCCACTGGGTTACACCTTGCGCGTCCTGCTGGCCACGGCGCTGGCTGCCGTGCCGGTCCTGATCTTCCACCCCACCAGCAAATCGCTGGTTGTTGTCTTCGCCATCCTTTTTGTGATCCTCAGCGTCGTCATGTTAATGATAATCAGGCCCTTGAGCAAGAAAGACATCGACATGCTCGAAGAGGTCCGACCCGGCCTGACGCGCTACCTGCGCCGTTTCGCCCGCGCAACATAGAGAAGTGGGTGGCAGGTTTTCTTTCTTTTAGGATCTTTCCAGACACCCGCGAATTTCCCGATAGATGTTCTCCCAGGCCTGGCTTCGTTCAGGCCAGGATGAGACAGGGCCGCGCATTCTCGGTATACAGAGATATGTTCGAAAAGCTGCCCTGTTAAATCGACACGTTGCAGGAGAATCGGAATAACTGTCACCGCTCCCATGCTGCGTCTCTGCCATACTTCGTGGAATTCCTGACCAAAACAATAGCCAGAAGCAAGGAAACTTGGACTGAGAAGCAGCAGAAAGATTTGATTGCTATCTGTGAATCGATCACCTGCGACCAGTCTATTCCTGGTGGGACCTGGCGTTTGGCCGGTCCTGAGATGAACGGAGCCTGTTGCAACACTAGGAGATAATCCTCGAATTCCTGTTCGAAGGCTTCGTCCTTCTGTGAGTAGCTCACTGCGAGGTTTATCGGTCGTTTCATTCTCATTAAAACACTCCTTCCTTAATCCACTCGAACGGTTTTTCTCGTTGCGTGCCAGATCTATCCATGCAAGCGCAGCTAGAGCAGGATGCATAGACTAGCTTTCAGCTCTGGCTGCATCTTGCCGTTCGTTTGTTTAGCGACCGATTGCGAGGACGGCTGTGCCGTAGCAGAGGACTTCAGTGACGCCGGAGCTGATCTCTGTGGCGTCGTAGCGTACGGCGATGATCCCGTTGGCTCCCAGTTCCTGGGCGTGCTGAATCATCAGTTCGTAGGCGTCGTTGCGCGTCTTTTCGCAGAGGGATGAATATAAGGAAATGTTCCCGCCAACGAGTTGTTGAAAGCCTGCGCCGATGTTGCCAAAGATGCTGCGCGAACGCACGATGATCCCACGTACGACCCCTAGCTGGCTCTGGATCACGTAGCCATAGAGTTCGTTACCCGTGGTTATGAGATTATGGTCCATAAAAATACTCCTTTATTGCGTTGATTGTCTCTAGTGCAGATCCACAGGAGATCGTTGGAAAAGGAGGGTTCAAGGGGCGTTCCCTTGTTCTCTCCCTTTCCCTAAGGGGTGGTTTGGCACTAGACAGGTTGAAGATGGACGGAGAGATATTTTAATCGATCAAATATCTCTGCTGTATACTACGTAGCAAGCACAGACGAGTTACAATTGCTCTGCATGGTTGGTCAGACCCTCGTAGGTACTCTCTTCTTCTGCTTCCTCGGTTGCTTCCTGGAGTGCGCGGGCCGCGCGTTGGGCGGCGAGGCGTTCGTCGTCGTGTCGGGCGTGTTCTTCGAGTTCGGCGAGCCAGCGGAAAAAGAGTGGTGACATTACCACCAAGTCGACGATGCCGGGAATCAGGAGTAGTGCACCCGCCGAAGCCTGGTCAGCGTAGGCTCCGATGCCGAGTTGGGCTGGCACGGCGTACGGATAGATGACGAGGCCGCTGAAGACGATGATCAGTGCGTAAATATCGATTGGCTGACCATCGAGAAAGGCGTAGAGCATCCTGGCAGGATAGCTCAGTTCGTGGAGCTGACGTTCGTGACCAATCAACGGCCACCAGTTGAGGAGTGAGGCCAGAAAGATGCTTCCCAACATGACGTGATAGAGGTTTCCATTGGTCAGGGTTCTGTCAAAGAGCGGCGGGAGATGCCAGAAGAGGAAGGTGAAGTTAAAGATAATCGAGGCCACTACAGGTCGCGTCAGTACTTTCAAAAGGGTGCGCGTGACTGGCTGGGCCAGAGCTGGCTCAAAGAGCCAGTCGGGACAGGCAAACAACAGACATGGCGCGGCGAACGTAATAAGAAAAACTACCTGGAACATATGCGCCAGAAAGAGTTGTGTGCGGGCGATCATATCAATTGGTGTGAATACGAATAGTACGATCAGTAGGACAGCGCCAATGAACCAGGCGATATGGCGCTTCATGACCGGGCGTGTCTGTGGACTGGTCCTGTGCATCAGCCAGAGCGTGAGACTATAGCCCAGGCAGAGCAAGAGCAGTGCAGCGAGCGAATAGGGACTCCAGTGCCATATAAAGTGAATGCCGTCGAATGTCATAGGTATACTCCGTGCAAGCAGGTTTCGGGTCGTGTCAAGGTTACAGTATAGTCGGAGCGCCTTAAAGAAAAGACGGGTAAAGAGCGGCTCTCCTGACAAACTCCTTACTAACACACTCAGTTCGAATACGTGTACCTGGAGAACAGCCAGACCAACAAGCAGGAGATGACCACACACACTACTCCATGAAAGATGATATCAGCGAGACTGCCTCGCGACTCAAGCAAAAAGCCGTAGATCATGTAGGTGAACAGCGCACCAGAGGCCAGGGCAATCTGGTGGTGTGCAGTCCACCCAGGCTCAGTTGACCAGTGCTCGATCAGGATTGCCACCACCGCATAGAGCACCGCATACATCAGGATAGGCAAAAGCGGCGCAATGGCGGGAACGGTGGGGAAAAAAAGCTGTATGCCGAAAAAAAGTGCGCCAGCCAGAAACGCTATTAGCCCAACCGACCAGGGTGCCGGGACGCCCTTGCCACCTGGCACAGCTTTCTTGCGAGGCACGATAAACAGCGCCAGCCAGACGAGTACGCCACCCGCCAGCGCCGTACCTAGCAGCGCGACTGGTGAGGCAGAAAAGTGAGTGAAGACCGTGAAGAAATGAAAGATTACCAGACCTACCAGGACGTAGACCATCGCATCAAGGCCCAGTCCCACGCGGCCCAGCCAGGAGCGACTTGCAAGAGTTGGAAACAGCAATTCCGTCAGGAGAATGGGGAGCGCGATGCTCCAGACCGCGCGCATTCCCAGGACACCAGTCATCCAGAACCAACTGACACCCATTGTTCGCCCATACGATGCCAGCACCTCTAATCCGGGAAAGTGCTGGTTGAACATCGTTTGCAATATCAGTCCCTCCTCCACGACTCCGTAGGCCAGGGCTAGCGCGATAATGCTTGGCCAACCCAGATGGAAGCGGTGCGCCACCTCTCGTACGAGGAGTGCGCCAGAGCCATACAGCAAGACATACATCACCAATGTCGGCACAAAATTGGCATTGAACAAGAGATCTCCAAGCAGGATTTCAGCAATTGTCGGTGCCAGCACGATCAGCACGAGTACAGGCGCAAAGAGAGGCGTTTTTGTTTTCTTCTGTTCTTGGATCATTATGAGGTTCCCTTCTCTATTCCCCTGTTTTCTGAGAGGTCATACTTACCCCTATCGGCTCATCCCAGTTGATCCGGTCCTGATATACCCAGGTTTCGGTCTCTGGATGGACCAGGTGTTTGAGAACAAAAGGTACGACCAGATCTTGCAAACGACGCATAAGCGGTCCGGCAACTTTGATCTGGTTCGCTCTGCCGGCTAATTTTGCGATCTTCTCCACGCGCGAACGACGGAACCCTTCATAGATAGCACAGGCACGTTGAACATCAGAGCAGTCCCTCAGGCACTTTGCGAGTATGATACTATCTTCAATAGCAAGCGAGGCTCCCTGCCCAGACGTGGGGGAGGTCCCATGTGCGGCGTCGCCGACGAGCACCATTGATGCGCCATACCAATGTGGGAGATGATGTAGCATGTGCAAGAGCGTCGGAGTGAAACCGTCGTGTTCTGGGGTCGAGCGGATCAAGTCAGCCGCAGGAGGCGCGTCATCAGCGAACAGGTGAACCAATTGCTGCTTCCACTGCTGGGGAGAGACAGCCGCCAACGTTTGTCTCTCCGGTTCCTGGGCAAAAGGGACATTGGCAAACCAATACACCTCTGCGCTAGGACTGGTTGTCCAGCCGAAGAAGGCACGTTTGCCATACATAAGGGTGAAGGTCTTTGGAAGCGTTTTGAGGTCAGGCATCTGTGCTGCGCCACCGAGTCCAAGCAATCCAATATAACGAGGGGTCGGAGCAGTCGGGTCAATCAGCTTGCGCACGTGTGAGTGCATGCCATCAGCGCCAACAAGGAGATCGCCAGAGACGCGAGTGCCATCTGCAAAGTGTACGCTCACCCCCTCTGGCGTGGTGTGAGCGTCAAGGAAATGCTTGCTTGTCTCACAGCGAATGCCGCGCCGTAGAGCTTCGTTGCGCAGCGCTGCTACGAGCTTTCCACGTTCGATGAAGAGACCTTTCGCATTCCCATTTAAGTCACCGAAGCGCTTGCCAGAGCCACTGACAAGTTCCATAGAGGAAACCCAAAAGCCATGTTCCTCGACAGACTCGAAGGCATCAATGGTGCGTAAAGCATTGACGCCGTTCATGGCAAGAGTGAGAAACGATCCTTTGAACTCGGTAGACGCTTCGGTTGCTTCATACACGACGACATCTCTGCCAGCTTTCTGAAAGGCTATGGCTGCCGTCAGGCCAGCCACTCCACCACCGACGACTATGGCTTTTTTCAGTGTCTTATTGGTCATGGGAGTCGTTCTCTTTTCTTTCTTGCTTTTTTCAGTGGAGTCGCTCATGCGCAGGGAGGCGCTCCGATCTTTCATGCTGTTTCTATACGCTTGCTCTGTACAGGCGATGGCCACGAACGTACAAGCCATGCTACATACTCTGCCAACGTGTGCTATACTACGAGAGCACTCGATAACCTTTCTGATATCTAGATTATCTAGATATCAGATTATCTAGATTATAAAGGGGAAGAGGTCCGTTGTCAAGTCATCAACGCGCTCACCTGCAACAAACATTAGGTGAGCATTTCGGAAGGCAACTCAGTGCCTATACGCTCCTGTTTCATCAAGCGGTAGCTGAGCGTCTTGGATTAAATGTGACCGACCTCAAGTGCCTGGATCTTGCACGCTCCGCAGCGGGGCTGACGCCTGGTCGATTAGCCGAGGTAACCGGGCTTACTACAGCAGCGGTGACCAGCGTCCTTGATCGTCTGGAACAAGCCGGGTTTGTGCGACGGGAGAGAGACCCCTCCGATCGCCGGAAAATCCTGGTGAGGCCGCTGGCAGATCGAGCAGAGGAGGTCGCGCATCTCTTTGCCCCGCTTGACCAGGCTTTGTCTCAACTCTATGACCGGTACACGACCGAGGAGCTGGCTTTCCTCAATGAATTTGCCCTGAGTGTGGGCCAGATCCTTCAAAACGAGACCGCCAGGCTCGGTGAGCAGTCCGGTCTGGAAATAACCGAGGAAGGTAGATAATCGAAGCACCCATCTAAGGCGAGGTTTCCGTCAGAGAGTTGTGTACCAGTGGCATCATGAAATCTGACACAGCGGACCCTTTGCTTTCATAGGTTTCTGCGACAAGCTGAGGTAGTTGAAGCAGTGACCAGGGTTGTCTGTGTCGTTCCGGCTGAGCCAATACCAGTTAGTCACAAAGAGGAGGGGTATCTGTGAGAATCGTCGTTGCGCCGCAGGCGTTAAAGGGAAGTCTCAGTGCGGCTGAAACGGGCGCAGCCATTGCACAGGGCGTGCGCGAGGTGTATCCTGAGGCCGAGATCGTGCTTGTCCCGGTGGCCGATGGTGGCGAAGACACCGCGCAGACGTTGGTCGATGCCACGGGCGGACGCTGGCTTGAGCGCGAAGTCACAGGACCACTGGGCGAGCCGGTGTGGGCCGCGCTCGGTCTGACTGGCGATGGCAAGCTGGCGATCGTGGAGATGGCCGCCTGTGCGGGTCTGCCCCTGGTGCCTGTCGAGCGACGTAACCCGTGCGTCACTACGACCTATGGCGTGGGTGAGCTGATCCGAGCCGCTCTGGACCAGGGGTATCGGCATTTTCTCGTAGGTCTGGGCGGAAGCGCGACCAACGACGGCGGTGCTGGACTGCTTCAGGCGTTGGGGGTTCATCTTCTCGATGCGCAGCAACGCGAACTGCCACCAGGCGGGGCCGCGCTTGCTCGCCTGACGCGGATTGACCTTACGCAGATGGATGGTCGTCTGAGTGAAAGCATCTTCGAAGTGGCGTGCGATGTCAACAACCCGCTCTGTGGAGTTACTGGAGCCTCGGCTGTCTATGGTCCACAAAAGGGTGCGACGTCTGCGATGGTCGTCGAACTTGATGCTGCCCTGGCGCACTACGCCGAGCTTATCGAGCGCGACCTTGCGCGAGACGTACGCGACGTACCGGGTGCAGGAGCCGCGGGCGGTCTGGGCGCTGGTCTGATGGCCTTTCTCAACGCCACCCTGCGTCCAGGTGCGCAGATCGTCCTGGACGCAGTCCACCTGGAAGAGGCCTTGCACGGGGCCAGCCTTATGATCACCGCCGAGGGCCAGCTTGACAGCCAGACCGCTAACGGCAAGAGCGTCGGAGCCGTGGCAGCTCTGGCCAGAAAGTATGGTTTGCCCGTACTGGTCATCGCGGGTAGTCTGGGCGACGGCTACCAGGCGCTTTACAGTCAGGGCATCGCCGGTATAGCGGTCCTGCCCTCGGGTCCAATGAGCCTTACTTTCTCCATGCAACACGCAGCACGCCTGACCCGCGAAGCCACCGAGCGTCTTTTGCGCGTCTTTAAGGCCGGGCAACAGACCAGCAGCTAGCCTATAGGGCAACGCAAAAGTCATCAAAAGCAGGGGTGCAGGCAGAGCTTTCCAGTTCTAGCGGAGCTTGGCCCGCATCTCACATGTCGCAGGCTTGAGCAGAACTAAAAAGGCTTTGGCTTCATTCCTTGACTTGAATAGAATGGCGGTGTATCATCAAAAAGATGGCGACTGGCAGGGAGGCGTAGCGACCAGAGGTCTTATTTCTTACCTGACTGCGTCGATCGAAGCGGCAGATCGCACCTGTTCGAGGAACAGGTTTCTTTTTGAGCGTTTGCGGTCCTGCCTACTATTTTGCGAGAGAGAGTGTTAGCCGTCAATGACTACGGGATATGCTCCAGGCACACAGATCGATCACTACGAAGTAGTTCGTTTGCTCGGTCATGGTGGGATGAGTCGCGTCTACCTGGCGGTGGACCTTCAGGATCAAAAAGCGGTGGACCTTCAGGATCAAAAGAAAGTCGTCTTGAAGTTTCTCAACGAGGACTTGATCGGGGACGTTGCTATCTTTGAGCGTTACCGACGCGAGGCTGAGATTGGAAACCGCTTGAACCACCCCTACATTCAGCACATGTTGAACCTCGACGAAAAGCGACGCGAAGAATACCTAGTGGTGGAGTATATCGAGGGAACGACGCTGCGCCATGTATTGGAGGAGTACGATGGTAAGCCGATGCCAGTCGAAGATGCACTGCGCATCGCCAGGCAGATCTGCGATGCTCTCCACTACTGTCACCAGCATGGCGTCTACCACCGCGATATCAAGCCGGAAAATATCATGGTGCAGAAGAACGGTGACATAAAGATCATCGACTTTGGCATTGCTTTGCTAGAAGGCGCACGCCGCGTCACGTGGCGTGGACTCTCAGGTACCATTGGCACGCCAGACTACATGTCGCCCGAGCAGTTGCGCGGTGAGCGCGGCATGGCAGGCTCGGATATCTACGCGGTTGGGATCATACTCTATGAAATGCTCTGTGGTCGCACGCCATTTGACGGTGAGAACGTCTTCGCTGTGATGAATCAACACGTCTCTCAGGACCCACCCTCGATCCTCAACTACAACCCCCATCTTTCACCCGAACTGGTGACCGTCGTGATGCGAGCGATTCGCAGAGATAAAGAGAAACGTTACAAGGCCATCGGCGATCTGCTGGCCGACCTGCACCACCTCTCGGCTGTTCAGGCGGTCCCTTATCAGCCCGAAGCCCCGGCGCTCAACCGCACAGCTCGCACCGCGATTACCGCGACAGTGATCATCTTAGTCATCTTTGCGCTGATCATCCTCTTTGGCTTCCTCATCCAGTATCTCCATCCCGCTGCACATTAAGGCCTGTCTGGTCACAGACGAAGCGTGCTTGAAGGCAGAGAAATCGCCCTCAAGCACTCAGCTAGCGCGTCAGACTACTGCTCGGACTGTGCTCCCAGACCGAGTAGTTTTTTCTGCTCGTTTGTGAGCAGATTGCCGTCGATGCCGACCGAAGGTAGCAGTTGAGCCTGGGCCTGGGTACTCAAGGGCAGACCCCAGAGCTTGATAAAGCCCAGCGCCGCGTTGTGGTCAAACTGGTCGCCGCTATCGTAGGTGGCCAGCGCGTGATTGTAGAGCGAGTGCTCTGCCTTGCGTCCGACCAGCGTACAGTGCCAGGGGACGAGCTTGAGGCGCACCGTGCCGCTGACAAAACGCTGGGTACTCTGGACATACGCGGCCAGGTCCTGGTGAAGTGCGCTATACCACTGACCATTGTAGATCATCCGTGAGTACTCGCCGGCAACCAGGTCTTTAAAGCGCACCTGATCGCGACCCAGCGTGAGCGTTTCGAGCGCCTGGTGAGCGGTGTGCAGCACAACCGCGGCTGGCGCTTCATAGATTTCACGCGACTTGATCCCGACCAGGCGGTTTTCCACGTGGTCGATACGTCCAATACCATAGGCTCCGGCCAGCTCATTGAGCTTCTCGATCAACTCAGCGCCCTCCATTGGCACATCGTCGAGTGCCACGGGGATGCCGTGATCGAACGTAACCTCTATATAGGTTGGCTCGCTCGGCGGCGTATTCGAGGTCCATGCGTACACCTCGGCGGGTGGCTCCGCCCAGGGATCTTCCAGGATACCGCATTCGATGCTGCGTCCCCACAGGTTCTGGTCGGTCGAATATGGGCTAGCGTTGGTGACAGGGATCGGGATGCCCTGCTCGGCAGCGTAGGCGATCTCGTTGTCGCGCGTCATGCTCCATTCGCGCACCGGAGCAATAATCCGCAGGTCCGGGGCTAGCGTCTGCACCGAAACATCGAAGCGCACCTGGTCGTTGCCCTTGCCGGTACATCCGTGAGCCACGGCAACCGCGCCTTCTGCCCGTGCCACCTCGACCAGCAGGCGGGCAATCAGTGGACGAGCCAGAGCGGTAGCCAGCGGATACTGGCCCTCGTAGATGGCCCCGGCCTGTAAGGCTGGCCAGACAAAGTAGCGCACAAAGTCCGACCGTCCGTCGACGACCAGGGCCTTGACTGCGCCTATCTGCTCGGCTCGCCGGGCTATAGACGCGAGGTCGCGTTCGCTTCCTACGTCGATCGTGACGGTAATCACGTCCAGGTCGTATTTCTCTTTAATCCAGCGAATAGAGACTGAAGTATCCAGACCTCCCGAATACGCCAGTACAACAGTTGACATAATAACTTACCCTCCAGATTGCTAGACGATTTCATCCGCATACAGGCCCACAAGTTTTTGCATTGCCGTGTTGAAGTTGGCTGAGCGGGCCTGCCACGCCTGTTCAACCTCTGCCATTTTTTGATAGTTCTGCGTCAGTCCGAGATTGCCTGGACCGCCCAGATGGTTGCGGGCGTGCAGACGTGCGATCAGTTCGTCCAGGCTTTCGGCGGGTAGCGGCTGACCCGCTGCCCGCAGTTCGTCAATTTTCGCCGTAACCTCTTGACCTACGATACGATAGGCGTCGCGGAAGCCGATATGTTCGCTGGCCGCCAGCGCGTAGGCGCGGTCGGCTGCGAAGAGTTCAAACGTACACGCGGCCACCAGATTGGCAACGTCGACGCTCAGATTGTCCGCGACCAGCGTACAGATTTCCAGGCTCTCCTGGACCAGATCGAGTGCCTCGATAAAAGGTCGCTTGGTCTCCTGATAGTCCATATTAAAGCCGGAGGGCAGACCGCTGATGATGCCCAGGATCTGCTGTTGCAGCGCCAGCATCGTCTGCGTTCGCGCTCGTACCAGCTCCATAATCCCGGCATTGCGCTTTTGCGGCATAATGCTGCTGCCCGTACATAGCTCCTGGGGCAGACGGAAAAAGCCGTACTCCAGCGTCGTGAAGAGCAGAATGTCCTGCGCAAACTTGCTCAGATCAAGCATAATCTGCGTGAGCACCTGGATGATCGCGGCCTCGATTTTTCCGCGTGCATTCTGTGTAGCGAGCACATTATTTTGCACGCTCGCGAAGCCCAGCAGGTCGGCGGTATACTGGCGATCGATCGCCAGCGGCACCCCGTAGCTGGCAGCCGATCCGAGGGGCGACCGATCGTTGAGTTCGTAGGCTGTCGCAAGCAGACGCTCGTCGTCAAGGAGCGCCTCTGCGAAGCTTGCGGCCCACAGACCGACCGAGGAGAGCATCGCGCGTTGCATATGTGTATAGCCGGGCATCGGTGTATCGACGTGGGCCGTGGCCAGGTTGAGCAACGATGTACCCAGCCGCGCCAGCAGCGAACCGACCTGATGGAGCTGTTCTTTGCCGTACAGACGCGTATCAACCAGGACCTGATCGTTGCGTGAACGTGCAGTATGGATGTTCTTGCCCGCTTCGCCCGCCTGTTCGGTCAGATAGTTTTCAACGCGTGTATGCACGTCTTCGTCGGCCTGCGTGACCGTAAATCGACCTTCATCCGCGAGGAGCAGGATCGCGCACAGGTGTGTGTGCAAGACCTTGCCCTCCTCCTCGCTCAAGATACCGATCTTTTTGAGCATAGCAGCGTGGGCCATCGAACCCCAGACATCGTGGCGGATCAGGCGATTGTCAAGCAGACTGTTCTGTGAAGCCTCGAAGCGTTCCACCTGTTCAAGCAGTGGATAGCCTTTTTGCCAGAGTTTGGTCATTGCTTCTTTTCCTCGTTCAGACCGGGTGGGTTAGATCCCGGCCAGCTTGTTGCGACGGGCAATCAATTCGTAGGGCAAGCCGCGCAGGTGGGCTGCGGGAGCGCACTCTTTCTGATTAAAACTAGCGCTTTTAATCGAACGCACATCGGGGAAGAAGAGTCCACTCTGCGAATTGCGTGCGACGATATCGATATTTCCCTTATAGAGTTCCAACGTATACTCGCCCTCGACCGCCTTCTGCGTGGATGCGATAAAGGCATCGAGCGCCTCTTTGAGTGGGTGGAACCATTCACCGTGGTAGACCATTCGCGCCCACTGGGCCTCAAGCTGGCGCTTGAGTTGGATCTCTTCTTTGGTCAGACAGAACTGTTCCAGGTCGCGGTGTATCTTCAGCAGGAGCGTGGCTGCGGGAGCCTCGTAGATCTCGCGCGATTTCAGACCCATGATGCCGTCTTCAAACAGATCTATTTTGCCGATCCCGTTTGCTCCCGCCGCCACGTTTAACTGCTCGATAATCTGGTCCAACGGCAGGGCTTCACCGTTGAGCGCAACGGGCAGACCATTCTGCCAGGCCAGGCTCAGGCGTGTAGGTGTATTGGCGGCTTTATGTGGTGGCACCAGCCACATCCAGATGTCGTCTGGTAGTTCGGTAGTCAGGTCGATCCCTCCACTGGCGATCGAGCGGCACCACATCGTTTTATCGTCGCCGCCGACGATAAACTCCTCAACCGGTACGCCGTACTGTTCCATCAAGAGTTGTTCTTCGCCGCGCGTCAGGTCAAAGTCGCGTACAGGCACAAAGATTGGTAGGCCAGGAGCAAAGAGACTAAAGACATTGTGCATGCGGTACTGATCGTTTCCCTTGCCGCTCGAACCCTCCATCAGCGCATCGCAGGCCAGTTCCAGGGCTTTCTCCGCTACATGTGCGGCGATCAACTGCCGGGTCATCGACGTTGAAACCGGATAGCCATTATAGTCGGAATTGGCCTGGATCGCCTTTGTCAGCCATTGCTGAGTAAACTCCTCTTTGACATCGAGCGTAATCGGCGTAATACCCAACTGTGCCGCGCGGGCGATACTCATCGCAATCTCTTCCTCGCCCTGACCGACATCCACGTTAATGACAGTCAATTCGCGAGCGTGGTATTTCAGTGCGCAGAGTTTAACGCAGAGAGTTGAGTCCAGCCCACCCGAATAGGCCAGAGCGATATGCTTGCCCTGAGGGACTTCGACGGAGGCGATTTTGTGGAGTGCCAGTTCGGTTGCGCTGTTGGGAGACGCCCCCGAGGTGCCAGTTGCATCGTTGGTTGCCATTGTGAGACTCCTTCAACAAAGTGTACCTGGGAAAGAGCCGGGCAATAAAAAAAGCCCCCGCCCCTTCCTGATGACCTTGAAGGGACGAGAGTGTCGGGTTGCTTTTCATCAGTAACCCTCTGGAATGCCCATGCATTCCATCCAACACACCCGTGGTGCCACCCTGCTTGCCACTCTCCGCCCATTGGCAGAAGCGACCACTTTTTGACGGCTGTTACGCTGCATGGGAACCACCCATCCGTGCCTACTTATCGCTGATTGTATATCCAACCGGTGATTTTCTTCGGCGGGCCGCTCACGAAGGCGTTCTGAGGGGACTACACCATTCCGAACTTCCACTCTCCTTCGGATCGCTGTCGGGTATCACACCCCATACTCTATTCGCTCGACGCGGGTCAGCTTATCAACTTGCTACTCAAGCATACCAGTAGCAACGCGAAAAGTCAACATGCTTGCAATCTCTCTGCCATTTTGGACCCTGCGTTAAGGAAGACACCTTCTCGTTGCAAAGTAGATATGTGCAACACGGTTTTTGCTTGAGAGCTTAGGTATAAACAAACAGGAAGACACACATAGGACTCAATATGCCGTTTCCTGTTTGTTTATACCTAAGCTCCTATTTCACATGCTTATTCCTGATAGGCCTTCAAGTAACTGATGTTAAGTTCTGCTTCAGTCTCTTGAAACCGTTTGTCCCATTTCTGGCCGTCGGACTTTCAATTTAAGTTTCTGCAGCGTTCGATGATGCCGATGTTTGCAAGCGTTCTCTGTGAGATGGAGCCGCTTCGCAATCTCAAATTGTGAACGTATCTAACGTCTGACACCCTCTGGTATCACCAGACGTAAAGGTGTAGTAAGCGGAAAACGTGATGCACCATCGCCCCAGAATTCCTCTAACTCAAATTCATTTGGACATTGAATGCCACGCTCCATGCACTTCAGTTGAAAGTCAACGCGGGCAATCATATAGTCAGCAATCGAATCAAAGACAAACTCTTTCGGCGTTCCGTTCGAAGTCATCCATTTTGCGAGCCAGGACTGTCTCATGGGTTCCCTTCCCTTTTATGCTCCTTCGCACACAATTGATGAGTTAAATCGTTCACGTAAGCGGTACCGTAAACGCTTACGTGAATAAATATACCTGGGAAGCGGAGGGTTTGTCAAGCCTTTGTAACGAGAAAATAGTGTCGCGCATCGTGCGCAGCTTTCTCGACAAAAATCGTCTGAGTGGTACACTATAGGCGGGGTAAGCTTATCCTTGCTTGCCCTATTCTATTGCTTGCATCCGGCACGGATCTTTTGTGGTGGTGCCAGCTTATTTATGAAGGAGTTGTCGCTTTTGAAACTCAATATCTTCTTTCTGCCTTCGATGCTTGTTCATGCGCCTGAGACTGCTCGTGATGTCTATATTGTGATTGACCTTATTCGCGCCACTACCTGTATGGCGGTGATATGCGACCGGGGAGCACGGCGTATCTTTGCTGCCGGTTCTGTCGAGCAGGCACGTGCTGCGAAGCAGCGCTATCCCGACCGTTTGTTGTGTGGAGAGCGGCATGCGCAGCCCTTGCCGGGCTTTGACTACGGGAATTCGCCAGTGCAGTTTGCGCAGGCTCCGCTGTACGACCGCGAGTTGATTATGACGACCACCAATGGTACTCGCGCCTTTCATGCCTGCCCGTCAGCTTCTGTGCGCCTTGCTGGCTGCCTCTATAATGCAGCCGCTGTGGTCAACAAGGCACTGGTGCTGGCGATTGCCCAGGATCTTGATATACACATCGTCTGTGCGGGCGAAGAGGACTTCTTTGGTCTGGACGATGCAGTTTGTGCTGGTTATCTCGCTATAGAGTTGCAGCGTCAGGCTCGCGAGGGTGGTGCGAGTGTGCAGCTCGACGAGAGTGCTCACGCCGCGATAGCGCTCTACGCGGCCTATCAGCCGCCGCTGGTGATCGAGTATACGAACTCTGTGACCGAAGTTCTCGCCAGTGGTCAGACCGCCGATCCGCCGTTTTGCATGCAGATCGATGGCAGTCAGAGCGTGCCAATTGTCGTGGGGCAGGAAGAGGATAGTGGTCTTTTGATTCTTGAGCACGCCTGATTGTTGTTGGGCAAGCTTGCCCCACCCATAGGCATGAAGGTAGCAGAGAGGTGCTCTCTGCACTCGTGTTTTGCATGTTTTGTCGAAGGCAAAACATGCAAAACAAAAGAAAAGGTTTGTTGGGGACACCCCAAGCCCCGGCAAAGGGCTGCTGCCCTCTGCACTCCCGCTTCACTTCCTGCACGGTGAAGTGCTTCGCTAACAGGGGCTGTTGAGCGAGGGGCTAATCGATGGTGACGATCAGCTTGCCGAAGTTTTGGTTCTCTTCCATCTGCATATGGGCCTGGCTGATCTCTGTGATCGGATAGACTCGTTCGATGATTGGTTTGACTTTGCCGCTGGCCAGCAGAGGCAGGACACCGGTAGCGAAGGCGCGGGTAACGCTCAGTTTCTCTTCGAGCGTACGTGTGCGCAGTGTCACGCCTTTGATGGTCAGTCGTTTGCCCATCAACAGACCGATCGGCAACTCGCCCTGGGTGCCGCCCAGTGTGGCGAGGATTACCATACGTCCCCAGTTGTGCAGCGATCGTAGATTTTGCTCCAGATAGTCTGCGCCGACAAAATCGAGCACGACATGCACGCCTTGCTGGTCAGTCAAACGTTGTATCTCTGCCGCGAAGTCTTGTGTGGAGAGAGCGAAGTCCAGGCCTAGTGCTCTGGCCTGCTCAAGTTTGGCGGGTGTGCGTGAGGTGCCAAAGACGCTGGCTCCTGCGGCTTTGGCCAGTTGGAGTGCGGTACTGCCTACACCGCTGCCGATCGCGTGGATCAGCACGCGTTCGCCCATGCTCAGTCGGGCCTGGGTAAACAGGGCGTCGTGGGCGGTCATAAATGCTTCGGGAATGCCTGCCGCGTGGATAAAGTCGAGATTTTCGGGGATCGCGACCAGCAGTCCCTCGCGGGTCAGAATATACTCGGCCTGACCTCCGCCGCCGCTCAGTCCCATCACGCGCTGACCCACGCGCCAGCTTTGGACTTGTGGGCCGATGGCGTCGACCTCACCGGCAAACTCTAGTCCCGGAATGTGCGTGGGCGTGCCTGGAGGCGGGGGATAATAGCCGGCTCGCTGGAGGAGGTCGGCCCGGTTGATCCCCGCTGCTCGCACGCGGACGCGCACTTCATCGCCCACCGGTTCGGGCGTAGTGACTTCCTGGACTTCCAGCACCTCGGGTCCACCTGGACGTGTAATAATCACGGCTTTCATGGTGAAAACTCCTTTATCTTCCTGGATACTTCTTTTCTCTATCCAGTATACCGACTATGCAGGGGAAATGGTCTCAGCACGAAGCCTCACGGCTTCTGTTTACCGCTTTATTGCCGGTTCATAGTAGAAAGGAGTGCGCCCGCCGACATACCATTCTATGTCGCGCGGGCGCACTCCTTTCTGTCTGTCTTGTGTCTACTGAAGCAAAATAACTGGCTGAGTGAAGCACCAGGTCGCAGGTGAAATGAACCTGTTTAGTTGGCTTTGACTGCTTCCAGGCTGATTTCAATTTTGACTGCGTCGCTGACAACCATACCGCCGGTTTCCAGCGCCTGGTTCCAGTTCAGGCCGAAGTCTTTGCGGCTGAGGGTGGTCATCGCGGTCAGACCGGCGCGTTGCATGCCAAAGGGATCTTTAGCCAGCTGGCCGGAGTATTCGGCATTAAACTCGACTTCTTTGGTGACGCCGTGCATGGTGAGATCGCCGATTACTTTGTATTCGTTATCTCCCTTAGACTCAACTTTTGTGCTCTTGAAGGTGATAGTCGGGTATTTTTCGGCTTCAAAGAAGTCGGCGGAACGCAGATGCCCGTCGCGGCGCTCGTCACGGGTATGGATGCTGCTGGTCTCGGCTTCGGCGTCAACCGCGGAGTTGGCGGGATTGGCTTCGTCAATCTCCATCGTTCCTTTGAAAACATTGAATGTACCGGTCACTTTGCTGACCATCATATGCCTGACAGAGAAAGTAATTTCCGAATGAGTTGGATCGATATTCCACGTCATGTGTTTGTTTCCCTTTCTTAAATGTGCTATAAAAGAGCTTAGTAGCTTTCTTAACAGAAGCTACTATACCACAATAAGCTATATTTTGTCAAGATACTAATTTTATATTAGTTACGTATCCTATTAGCCGCAGATTAGTACGTGATCTCCATGCTGAGAAAGTGCGCCGGGTCTATCCGCGATGTACTCGCGGGTGCGCAGGTCTGAGAAATGTGTGTTTTGACCTATACTTGCTGAGTATGCGCAATCTATACTTATCTTAGCGCAGAAGTTCAGGTTTGAAGAATGAGATAGAGATATTGCCGTATAAGGAGTTCTTTGATGCGAGAAATGACTGACCCGCTATTTTCGACTTTATCTCTGGCTATTCGTTTGCTGGTTGCGCTTCTGCTGGGGTTTCAATTCTGTCTCGTTGTCTGGTTGAATATGAGTTCTCCCGGTCTCGCCTGGTTAGTCTGGGTGACGGTGGCGATCCTGCTCTGTGCTATGCTGCTCAGTGTTTTCTTTGCGCCTGCGGTGCGTTTAGGAGCTATCTCGTCTGGTGGCGTTTTGCTGGCGATGCTTAAAGCTTTGCTGGGGGTAAGCCTGTTGCTGTTGGTGCTGATCTTGCAGGTCTTTGTCTTTCCGTTGGTGGCTTTGTTGGTGCCGTTGGCCGTGGGACTGATTGCGGCGTTTACTCTGGGTGGGGGCAATCGTGCGCTCTCGGTCGGTGTGGCTGCGACGAACTGGCTGGGGGTTGGTGTGGCCCTGATTATGCTGGCGTCGGCGCAGTCCAACGAACCTGGCAACGATCTGGGCGGTCTGGTCTTTAACCTGATAGTGGCTGGTGTAGTGCTGGGCTTTGGTCTGGCGATTGTTGGGAGCTTGCTGGGTCGTCTCTTCTATCTTTGGGCTTTCTCCTGATGCTATAATTGTTTTAGTGCCAGGACCGGCGAGGACCAGCGACTGAGAATGCAAAACGCGAGGACTGCTGTATGTTTACATTGAACGATATCCTGGAGGGCAATGCAGGCCATTTCCACCTCCATACAACTGCACACATCCACCCTGAACAGCTCTTTACTGAGGCTCATCACGATAGCCGTATGGTCAAACCGGGCGACCTGTTTCTGGCTCGCCGTGGGGAGACGCTCGATGGCCATCGCTTTATCGCTAGAGCCGCGCAGGCAGGCGCAGGTGCAGTGCTCTGTCAGGAGCCGTCAACTGAGGTGGCTGACGATTTCTTGCAGATCGTTGTGCCGGATGTTCTGAAGGCTCTGCACGCGACCGCCCGTGTGAGGGTGTTACGCCAGGTGGGGACGGTATTTCTGGGCATTACGGGGAGCAATGGAAAGACGAGTACGAAAGACGCGGTCGCGACGGTGCTCGCTCGTCAGGCTCCGACGTTAAAGACGTTTGCTTCGTACAATCATGAGTTGGGCTATCCTCAGACGTTGCTACGCCTTGAGCCGCAGCACCGGTATGCTGTTCTGGAGATGGGTGCGCAGTGGGTGGGCGAGCTAAAATGGCTGAGTGAGACGATTGCCCGGCCCGATTGGTCGCTGATTACCAATATAGGCGCGGCCCACCTGGGCATATTCGGTTCGCAAGAACGGGTGGTGCAGGCCAAAAGCGAGCTGGTCCAGGTCTTGCGGCCCGAGGGTCTGGCTATCCTCAACTATGACGACGTGAACGTCCGTGCGATGAGTGAAAAGACGCAGGCGCGGGTGCTTTTCTATGGTCTGGATACGCAGGCACACGTCTTTGGCGACGAGATAGACGGCGATGCGCTCGGCGGTTTGAGTTTCACCTTAAACTACCAGTATACCCAGCGACGCGTCAATCTGCACCTGCCGGGCCAGCATAGTCTTTTGACCGCACTGGCGGCGGCGGCGGCCGGTGTTGCGGCTGAAATGCACCTCGACGAGATCTGCGCGGCGCTCGAAGAGCTGCGCCCGCCTGCTGGTCGCTGCGAGATCAAAACGGGTCCAAACGGCAGCATCCTGGTCGACGACACGTATAACGCGAACCGTCACTCGATTATTGCGGCTACGCGAGCTGTGCAGGGCAGCCAGTTGGGACGGCAAGGGAAACGCTGGGCTGTGCTGGGCGATATCTTTGAACTTGGTCAGTTTGCGCGTGAGGAGCACCTTGCCAGCGGCGAAGCGTTGGTTGGCACATTTGATTACCTGGTAGCTTTTGGCGATCAGGCGCGTTTCTATGTTGAGGGAGCGATCAAGGCGGGTATGCCGTCCGCTCAGACCTATTATTTCAGTGCCGATGTCGAAAACGCTGCCGAACTGGAGGCCGCCAAACGCGCCGTGGCCGACCTTCTGGTCCACGCGGTTCACGCCGAAGACCTGGTCTTGCTCAAGGGTTCGCGCGGCATGCGCAGCGAGACAATCATGAGCATGTGGTAATTATGTATGAAGAGAGGAAGACCGGTGACAGACGATAAGCAGAAGAAGATACGTGTGGGCCTCGTCTTTGGTGGACGTTCGGGCGAGCACGATGTTTCACTTTCCTCGGCCAAAGCGGTGCAGGCCAATCTGGACCCGCAAAAATATGAGGTTGTGCCAATCGGCATTACCAGGACCGGTTCCTGGCTGCTCGGTATGGAGCCACGTCAGTTTCTCGCCGCTGAACAGCAGAGCGCCCTCCCTGGAGCCGCTGCCAGCTTTGCGCGTACCATCCCCGTGACCCTGACCGGCGATCCGACTGTGGGCCGGCTTATACCGGTGCAGAGCGGCTCTGACCTCGGTCAGCAGGGGAGATTGGATGTGATCTTCCCGGTCCTGCATGGCACCTATGGCGAAGATGGTTCGCTTCAGGGGCTGCTGGATATGGCCAGCCTGCCCTATGTCGGCTGCGGCGTGCTTGGTGCAGCCCTGGGCATGGATAAAGAGAAGATGAAGATGCTCTTCCAGGCGGTCGATCTGCCAATCGTCGACTACCTGACCTACCGTCGTAACGAGTGGGAGCGCTCGCCCGAAACCATCGTGGTCGCGATTGAGCAGCGCCTGGGCTATCCGACCTTTATCAAACCCGCAAACCTGGGATCGAGCGTAGGCATCAACAAGGCGCACAACAGGCCAGAGCTGGTCCACGCCATGAACGTAGCGGCGGAATACGACCGCAAGATCGTGATCGAAAAGGGCATCAACTGCCGCGAGTTTGAGTGCGCGGTACTGGGCAACGACGAGCCGCTGGTTTCGGTCGTCGGTGAGATCATTGCCAGCAACGAGTTTTACGACTATAACGCCAAATACCTCGACGGCAAGTCGCAAGTGGTCATTCCAGCTCCTCTAGACCAGGCAACCGCAGCCGAGGTGCGCCGCCAGGCCGTCCTGGCTTTCCAGGCGCTTGATCTCAGTGGGCTGGCGCGGGTGGATTTCTTTCTGGAAAAAGAGACTGGCAATGTCTATCTCAACGAGGTCAATACGATGCCTGGTTTTACCGAGATCAGCATGTACCCCAAGCTCTGGGAGGCCAGCGGTCTGCCATACGCTCAACTGCTAGATCGACTGATCGAACTGGCTATCGAGCGCCACAGCGATCGCCAACGCAATCGTACAAGCATGTAAGTAGCTACAGACATCTGCTCCCACGTGCTGCCGCAGGGAGCGCAACACGGTCAGGCCCGTATGCATGAAGGCCGTACACGATAGATCGGATGCTATCCCGACCTTCATGCGAGTTCAGGAAAGGTTTCTCTGCTTATGTCGCACACAACCATTCAACGGGTTACCGTTGAGCCGCTGGATATCCCTTTACTCGAACCCTTTACGATTGCCACAGGCAGCGTTACCAATGCAGCCAACGTTCTGGTTACAGTGATCTTGCGCGATGGCAGCGTCGGGTATGGTGAGTGTGCGCCATTTCCTCCAAGCACCGGGGAATCGCAGGAGACCGCGCTGGCGTCTGTCCTCGGCTGCGCACGTCTGATCGAGGGGCAGGATGCGAAGAACTGGCGGCAACTCGCGCATCGTCTGCATAGCATCTACTACTCCCAGCCGACCGCATGTGCGGGTGTCGAGATGGCCATCCTTGACGCTCTGACCAACTCGTACGGTATTCCGCTCTACGTCTTCTTCGGCGGTGCAAGCGCGACGCTTGAGACCGATTTAAGTATTCCGATGGTCTCGCCCGAGCACGCCTATGAGCTGGCCAGAGAGGCGGCTAGCAAGGGGATTCGTCAGCTCAAGGTCAAGGTCGGCGGCGATATCCGCACAGATGTGGCACGTGTGGCTGCGATTCGCGAAGGTGCGCCCAACGCGGGTATCTTGCTCGATGCCAACCAGGGCTATACACCTGGCGAGGCGCTGCTCTGTCTGGAAGCGCTCGACGACCGCGATATCCGCCCGCTCCTCCTGGAGCAGCCTGTACACAAAGACGACTACGAAGGGATGCGCTACGTCACGCAGCATACCAACGTGCCGGTGGCCGCCGACGAAAGCGCGGCCAATGCCTCTACCGTCGCCCGTCTGATTGCGCTGGGTGCCTGCAATGTGGTGAGCATCAAACTGATGAAGTGCGGCATCGTCGAGGCGCTCGACATTGCCGCAGTCTGTCGGGCCGGCCATGTTCAGCTGATGATCGGTGCAATGATAGAATCGCGTCTGGCGATCAGCGCGGCTGCGCACTTTGTCGCCGGACTTGGTGGCTTTCGCTATATCGACCTGGATACTCCCATGTTGCTGGCGCACGACCCCTTTACAGGGGGCTACGTGCAACATGGAGGCGTCTACAATCTCTCCGGGGTGTCGAAGGGTCTGGGTGTGGTCAGGCAGTAGCGCGTTGGAGGGTGAGAGTCGCTCAGAAGACAGGATACCTATCACGACAAAGCCTTCTACGACCACGAGCCTGTCCTTACAGGTACGTGCATAATAATTGGAGCAGGAGTTCGCATGAACAGACAGAGCGGCGTGATGATTTTCCGCGTCTTGATCGTCCTGGCCAGCCTGACAGGGGTCATCCTGACGGCTTCGCAGTCGACAAACCCGTTTGCGCCACTCAGGTTCTTTACTATTCAAAGCAATGTCATGGTGATTGTCTATTTCTCCTATCGGCTTAACGACGCGTTGCGGGGAGGTAATCAGGCGGGGATATCGCTTGCTCTGAAAGGTGCGCTCACGCTTTATATGAGTATAACCGGGCTGGTCTACCATTTTGTTCTCGTCGGCGGTACTAATCCTTTGCCTGGTCTCTCACATGGAACTATCCTCCTGAACTGGGCAAACTTCCTGGCTCATTACGTGACGCCGATTATGGTTGTGCTTGACTGGCTCCTGTGCGATCGGGATGGGCGCATCCTGTGGCGAAATATCGCGCAATCTTTGCTCTATCCGCTTGCCTACGCGGTCTTTGCGCTCCTCTGGGGATCGCTCTCGCCTCCTATCCATACGCCGAAAGCCAACCGCTATATCTACCCGTTTCTCAATGTTGACGCGCTCAGTCTTGGGCGCGTTCTGCTCAATATCTTGCTGTTGCTCGTCGTTTTCTGTCTGGTGGCGCTGCTGTTGCAACTTGCTCAGCGTGGCATCGTTGCTAGCTCAGGGCGCGTGAGCAGTCGCTCTGGCAGGTCCAGGGCCAGAGGCTTGTGACCCCCTGTAGGTGTGGTTTTTTGGCTCTCCCTTGTATCCCCCACCCATAGGCATGAAGGTAGCAGAGAGCACCTCTCTGCACTCCTGTTTTGCCGGAGGCAAAACAGGCAAAACAAAGAAAAAGTGTATTGGGGACACCCCAGATTCCCTGTCCCCGGACAGAGTGCCGGCAAAGGGTTGCCGCCCTCTGCACTCCTGCTTGACTTCATGTCCATGTCGAAGCGAAATCCCCCATTCTAAAGAAAATACCTTGCCGCATGTGAAAAAGGTTTTTCGCCTTGCGGCGAAGGGTCTATGAAAAGACCTCTCTCGGTTGCCCTGGTGCTCGCTCTTGACGCCTGTGCGAGGCTCGTGTTATACATAATTTAGTCGCTTGCCTGCCTTTTTTTCGATCTTTACCGTTTGGCGACCCGAGGAAGGCACGAGCACATACTACGGTACGGCTGCCAGAAAGCGCAAATATGATGCAAACCTCGACAATTGTTCAACAACAAGAGCGCGGACGCGATGAGTATCTCTACTATCGTGAGGTCTTGCGTGGGCGTCCCATGCCCCTTGCCTATCTTGATCTTGATCTGTTCGATGCAAATGTGCGCCAAGTTGCAGCACAGGCCGGGGGAAAGCGTATTCGTGTTGGCTCCAAATCGCTGCGCTGTGTCGCGGCCATCGAGCGCGTGCTGGAGGCCGACGAGTGTTTCCAGGGGATCTTGTGCTTTACCGCTCGCGAAGCGGTCTACCTGGCTGGACAGGGTTTCAAGGATCTTTTGCTGGCCTATCCTACCTGGCACGCGACCGATATCGCGCTCGTTGCTCAGGCGACCCTGGCGGGCGCAGAGATCACGCTCATGGTCGATAGCATTGCGCACATCGATCAGATTGAGCGCGTGGTCGAACCCTATGAAGTACGCCTACCCATCTGCCTGGACATCGATATGTCGGTGGAGTTTCCTGGTCTCTACTTTGGTGTGCGCCGCTCGCCACTGCGTGAGAGCGCCGATGTGCGTCCGCTTTTAGAGCGCATTCAGGCTTCGCGCCAGGTCTGGCTCGATGGCTTGATGGGTTACGAGGCGCAGATCGCGGGCGTGGGCGACCAGGTGCCGGGTCGCACTGCGCGGAGCCTGCTGATCCAGCAGCTCAAGAAGCGCTCGCTGGCAGCCATTGCCACGCGTCGTCGCGAGGTGGTCGAAGCGATTCGCACCTCTGGTCTGCCGCTGCGTTTTGTCAACGGTGGCGGCACCGGAAGCGAACTTACCACGCGCAACGAGTCGGTGGTCAGTGAGATCACTGTTGGCTCGGCCTTCTACGCGCCCGCGCTCTTCGACAACTTCAAGGATTTTCGCTACCAGCCCGCCGTTGGCTATGCCATCGAGGTCGTGCGTAAGCCTGCGCCCCACATCTATACCTGTCTGGGCGGTGGCTACCCGGCATCGGGACCAGCGGGCGTCGATAAACTGCCGTCTCCCTATCTGCCGGTTGGCGCGACGCTGCTTGCGTTGGAAGGCGCGGGCGAGGTGCAGACGCCAGTCAGCTATCGCGGCCCGCACCGCCTTGAGCACGGCGATCCCGTCTTTATGCGTCACGCCAAAGCTGGCGAGGTCTGTGAACGCTTTACCCAACTCGTCCTCGTCCAAGCGGGCGCAGTCGTCGCGGAGACGCCCACGTATCGCGGCGCGGGTCAGTGTTTTCTCTAACCATTTGGAAAGCTCAAAGGAAAGAAGTGATGAGTCTTCCCCAGGCTGGACGCTGGCACAACTGGTCGTCCTCGGTGAAATGCACCCCTCGCGAGGTGGCCAGACCAGCGAATATAGACGAGTTGGCGCAGTTGCTCGCCAGCAGTTCACACGCCGCCAGGCAGGTGCGCGTAGTCGGCGCAGGTCATTCGTTCACTCCACTGGTGCGTACCGACGACCTGCTGATCTCGCTCGATAGGATGCAGGGCATCGTTGCGAGCGATTCCACACGCGGTCTCGTGACGGTCTGGGCTGGCACCGGACTGCGCAGGCTCGGCGACGATCTGCTGGCGCAAGGACTTGCTCAGGAGAACCTGGGAGATATCGATGTCCAGAGTATCGCGGGCGCAATCAGCACCGGCACGCACGGCACCGGCACGCGTTTCGGTACGCTCTCCACCCAGATTGCGAGTCTGACCCTGGTGACGGCCAGCGGCGAGCTGCTGACCTGCTCGGACGAGCAGCACCCCGAGATTTTCAAGGCCGCGCAGACCTCGTTTGGCACGCTGGGCGTGATCGCACAGGTCACGCTGCGCGTCGTTCCGGCCAAACGTCTGCGCTACCAGGTGCGCCGCGAACGCCTGAGCAGCGTGCTTGCTAACCTGGAACGTTACAAACAGGAGTACAGTCACTTCGAGTTCTACTGGTTTCCCCATACCGAGTGGGCGCAAGTCAAGCTTATGCACGAAATCGACGAATCCACCGCGGATGCGCCAGCCTCGCCAGCCAAACCTGCCTGGTCGCTGGCTTCGACGCTGAGCACGCTCAACAAAATCGTCCTGGAGAACTGGGTCTACTGGCTGATCTCTGAGTCCTGTCGCCTCATTCCGTCCTTCAGCGCGACCGCGGGCAAGATCTCGGCTGCCGGGGTCGCCACTGTCAACGAGACCAACTACAGCCACCGCCTCTTTGCCACGCTGCGTCTGGTGAAGTTTCAGGAGATGGAGTATAACCTGCCGGTCGAACACTTCGCGACCGTGCTTGAGCAGGTTAAAGCGAGCGTGCAGCGCCACCAGACGCGTGTCCATTTTCCGGTTGAGTGTCGTTTTGTCAAAGGCGACGATATCTGGCTGAGTCCCGCCTACCAGCGCGACTCGGCGTATATTGCGGTCCATATGTACAGGGGGATGCCCTACACCGACTATTTTCGTCAGTGCGAGGCCATCTACCAGAATTACCAGGGCCGTCCGCACTGGGGTAAGCTCCACACTCTCGACCACCGGACGCTGGCGCAACTCTATCCACACTGGTCCGACTTTCTGCGCGTGCGCAGTCAGCTTGATCCGCAGGGCATCTTGCTCAACGACTATCTACGTGAGCTGCTCGGCGTGACAAACGTCGCGCCGCTTGAAGTTCAGCCTGGCTAAGGCAAGCGCCTCTCAGGCCATTGCATAGACGCGGATAAAGTCTACCGTAAAGTAGCCTGGAAAAGGCGTCGAAGCATCGGGCGCGTGTGGCCAATCGCCGCCAATTGCCAGGTCGAGCAAGAGAAACATCGGACCACTATAGATATCGTCGGTGGCGCTATATTGGGCAACGCCATCAAAATAGAAAGTAATCAGATTTGGCGTCCATTTAACGCCATAGGTGTGAAAGTCCTCAGCCAGATCAACTCCATGATAGAGCTGGTATTGCGGGTCCAGACCTCGATAGTGGTACGTCATGTAATAGGATCGTGTATCGTTGCCGAGGGTTTCCATCACATCGATTTCAGCCGATGTGCTTGGATCGGAGCCATAGAGCCAGAAGGCGGGCCAGAGACCCTGGCCTTTGGGGACCTTTGCTCGTACCTCAAAATACCCGTAGGTCTGTTGAAACGCGCCTTTTGTATTCAGCATACACGAGCTATATTGTTTCCCGTTGGCGGGTATCTGGTCGCCTTTGATGGTAAGCAAGCCGTTGGCGACGCTACACTCGCCCGGCACGTACGCCTGTTCTTCGCCGTTGCCGCCCGATCCCCAGTTTTTTCCGCCATCGCGCCAGGTCTTCCAGTTGACGCCTGTGCCATTAAATTCATCGTCGAGCGCGAGTTTCCACGAGGCGGGTACCGTTGCCGAGCGTGGAGGAGGCGCGTCAGCCGGTGGCACGCTGCCGGTGGTGGAGGTTTTTGACGTGATGGGTGAGGCGTTCGCCTGCATGGCCGGAGTGCAGGCCGCGCCGCATATGCCAGGCGTGGCCTGCACTCCAGCCTGCTGTGGATGACCGAGCAGATATGTGCGCGACAGGAAGATGGCCAGGAGTAGCACGATGGCGAGACCGCTCAGCATCAGCGTGCGCGAAAGATCGCGTGGTCTGCGTAGGGGTGGCGTATATGCTCCTGGCGTCTGCGTGCTGGCGGTGGTCTGGGTCTCCTGGGATGCCTTCTGCGCAAAAGGTACTGCAAGGATACGTGTAGTATTCTCGCTGATATCGCGCGGTGCCTTCTGGACCTGCGTCAGCACGTGGCGTGGGCTGGAGGAAGACCCCGAGGCGGGCGCAGGATTGGGAACAGGCGTGGAACGCGTTGGCAGTTCGCTGATGCCTAGTGTGGGAGGTTCAGGGACAGGAGGCGGTGTGGTCTGGGCGATGAGTGAAGCCACGGCAGGCCTGGGAACAGGCGTGGAACGCGTTGGCAGTTCGCTGATGCCTAGTGTGGGGTTGCGTGCTCGTCCAGGAACTCTGTATGATCTGGACGAGGAAGAACCAGCGACGGGCATAGGCTGGCGAGCCACTATAGGGTCTGGTGAAAGTGGCAAGGAGGACGCGCCAGACTGGTTTTCTACCTGGCTGGTCTTGCTTTGCATGAGAGATGCGGCGTGCGTTTGACTTTGCTTTTCCTCTTCGCTACCTGAGGCAGACGCCGGGTAAGCTTCTGACATACATTTCCTCGTACTATATGTTTACAGGAGGCTCAGGGGGTTGCTAGAGCTTGCTCGCCCTGTCTTCAATCTCCTGCTGGCACCTTCGCAGTTCAGAACGGACCTTCCTGTCCTGCGCTAAAGAAGGCGACAGCCCGCCAACTAAGAATGTATCTTGTTAAATAGTAACTCAACAGGTCAGTAAATGCTACTTTCCCCCCATAAGTCACAGGTCTATTTCATGCTCGACGCATGGCCTCTCCCCCTGAACAACGGATCGGGTCGCAAGCCAGAGGCTTGCGGAGCATTACATAGCCCTGTATAAGGCATATGCTTTCTGTGGGTCGATTTTCTATTGTCTATAGAAATATGTACTTCTATAGACAAAGACTTTATCTGCGAAATATGTAGAGCTAAGAGACTTTGTATATCTTCTATCTATAGGCGCAGGCAAAAAAAAGGTGAGCCTGTGACAAGTCAGGCCCACCCCATATCACAGAAGGTGGTAAGAATTATGCAGAATTGCGCCTAGCCACGCATGCGCTCTAGCAGATCGTGAGTTGTTGCAGCGTAGCCACGGGTCGCGACGCGCCAGAAGGCGTGTTGTTTGTTGCTCCACTCGGCCAGCAGTTGTGCTGCTCGCCAGCTATGAGTCTTTTTCCGATGCGATTGAATAAGCGTGCGCAGAGCTTTGATCTCGTCGGGATCGGTGAGACGTTGGGGTTCGACCAGTTCGGTGTTGCAGCGTCGGGCAAAGATACCCTCTTCGTCCAACACATAGGCGACCCCCGCGGACATCCCTGCGCCGAAGTTCGGGCCGGTTTCACCGAGGACAACCACGATGCCGCCGGTCATATATTCGCAGGCATGAGCACCGACGCCCTCAACGACGGCGAGTGCGCCGCTGTTGCGCACTGCGAAGCGTTCGCCTGCGCGACCTGCTGCGAAGAGCTGACCGCCGGTCGCACCATAGAGGACTGTGTTGCCCAGGATGGTGTTCTCGTGAGCTGCAAAGCCCGCTTCGAGCGGGGGCGAGATGACTATCTGCCCACCGGTCATACTCTTCCCTACGTAGTCGTTGGCCTCACCGTGGAGGACCAGGTTCATGCCTGCGACAGAGAAAGCTCCAAAGCTTTGGCCCGCCGATCCGTTAAAGATGCTGGTGACGCTGACGCCGGGCAGACCTTTGTTGCCGTAGCGCCGGGCGATCTCGCCAGCCAGTCCGGCACCGATCGTGCGGTCGTAGTTATGGATAGTATGTTTGGTGAGCACGCTGCACTCACCGCGCAGGGCCTGTTCGGCCTCGATCAGCAGTTGATCGGCCAGGCGCGAATGCGGTGGGGCTGGGCGCGGCTCGCTTGTTGCGTGGATGGGCAGCGAGGTCAGCAACTGCTCCAGTTCGATTGGAGCATTGGGTGAACATTCGAGCAGCTCGCCGCGTCCGATGATCTCTTCCAGACGTTGAAAGCCGAGTTTCGCCAGCCATTCGCGCACCTCCTCGGCCACCAGGGTCAAAAAGTTGATCAGCGCTTCCGGGGTACCGGTAAATTTTGCCCGCAGATCTTCGCGTTGCGTGGCAATGCCAGCGGGACAGGTATTGAGATGACATTGCCGCGCCATATCACAGCCCAGCGAGACCAGGCCGGCAGTGCCAAAGCCAAACTCATCTGCGCCCAGGAGCGCACCGATAATCACGTCGCGTCCAGTTTTCAGGCCACCATCCATGCGCACTTTGACCCGCTGGCGCAGACCGTTTTTGACCAGCACTTGCTGGGTCTCGGCCAGTCCGCGCTCCCAGGGGATGCCCGCGTGCTTGATCGATTGCATCGGCGAGGCTCCTGTGCCGCCGTCGTGACCACTGATCAGCACGTAGTTGGCATGGGCTTTGGCCACGCCTGCGGCGATGGTCCCGACGCCAATGCTCGAAACCAGTTTGACACCGATTTTAGCGCGTGGGTTAACCTGGCGCAGATCGAAGATCAACTGTGCCAAGTCTTCAATGCTATAGATGTCGTGGTGCGGTGGCGGCGAGATCAGGGGCGTATATGGCTCCGTATGGCGCAGCTTCGCGATAAATGGCGTGACTTTGGCCGGTGGGAGTTGACCGCCCTCACCGGGCTTGGAGCCTTGCGCCATCTTGATTTCAAGCTCTTCAGCTCGCACCAGGTACTCGGTAGTGACACCGAAACGCGCTGAAGCTACCTGCTTGATCTTGCTGCTCACCGGGAAGCCGTTGAGCGTCTCGTGGTACCATGCCGGGTCTTCACCGCCCTCGCCGGTATTGTTGCGTCCGCCGATGCTATTCATCGCGGCAGCAATCGTGCGGTGTGTCTCAGGACTGAGTGCGCCCACCGACATCGCCGAGATGACAAAGCGAGCGCGGATAGCTTCCATCGACTCGACCTCTTCCAGCGGGATCGACTGGCGCTCTTTAAACGTGAGCAGGTCGCGTAAAACGGTCGGCGGGCGCGAATAGATCAGCTCAGTAAAGCTCTGATAGTCTGCGCGTGAGCCGGTCTGCGCGGCCTTCTGGAGCGCCCGGATGACCAATGGTTGGAAGGCGTGATATTCGCCGTCGCGGCGGAAGCGATAGCGTCCAATGTCGGTCAGTTTGCGGCGGCTTTCGCCGGCTGCTTGCAGTTCGCCGGTAGCCGAGGCCTGAACCAGCGGCTCAACCCAGGCCAGGACTTGCTCAGCGACCTGCGTGAACGAGATCTTGCCCGAGTGTGCGGCTGAACCAGGGAAGCAGTGATCGAGCAACTCTTGATCCAGGCCAAAGATTTCGAACAGCCCGGCCCCGATAATGTTGCGCAGGATCGAGATGCCCATGCGGGCCATCACCTTGCAGAGACCGCCCTCGATCACGTGGATATAGCTCTCTACGGCCTGGTCGGGTGTCACATGTTCAAGTTTGCGCTGACCCGCCAGGGCGCGTACACTGGCCAGGGCCATGTACGGCACGACCGCTTCTGCTCCATAGCCCAGCAGCAGCACAAACTGATGGACATCGCACACCGAGCCGGTTTCGCAGACCAGCGAGGTATAGTCGCGCAGTCCACGGCGGATCAATGCCTGGTGTACTGCGGCCACCGCGAGCAGCATAGGGACAGGCAGGGCTTCGAGCGTTGCGTGGCGGTCGCTCAAGACCAGGAAGTCTGCACCTTCGAGCGCGGCGTTGATAGCTTCTTCTTCCAGGTTTTCCAACGTGGCTCGCATCGCTGCGGGACCGCCGGAGCGCTCGAACGTTACATCCAGCACGCGAGTCGTGTAGCCCTCGCGTTTCATAGCCATCAGACTTTCCAGTTGCGTTTCGACCAGCAGCGGCGTCTTTAGATGCAGTTGACGCGCGTGCAGCGGTGTCTCGGTCAACAGACTGGGTCGCCGCCCCAGGTAGCAGTCGAGCGACATCACGAGCTTTTCGCGCAGTGGATCGATAGGTGGATTAGTGACCTGAGCGAAGCGCTGGTGAAAGTAGTCAGTGAACGAGCGCGAATGGGTTGAGAGCGCGGCCAGTGGAGTATCGTCGCCCATACTCCAGGTTGGTTCCTTATTATCGGTCAGAATTGGGCGCAGCACGAACTCCAGATCTTCATGGGTATAGCCAAAGAGTTGCTGCTGCTGAAAGAGCGCGGTTCCCGTCGGCGAAGCGAAGGGAGACGTATGCAGCGGGGCGTCTGAGAGACGCATAATATAGGCGTTGAGCCATTGCTGGTAAGGTTGACGTGCTGCGAGATCGGTCTTGATCTTCTGATTGCGCAGCAGCATGCCCTGTTGCAGGTCGACCGCGAGCATCTCGCCGGGACCGAGGCGACCGCGTTCAACAACATCGGCGGGATCGCAGGGGAGTACGCCGGCCTCGGACGCCACGATGATCAGACCGTGGGAGGTGAGCGTATAGCGCATTGGGCGTAGACCATTGCGATCGAGGGTAGCCCCGACGAAACGGCCATCGCCAAAGATCAGCGCGGCAGGTCCGTCCCAGGGTTCCATGCAGCAGGCGTGATACTCGCACCAGGCGCGTTCGGCGGGTGAAAGTTCATTATCGTGTTCCCAGGCTGGGGGGATCATCATCTGCATACTATGCAGGAGATCGCGTCCCGACAGGGCCAGCAACTCCAGAGCGTTGTCCAGGCGTCCTGAGTCGCTGCCCGAAAGCTCGATGACTGGAAGCAGGTCGGGGAGACGTTCGCCCCAAAGTGGGGAGGTCAGCGAGCGTTCGCGGGCCTGCATCCATTTTTGATTGCCCTGGATCGTATTGATTTCGCCATTGTGGGCCAGGAAGCGCATAGGTTGAGCGCGTGACCAGGCGGGGAAGGTATTAGTGCTATAGCGCTGGTGGAAGATCGCAAAAGAACTGGTATAGCGTTCGTCTGCGAGGTCCAGGTAGAAGCGTGCAAGTTCGGCGGGTGCGAGCAGACCTTTGTACACGACAGTCTGAGCCGAAAAAGAAGCGATATAGGCGAAATCCAGTCCGGCCTGGAGCCAGCGGGCCTCGATCACGCGGCGGGCATGATAGAGTGCGCGTTCGAAATCGCCGGTTGAGATGTGAGCAGGGCGTATAAGGAGCACCTGCTCGATCGTCGGAGCGGTAGCGCGAGCGCGTGAGCCGAGCACAGCGAGATCAAGAGGCGGATTGCGCCAGGTGAGCAGAGGCATATGCAGGTTCAGAAGCGTTTGCTCGGCGATCTGTCGAGCCTGGATATAGGCATTAGTAGATGCGATAGCGTTGGGTAGAAAGCACACACCCACGGCCAGATCTTCAGGATCTGCCAGAAAGATGTCCTGATCGAGCAATTCAGAGGCGAGCAGCGTGCGAGGAATCTGCGTGAGCAGGCCGGCACCGTCGTTTGTTTCGGCATCGGCATCCTGAGCGCCGCGATGAGTGAGATTGGCCAGGATTGTCAGGGCTTGCTCAACCAGTTGGTGATCGGCAGAGCCATCGACGTACGCGAGAAAACCTGTGCCACAGGCATCGTGTTCCCAACGAGCCTCATAGAGAGGATAACTGCCAGGGGTGACAGTATCATTTGGATCAATTTGCATAAGCTTTTCCTCCCTAGAAGAACGGCAAATGTGCGCATAAACAAGGTCCGCCGACCCATTGATCCGGCGATGGTGGAAGGGCTTGGAGCCTGTGGTCAGCGCTGCTCGTTGCAGGAGCGGTGACTACTGGCAGCGGTGCCTTCTGAAGAGCAAGAGAGGATAGTGGTCGGGTCGAGATGTGAGCGCGTTTGACAAGCCGATGCCATTGTTGCCTCTGTGCAAAATGACTGAAATGAACATCGAGCTGTTGACGGGGCCATTTCATAGGTCACTCCTTTCTTGCCAAACAGTGGAGAGAAGAGACCGATAGCTATTGTCTGCGAAGCTGGGCAATAGATCGGTGGGTGTTCTGTAATTACTGTACCTGTTTGTTACAAGAGATCGATCGGACGGTGTTCTCGCAAGGGAACATAAAGATCGACCGGGTGACCGTCCCGGCTATACTCTAACGAATTGTTGCACAAGGCAAAGGCAATTCAAGCGTCAAAAAGACCGGGGGCAACATTGAATCCAGGGGAGCGTCATAACTCTAGAAGAAACGGGCGGTGTTCCTTGAAAGAAAGCATAACATATCCGTCAGGCTTCCTGCAAGGTCAAAATGTACTGAAATATGGCAGGCAATCACGGATATCTGTGACCACCCAGTGTATCCGTGTCTGCCTGCCCTTTTGTATGGAGTTACCAATGCCAAATCAAGCTTCGTTAAGAGTATAGAAGATTGTGTGCGGGCAGGCCAGTGGCAAAATGACCAAACTTTTCCTTGCTCATTATGTGCAATATATACAAAAACACCTGTCTGTTGTTGAGTTTAATCAGAGAATTTCTGTATTCTGGGCAGATGATTCCTTGTTTAAAAGGGGTAGATTGTGCATAGTGCATAATATATCTATTAAATAGAGAGTGTCTAGGGATGATGCTGTGCTTTATCCAGGCAGAAAAGGAGTTGTGGGAGGAAGTTTGGAAGAGAGAAAGAAAAAGATGCGTATGGAACGCCATACGCATCTTCTTGCCGGGGTAGCCTCAAACGGGGCAGGGAAGCGAAAAAATGCTCTCTGTCTCTTTGTGTAAGATGGCCAGATAGGGGAATTAGTAGCGATCGTTGTAGCCGCCGCCGCCATTATTGGGACGCCGACCCCTGTTTTGAAAACCGCCGCCGCTACCGCTGCCGCCGCGATTGCCGCCGCCGCCGCCAGCCGGGCGCTCCTGAGCTTCATTCACAGTAATTGTGCGGTTGCCCAGGGTACTACCATTAAAGCGACTGATAGCTGATTGGGCTTCCTGGCTATCGTTCATTTCTACGAAGCCAAAGCCTTTGCTGCGTCCAGTCGAGCGGTCGATAATCACTGTGGCCTGATCCACATTGCCAGCTTGTTGAAAGAGGTCGATCAGATCCTGATCGGTCGTTTGATAGGGAAGGCCACCTACGTAGAGTCTCATAGTATATGCTCCTGTTTGTTGACACCGCGCTTGTATTGACGCTCGTAGAAAACACTTCTCACAGGAGCGATCCAACGTTGTGTGATGTCATATGCTCCATTATAACACAGATTGGGATCTTCCCAAAAAACGGGACTCTTATGCAAGGGATTTTTCTGCTTGTCACGCGTATAGAAAACCCTTCTCACAGGAGTGATCCAACTTTGTGTGATGTCATCTGGCCTATTATATCACAGATTGAGGTCTGTCAAATGCAAGTTTTGTGGTGAAGCGGGGCTATTTTATTTTCTGCAAGCCTCTGGCTTGCAACCCCCCTATAGGTAGAGGTTTTTGCTCTTTTTTGTTCATAAGATGAAACCTTTGCTTTGCCCGCGGGCGAAGCATCTCTGAGCATTAGATAGCCCTTGTGGTGGAAGTCGGAGCGTATGATAGAATGTTTATAGGTGTGGAGTATTTTGCTCAGTGGACCAGGCTCGTTAGAGGGCTGGTGCTGATGCAGGTTGATGAATAATAATAAAGGAGTTCACATGTCGCATATCAAGCTTGATGTGTTAGCTGAGAAAGGTTTTGTTTCTCTGCGTGATTACGCGGGGCCGGCGGTTCCACCTGCTGAGTGGGAGAGCCTGGAATATATGGATTGGAAGAGCGGCGGCGATACCAATTTTGCGCCGATCGCTTCGGCGCGTGGTGAGATGGAGTGTGCCGGGTTCTGGGATCACGGCAAGCCCGATAAGGACGGTATCTGGACGAAGAATGCTGAGATCTGTCCGACGCTGGTCAAGTGGTCGACCAATGTCGGGGCGAATTTTGGTCGGGTGCGTATTATCAAGCTCAATCCTAATACGTATGAAGAGGCAACGCGCAATTTGCACCTTGATGATAATAACCGTTTGAATCCTGAGGGTGAAGGTTGGGTTGTGCGGGCCTGGTTGCAATTGACCGACGATCAGGAGTCCTATATGATTCTGCGCGAGGATAAGAACGATCCTGCTACTGAGTCGCGGGTGCATATGCCGCGTAATCGTCAGATTGTGATCGATTCGCAGCGTCTGTGGCACGCTGCCTGGCATCCGGGTCCAAAGCCCCGCTATGCGCTGATCGTCTCGTTTGAGAGCGGTGAGGCGCTTGATAAGTGGATTGCTAGTCAGCTGCCGGAACCTTCCAGAGTATAAGTACGTAGTCTGACTTACTCTTTCCATCAGGCACCTGGGAGCCAGGGCTATGGAATGTTCCGCAAGCCAGAGGCTTGCTCCCCCCAGGGTTTTGGGATCGTGCTGCGAGCGTGGGGCCGTGGTCCCACGCTCGCAGCACGATCCGTTGTTCAGGGGGAGGGGTCACACGCCGAGCATTCCATAGCCCTGCCTGGGAGCTGTCTTAACACATACAGGCTTTTCTCTACTCGCACGAGTCAGGCTTCTCTGCGTCCCACATGGGGAGACAAAGGTGCGGCATAGGGGGATAACGCTCCTCGTATGCCGCACCCTTGTCTTGTGAGGGAGCAACCAAAATTCAAGATTTGCTCAAGATATCTGCAATCTGGTAATAGGGGCCTGTTTTTGGTAGGGAACTATGGTACTATAAGCCTACAGACATATCTATGCAGCAGGAGTAATGTTGTGTCGCAAAAAATCCTGGTTATTGAGGACGAAGAAGGAATCATTCACCTGCTCAACCTTTATCTGAGAGATGCGGGCTTCAATGTGGTGGTTGCCAGGGATGGCGCGGACGGTCTGGCTTTGCACGCACGCGAGCATCCCGATCTGGTTTTGCTTGATATCATGTTGCCCGCGCTTGATGGTTTTGAGGTCTGTCGGCGTATCCGTGCCTGGTCAAAGACTCCGATCCTGATGCTGACGGCGCGTGGTGATGAAGATGACCGTATTCAGGGTCTGGACCTCGGGGCCGACGATTACCTGGTCAAACCCTTCAGTCCGCGCGAGTTGATCAGTCGTGTGCGGGCAATTTTGCGCCGGGTCAATGGTGCTGGTATGGATACCACCGCGCGTGTCGCCCTGGACGCGCCTGTCCAGGACCGTTCGGCGATTACCTTTCCGGGTCTGCTGATCGATGTGCTTTCGCGACGTGTGGAGGTTCAGAATGTGGAGGTGCTGCTGACGCCGACCGAATTTGATATTCTGGCCTTGCTGGCCCAGGCTCCTGGACGTGTATTTACCCGTGAGGTCTTGATGAACAAGATCTGGGGCTACGACTACTACGGTGATGGTCATATCATTGATGTGCATATCAGTGCTTTGCGTAAAAAGATTGAGACCAGCGGCACGTATCGCTATATCAAGACCGTCTGGCGTGTCGGCTATAAATTTGAGATTGCGACACGGACGGAGTCTACGCGTAGCTGAACGAGCGCCAGAGTCTTGTAGGTTGCTCGTTGAACAGAGCGGTGCGACCTGTTTCTGCGTGCTTTGATTGTGTGTTCCATTGGGGGAGCGCACGTTGATATCTCTGGTCTTTGGCCCTATGAGGCGATGCAGAGAGGGGCTGAAAACGGTGCATGATATAAAGAAGGCGGGATCGGTCCACTGGTGGCACAGTATTCGTTGGCGGCTTGCGCTTGGCTCGATGCTGGTTGCTTTGTTGGCGACCACTTTGCTGGCGATTATTATCAATGTGACCGTCAATCTTTCCTATGGGGGCGATCAGCATCAACAGGTGTTGGCGATTGCCAACGATGATGCCGCGCGGATCGGTAAAAATTATATCTATACAAAGGATCTGGCACACTCAGCCGAAGCGACAGTGCCAAATTTTCTCACCCAGGAGAGTGCTGGCGAAGAATATCTTCAGCTTGTCTATACCATAAGCCGTCCCTCGCGTCTGATCTATCCTCGTCTGAGCAGTGGAAAAATTGTGCCTGCCTCTTTTCTGCTGGCCACTGCCGATCCAAATGCGCAGACCGGCGACTACACAAAAATCAGCCTAGCGATTACCGCGGCCCATCGTGGTCAGACGACCGACGACGAGATCGATCAGCGCACTCCGGGCGCTGCGCCGCGTCCATTCGTTGTTGAGCCAATCTATGCTGGTGGGGAGAATACTGCGGCGGTCGTCGGGGTCTTGCTGGTTATCCCACGCTCTGCGGTCGACAATACAGTGCCGCCTTTTCTGGCGAGCGTGCGGCGCTCAATCTTCTTTGCGGCGCTGGCTGTGGCGTTGCTGGCTGGTCTGGCGGCCATCCTCTTTTCGCGCACGATTACCCGTCCGCTGGCCAGGTTGACCCTGGCCTCGCGCGTGCTGGCTTCTGGCAACTATAGCGCTCGCGCTCGGATCGATGCGCTGGGGGAGATTGGCGAACTGACCACTTCGTTCAACGAGATGGCTGCTCGCCTGGAGCAGGACGTAGACGAATTGCGCCAGCAGGAGCTGCACCGCCGCGAGCTGATTATGAATATCACCCACGATCTTGCTACCCCGCTGACCGCGATCGCTGGTCTGGGCGATGCACTGGTTGATGGCGTCAATCAAGATCGCGAAGATTTTGAAGAGACCGGGCGTGTGATTGTGCGTGAGACCCTGCGTCTGCGTCGTCTGGTCAAAGACCTGCATATGATGGCCAAAGCCGAAGCCGGTGCAATGCAGCCGCAGCGCCGGGCCGTTCGCCTGATGCCTCTGGTGGACGAGGTCTTTGCCGCGCTCATCCCTGAATTTGAACGCGTGGATGTAGAGCCGCGCAACAACCTGCTGTACAACCTGCCAAACATCTGGGCCGATCCCGATATGCTGACGCGCGTTTTTGATAACCTGTGCAGTAATGCGCTGCGCTACACGCCCTCGGGCGGCAACGTGACAGTTGACGCATTGCAACAGGGGAACATGCTACTGGTCTCAGTGACCGACAGTGGCAAGGGCATTCCGACCGAGGCCCTTCCTCGCGTCTTTGATCGCTTCTACCGCGCGGATGCGTCGCGCCGGGTGACCACTGGTGGTAGCGGTCTGGGCCTGGCTATTGTGCGGGCCATAGTTGAAGCTCACGGCGGCGGCGTTTTTGCCGAAAACGTACCTGGCTCAGGTGCGCGTATCAGCTTTACCCTGCCACTGGCCGCCGCCAACTGGGAGCAACTGGCCAGCGAAACCACGCGGCCGCTGCCGCTTGGTCTGCGTTCTTCCTCAGGAGTAGCCGCAGGCAGACCTCCCTCACAGATATAGGTAAGATATGCTCTGCTTGCTTTCCATACCCTGGGGTGGGGGATCGCAAGCCTCTGGCTTGCGGAGCATGAAATAGCCCTGCAAAGGCACAAACTGTCTCCCCATTCACTAATGTTATGATATACTACGTCCAGGTTTGGCCTCCATTTAGTCTTAAAAATCCGTTTTAAATAGCCGAATAAACACTAGAAGGATATTTATAACTGTGCAATTTTCTTCGGACGCAGAGCGTCAATGTATGCCATCTTTCTATAGTGAAGCGCAGGATAGGTCCAGGCAGATTAGCCTTATTTCATTGATCACACACGAGCTACGTTCGCCGCTCAACTCGATCAATGGCTACCTGGACCTCACCCTGGAGGGTCTGGGTGGCGAGCTTACTGAGTCGCAGCGCGAATTTATCCAGCGTGCGCGTGCCGGTAGCGAGCATCTCTACACCCTGCTCGAAGATTTTCTCCTGGCCATGAGGGCTGACGCGGGACAACTGCGTTTGCAGCGTAGCCCGGTCGAGCTAGCTGAACTCCTCTATGACGTGCGCGAAAGTCTGACCCTGGCGGCCAGCGATGCCCAGGTCAGCCTGGACGTAGTCATACCCATAGATTTTCCCATTGTCAGCGTCGATGAAGTGCGTCTGCAACAGATCGTGCGTAACCTGCTGGTCAACGCGATCCGCTCTACGCCTGTGGGCGGGCAGGTCGTGCTCGGCGTACGTATCTGCGCAGTTTCACTGCACCTTGACAAAGAGCTAATAGAGATCAGCGTACGCGACACAGGCATAGGGATTGCGGCGGAGTATCACGAACGCATCTTCGAGCGCTTCTTTCAGGTTCCCCTGGTAAGTGGAGGGCGAGGGGGGGGTCTGGGACTGGGTCTTGCGATGGTCAAGCTGCTGGTCGAGCTGCACGGTGGGAGCGTGAGAGTCGAGAGTCAGCCGGGCGAGGGGAGCACCTTTATAGTCACCCTCGACACCTTCTGATTCTGCCCCTAAAAGTCAGTGCTATGGAATGCTCCGCAAGCCTTCTGGCTTATGACCCCCGTCCCAGGGTTTTGGGATCGAGTTGTGAGCGTGGAGGCGGCCTCCATGCTCACAACTCGATCGTCTGTTCAGGGGGAGGGGCCACATGTCGAGCATTCCATAGCCTTGCCCAAAAGTGCGAGCTGCGGGGACTGGCGGCCGCCAGTCGCCGCAGCTCGCACTCTAAAACCCAGGGGTGGGGGCGCAAGCCGCAGGCTTGCGCAAAATTGGAAAGCCCAGTTCTATATTGCTGTCCTTGACTCTGTGCATATTGCGTGCTATGCTCATTCTATTCCAGCATGTGTCAGTCGGTCGGTTGATACAGCCTAGTGTGGTCGAGAATGTTTGAATACGCAAAGGAAGGCAGACAGGCTATGGGTATGCTACGGGTTATGTCCCGACGTGGTGATGAGCGTGTTGTGTGGGATCATCAAAAGGCTGGTGGTGGGGATCAAGAGGCAGCGGCAGCGGTACGTGAGGCTGAGCGCATCTTTAACGTGGAGCGAGCGCGAGGGGCTACCGCTTTTCGCGTTGAAACCGGTAAACCTGTGGAACGTATAGAGCACTTTGATAGTACCCTGGAGCAGATAGTAGTGGTGCCTCGTGTTGTAGGCGGTTAAGGAAGGTGGCTCTATGTTTCCCACGCTGAGTTTTATACTGGTGATCTGGTTGGTGATCCTGGTAGTTGTCATCTACTACCTCTCGCAGGCGCGTGTTGGTCGTGTTGGGCGTTTTGGCGAGTCGATGAGCGAGCATCTCTCGGCTGAGAGTCGAGCTAAGGCCTTGCTCAGAGAGATGCTTTCTGAAGGGCAGTATCAGCAGTTAATCAAATTTGGGTACCTGGAAGTACCGAGTCCTGCGCATGAGAACCGCACCTATCGTATCCCGGGTTCGGGTGGACTGGTCAAAGTCTATGAAAAGGGGTGCGCGGTTATGGAACTGTGTCTCCAGCCGGCTGATCCGTTGCCTGATGGCGATGTAGTGGTCATGCATAAGCTTATGATCGAGGCTAATGAGCAGGAATACCTTCAGAAAGCCAACCATTTTGCGCCTGGCATTATTTCCTTGCGTTGTCAGCGTCCCTAATCGCGTGCAAAAACAGGGATTGTTCGGGAGAGCGCTCCCGTGGCCTGGAATAGCGACTTGCCGGATAGTGCCTCTATGTTCACTATCCGGCATTCTGTCATTTTTGAGATAGAGTCACCTCCTTCGTCTACATTAATCAGATGAGAACAAAACAAAACTGAGCTATCCTGTTTTCCCTCTCGACTTACAGGGAGAAATCTCATATAATCTGACAGATATTGTTCGGCTTGAGA